>JBDTQF010000008.1:0-35634 GCA_039932275.1 Burkholderiales bacterium
ATTCAGTGGGAAGAAAACCTTAGGTTTGGCGTTCCGGTCATTGACGAACAGCACAAACCGCGCCGCGTACCCCGTCCCTGAGGCCAGCGGCGCGGCCCGCGGCCCGGAACGGGGCGGCGTCAGAACTTCGAGTAATCGGGCTTGCGCTTTTGCATGAAGGCCTGGAAGGCCTCCTGGGCCTCCGGGCTCCCCAGGAGGGGTCCGAAGACGGCGCTCTCGCGCTCGATGGTGCGCACCACCGCGTCGCCTTGGGCCTGGCGGAGCAGCCGCTTGCTGGCCCGCACTGCGGCCGGCGGCAGCTGGTTGAAGCGCTGCGCGATGCGGCGTGCATGCGGCAGCACCTCGGCCGCCGGCAGCACCGCGTTGGCGATGCCCAGCTCCACCGCGGCTGCGCCACTGAACGGCTCGCCCAGCAGCAGCAGTTCGGCCGCCTTGGCCATGCCGACGACGCGCGGCACCGTCAGGCTCGATGCGAACTCCGGCACCAGGCCCAGGCTGGTGAAGGGCATGGCCAGACGAGCCTCGTCGCTGACGTAGACGAAGTCGCAGTGCAGCAGCATCGTGGTGCCGACGCCGATGGCCGCGCCGGTGACCGCCGCGATCACCGGCTTGTCGAGCGCGGTCAGCGCCCGCATGAAGCGGTACACCGGCGCCTCGTTCGAGGTGGGCGGGTGCTGCAGGAAGTCCTCCAGGTCGTTGCCGGAGGTGAAGATGCCAGGCTGCCCGGTGATCACCACCGCTCGCACCACGGCGTCGGCCTGCGCCGCATTCAGCGCATCGGCCATCGCCGAATACATCGCGCCGGTCAGCGCATTCTTCTTCTCGGGCCGGGCGATCTCGATGGTGGCCACGCCGTCGAGCACGGCGGTCTTGATGTGCATGGTGGATCCTTTCGGTAAGTCAATCCTCGCGTCAGCCCGCGAGCATACCCAGGCCGGGGCCGATCACACCCGCTCGAAGATGCCGGCGGCGCCCTGACCCGTGCCCACGCACATGGTCACCATGCCGTATTTCAGCTGGTGGCGGTGCAGCGCATGCACCACCGTGGCGGCGCGGATGGCGCCGGTGGCACCCAGTGGATGGCCCAGCGCAATCGCGCCGCCCATCGGGTTGACCTTGGCCGGGTCGAGCCCGACGGTGCGGATGACCGCCAGCGACTGCGCCGCAAAAGCCTCGTTCAGCTCGATCCAGTCCATGTCCTGCAGCGTCAGGCCGGCATGCTTCAGCGCCACCGGAATGGCCTCGATCGGGCCGATGCCCATGATCTCCGGCGGCACGCCCTTGCTGGCAAAGCTGACGAAGCGTGCCAGCGGTGTCAGGCCGAAGGTCTTGACCGCCTTCTCGCTGGCCAGGATCAGGCAACCCGCGCCGTCGCTGGTCTGCGAGCTGTTGCCAGCGGTCACCGAGCCCATGCCGGTGGCGCGGCCCGAGGGATCCTTCGGCACCGCGAAAGCCGGCCGCAGCTTGGCCAGGCCTTCGAGCGAGGTGTCGGGCCGCGGGCCTTCGTCCAGCGCCACGGTGCGCGTGCGCACGTTGACGGTGCCGCTGGCCAGGTCGGGCGTGCGCTCCAGCACGTCGACGGGCACGATCTCGTCACTGAACTCGCCCGCCGCAATGGCCGCCAGCGCCTTCTGATGCGACGCCAGCGCGAAGGCGTCCTGGTCCTCCCGGCTGACGCGCCACTGCTGCGCCACCTTCTCGGCGGTCAGGCCCATGCCGTAGGCAATGCCGACGTTCTCGTCCTTCGCGAAGATGGCCGGGCTGAACGACGGCCGGCTGCCGCCCATCGGCACCATGCTCATGCTCTCGGTGCCACCGGCGATCACCACATCGGCCTCGCCCACGCGGATGCGGTCGGCCGCCATCTGCACCGCGGTCAGGCCCGAGGCGCAGAAGCGGTTGACGGTGACCCCGCCCACGCTGGCCGGCAACCCCGCCAGTAGCGCGGCGATGCGCGCCACGTTCATGCCCTGCTCGCCCTCGGGCATGGCGCAGCCGATGATGGCGTCTTCAATGGCCTTCGGGTCGAGGCCCGGCACCTGCTTCAGCGCCGCCTGGATGGCGAGCACCAGCAGGTCGTCGGGCCGCATGTTGCGGAACACGCCGCGGCCCGAACGGCCAATGGGCGTGCGGCTGGCCGCGACGATGTAGGCCTCTTGCACTAGTTTGCTCATGGTCGTGGCTCCAGTCAGTTGCGGAGGGGCTTGCCCGATTGCAGCAAGCCCATGATGCGGTCCTGCGTCTTCGGGTGGTCGAGCAGCGCGCAGAAGCGCTGGCGTTCCATCGCCATCAGGTAGCCCTCGTCCACCAGCGAACCGGCTTCGACCTCGCCGCCGCACAGCACCTCGGCGATGGCACGCGCGATGTGGAAGTCGTGCGCGCTGATCACGCCGCCATCGCGCATGCCCACCAGCTGCACCTGGATGGTGGCCAGCGCGGAGCGCCCCGCCACCGGGAACAGCGCCTTCGGCGGCGGCCGGTAGCCTGACTCGGCCAGCGCCTGCACCTGCGCCAGCGCGACGTGCAGCAGCTCGTCCTTGTGCGGCACGACGATGTCGCTGTCCAGCAGGTAGCCGAGCTGGCGGCCTTCCAGCGCGCTGGTGCCGACGGTGGCCATGGCCGCGGCGGTGAAGCCGTCTTTCAATGCGGTGAGCAGGTCGCTGCCGGGCGCCAGCGCCGCCACCTCGGCAGCACGGCGGGCGAGGTAGGTCAGGCCCCCGCCGCCGGGCAGCAGGCCGACACCGATCTCGACCAGCCCGATGTAGGTCTCCATCGCCGCGACGCGCCGCGCGCAGTGCACCGCCAGCTCGCAGCCGCCACCCAGCGCCAGGCCGCGCATGGCCGCCACCACCGGCACCGCGGCGTAGCGGATGCGCAGCATCAGGTCCTGCAGTTGCTGCTGGGCCGGCGCGACACCCTTGCCGCCGGCCTTCATGAACACCGGCATCAGCGCTTCGAGGTTGGCGCCGGCCGAGAACACATCGTCGGGCGACCAGATCGCCAGGCCGCGGTATTGCGCCTCGGCCAGTTCCACCGCCCGCAGCAAACCTTCAGCTACCAGCGGACTGATCAGGTGCAGCTTGGCCGTGATGCTGGCGATCAGCACGTCGCCATCGAGCGTCCACAGCCGCACCTCGGCGTTGCGGAACACCTCGGTGCCGGCCTTCAGCGCGGGCGTGGCACCGCTGCCCAGCACGGTCTCTGGGAAACGCTGGCGCGCATACACCGGCAGTTGAGAGACCGGCACATACGTGCCGCGGGATGGCGACCACGAGCCTTCAGGTGTATGCACACCGGTGCGACCGTCGAACACCCAGGCCGGCAGCGGCGCAGTCGACAACGCCTTGCCGGCATCGATGTCGGCCTTCACCCATTCGGCCACCTGCTGCCAGCCGGCGGCCTGCCACAGCTCGAACGGGCCCTGCTGCATGCCGAAGCCCCAGCGCATCGCCAGGTCGACATCGCGGGCGTTATCGGCGATGTCTTGCAGGTGCACCGCAGCGTAGTGGAAGCCGTCACGCAGCAACGCCCAGAGGAACTGCGCCTGCGGATGGTTCGATTCGCGCAGCAGCTTCAGGCGCTCGGCCGGTGGGCGGCGCAGCATGCGGTCGATCATCGGCTCGGCTTGGGCGCCGCCCGGCACGTAGTCGCCCTTGGCCGGCTCGAGCCGCAGGATGTTGCGGCCAGCCTTCTTGTAGAACCCCGCGCCGGTCTTCTGGCCCAACGCGCCCTTCGCGATCAATGCCGCCAGCACCGGCGGTGTCGCATACAGGGCATGGAACGGATCACTCGGCAGCTGGTCCTGCATCGTCTTGATCACATGCGCCAGCGTGTCCAGCCCCACCACGTCGGCAGTGCGGAAGGTACCCGAGCTGGCCCGGCCCAGCTTCTTGCCGGTGAGGTCGTCGACCAGGTCGATGGGCAGGCCAAAGCGTTCGGCCTCCTTCAGCGTCGCCAGCACGCCGGCCACGCCGACGCGGTTGGCGACGAAGTTGGGCGTGTCCTTGGCCCGCACCACACTCTTGCCCAACGTGGTGGTGACGAAGGCTTCGAGCTGGTCGATCACCAACGGCTGGGTGGCCGGCGTCGGGATCAGCTCCACCAGGCTCATGTAGCGCGGTGGATTGAAGAAGTGCACACCACAGAAGCGCGGCCGCAGGTCGGGCGGCAGCGCCTCGCTGAGCTGCGTGATCGACAAGCCCGAGGTGTTGGACGCTACGATGGCATGCGGCGCCACGAACGCACCGATGGTGGTGTACAGGTCGCGCTTCCAGTCCATGCGCTCGGCGATGGCCTCGATCACCAGGTCGCAGTCCTTCAACAGGTGCAGATGCTCTTCGTAGTTGGCCGGCTGGATGCGCGTCGCCTCCTGCGCCAATGCCAAGGGCGCCGGCTTGAGCTTCTTCAGGTTCTCGATGGCCTTCAAGGCGATGGCGCTTTTCGCACCCTCCTTGGCGGGCAGGTCGAACAGGATCACCGGCACGCGCACATTGACCAGGTGCGCAGCAATCTGCGCCCCCATCACCCCGGCGCCGAGCACAGCCACCTTGCGGACGTTGAATCGTTGCATGCTCACTCCAGCCAAAGTCACTCGACGCGCAGCCAGGTCTGGTTGCGGTAGAACGGCCCGATGTAGCCGCGCACCTGCAGCTGCTTGCCGCCTTCCTGCGGCTGCAGACGCACGCGGTACGACTTGCCGTTGTTGGGGTCGGTGATCTCGCCGCCGTCCCACAGCGCCTTGTCGTCGGTGTTCTGCCGCACGCCGCGGATGATCTCCAGCCCCAGCATCGGTTTGCCCTTGCGGTCGTCGCGGCATTCGCTGCACAGCTCGGCCTGCTTGGCCGGGTCGGTGATCTTCTCGACCTTGCCGCTGAGCACACCGCCTTGTTCGGTGATGCGCACCAGCGACTTCTCGGTCTTGCCGTCATCGTCGATAGTGCGCCACAGGCCCACCGGTGTGGCTTGCGCCCAAGCCAGCGGCAACGCCGACGCCAGCACCAGGCCGGCAAGCAGTCTCTTCGTCATGATCGTCTCCTTGCCGGCTGGGCCGGTTGGTTTTGAGTCAGAACAACGCCGCGTCCAGCGCCATCAGCGAGGCCGAGCCCGACCGCGCGCTGCGGATCAGCGACGCCGTCTCGGGCAGCAGCTTCGCGAAGTAAAAGCGCGCGGTGGCCAGCTTGGTGGTGTAGAACGGGTCGCCGTCCTGCTGGTGGTTCAGCGCGATGCGCGCGCTGCGGGCCCAGAAGTAGGCGAACAACAGGTGGCCAACCACGCGCAGGTAGTCCACCGCCGCGGCGCCCACTTCGTCGGGGTTGCGGAAGGCCTTCATGCCCAGCTCGGTGGTGAGCTTGGTGACCTTGTCGCCCAGGTCGGCCAGCGGATTGACGAACTCCTGCATCTCTTCGCGCACGCCCTCTTCTTCGACGAAGACGGCGATGCGCTTGCCGAAGGCCTTGAGGCTCTGGCCGTTGTTGGCCAGCACCTTGCGGCCCAGCAGGTCGAGCGACTGGATGGCGTTGGTGCCCTCGTAGATCATGTTGATGCGGGCATCACGCACGAACTGCTCCATGCCGGTTTCGCGGATGTAGCCATGCCCGCCGAACACCTGCTGGCACAGCGTGGTGGCTTCATAACCGTTGTCGGTCAGGAAGGCCTTGACGATCGGGGTGAGCAACGCCACCTCGTCGGCGGCGGCGCGCCGCGTCGCTTCATCCGGGTGGTGCAGTTCTTCGTCAACCCGCACCGCGGTGTACATGGCCAGCGCGCGGCCGCCTTCGGCATAGGCCCGCGCGGTGAGCAGCATGCGCCGCACGTCGGGGTGCACGATGATGGGGTCGGCCGGCTGCTGCGGCGCTTTCGGGCCGGTGAGGGCGCGCATCTGCAGGCGCTCCTTCGCATAAGCAGCGGCGTTCTGGTATGCCACCTCGGTGAGGCCGAGCGACTGGTTGCCCACACCGAGTCGCGCGGTGTTCATCATCACGAACATGGCCTGCAGGCCCTTGTGCGGTTCGCCCACCAGGGTGCCGAAGGCGCCGTCGAGCACCATCTGGCAGGTGGCATTGCCGTGGATGCCCATCTTGTGTTCCAGCCCGGCGCAGTGGATGGCATTGCGCTCACCCAGCGAGCCATCCGCTTTCACGTTGAACTTGGGCACGGCGAACAGCGAGATGCCCTTGCTGCCCGGGGGCGCATCCGGCAGACGGGCCAGCACCAGGTGGATGATGTTCTCCGACAGATCGTGTTCGCCGGCCGAGATGAAGATCTTGGTGCCGCTGAGCTGGTAGCGGCCGTCGCCGGTCGGTTCGGCCTTGGTGCGCAGCAGGCCGAGGTCGGTGCCGCAATGCGGCTCGGTCAGGCACATCGAACCGCTCCACACGCCGCTGACCAGCTTGGCCAGGTAGGTCTGCTGCTGCTCGGCCGTGCCATGCGCATGCAGGCATTCATAGGCGCCATGCGACAGGCCCGGGTACATGGTCCAGGCCTGGCCAGCGCTGTTGAGCATCTCGTACAGGCACTGGTTCACGACATGCGGGAGGCCCTGGCCGCCAAAGGCCGGATCGCAAGCCAGTGCCGGCCAGCCGCCCTCGACGAACTGCGCATAGGCTTGCTTGAAACCGGCGGGCGCAGTGACGTCATGCGTGGCGGGGTCGAGCTTGCAGCCTTCGCCGTCACCAGGCAGGTTCAGTGGCAGCACCACCTCGGCCGCGAACTTGCCAGCCTCTTCGAGCACGGCGGCCACAGTGTCGGCATCGAGCTCGGCATAGCGCGGCAGGACGCGCAGTCGGTCGAGCGAATCGGTCAGCTCGTGCAGCACGAAGTGCATGTCGCGCAGCGGCGGGGTGTAGCTAGGCATCGGGTCTCCTTCCGATCAGACGTTCAAAACCCCGGCGGGCACGTTCGACGGCCGCCGGGTTGCGCAGGAAATGGGCATCGTGATGCAGCGCCAGGATCAGGCCGTGCATCTCGAACAGCAGTTGGTCCACCTCGGTGTCGGGGCTGAGGTGACCGGCCTGCACCGTCAGCACGATGGCCCGGCGCAGCGCGTCGGTCCAGGCTCGCACCGTGGCCAGCAGCGCGTCGCGCACCGGGCCGGGCTGGGCATCGAACTCGACCGCGCCGCTGATGTACAGGCAGCCCGAGGCGATCTCGGCCGCGACCCGCTGCACCCAGCGCTCAAACAGCGCATGCAGCCGCGGCAGGCCGCGCGGCACGGTCAGGCCGGGCGCAAACACCTCGGCCTCGAAGCGGGCGTGGTAGGCCTGCACCACCGCGATCTGCAGTTCCTCGCGCGAGCCGAAGTGCGCGAACACGCCGGACTTGCTCATGCCCGCTGCTTCAGCCAGCGAGCCGATCGACAAGCCCTCCAAACCCTTGCGGCCGGCCAGCAACAGCGCCACGTCAACGATGGCGGCGCGGGTCTGTTCACCCTTGGCACGGCGGGTGATGGTGGGCCCGGCTGCGCCAGCCCGCCCACGCCGACGCACGGACGACGTGGTGGCCGCGGTCAATGCGGCAGGTGCGGACGAAACAGGGGGCATTGGCAGATTTTCGTAAACGAACGTTCGTGCTATTTTGTGGTGAGCGAGCTCGCTTGACAAGCCCCGCATGAACCCGGACTTGGACGCGCCCATGAAACCGGCCGTGAAGGATGTAGCGAAACCCACACCATCGTTCAGACACCGGCATCGCTTATGCTCCGTGCAGGAGTAATTGCCTTGGACGTGCTGCAGCTCGATATTTCGGGCCGCCCTCAGGCCTGGATCTCGCCAAAGGAAGCGGCCATTCTGTACGCCAGCGACGCCGTCGCATGGACGTTGGGGGAACCCTTCATCGTTCTGCGCGGCGGAATTCAACGCGTCAGTGGCCGGCAATCACGCATCGAGCTGCATCCCATCGTGGCGGTGCGCGGCGCCATCCCCACGCGCGCTTGGCGCCAAACGCCGGCACTCTCCAACCCGAAGCTGTTCACGCGCGATCGCCATGTCTGCGCCTACTGTGGCGGGCTGTTCCACGCCGATGACCTGACGCGCGAGCACATCCTGCCCACCTCGCGTGGCGGCATCGACTCCTGGATGAACTGCATCACCGCCTGCCGCGGCTGCAACGGCCGCAAGGGCAACCGCCTGCTGCAGGAGTGCAGCCTGGAACTGCTCTATCTGCCTTACGTGCCGAGCCTGCATGAAGACATGATCCTGCGCGGGCGCCGCATCGTGGTCGACCAGATGGACTTCCTGCTCGCCAGCGTGCCGCGCAGCAGCCGGCTGCACGACTGATCCCTCATGCCTCAACGCCGGGCGGGGCGAAGCCCGGCCCTGGGGGCGCTCACGAAGACGCAGCCTTGCGCAAGGCCCGCGCGGCATACGCCATGTCGGCTGCGGCCTGCTGGGCCAGGTGCAGGCGCCGCAGCAGCCAGGGCCACGGCGCATCGATGGCCGAGGCCACCGGCAGCCCGGGCCTACCATGCAGCGGCCCGGCCGATGCCTCAGCGCCGTCGGCCTCCAGACGCTGCTGGATCTCGGCGGCGGCGGCCTGCATCGCCTCACCGGCCTGCGCCGCATCGAGTTCAGCGGCCCGGCTGTGCACCAGCACGCGGATGGCCGCCAGTTGCGCCAGCAGGCTGCGGCTGCGCATCAGCAGATCGGCCAGGCCGTACAACGGCAGGCGCACATGCAGCGGCTCGACGCTGGTGCGCTGGGCCGAGGCAGCCAACGCCCCAAGCGCCTCATAGACCTCGCGGCGCGCCAGCCGCAACGCCACGTCGGCCTGCGCGCCCTGCGGCCATTGCAGCGCCTCGCCGGTCAGGCGCGCCATGCCGCGCGTTACCCGACCCACCAAACGTGGCAGCGCACGGTGTTCCCATGACGGCAGCACGAAGCTGAAGGCCCAGGCCAGCGCCGCGCCCAGCACGGTGTCGGCCAGGCGCTCGGTGATGGCAAAGCCGCTGGTCGGGTCGGCCAGGTGGGCCTGCAGCAAAGCCATCACGGTGGCAGCGACGGCGGTGACCAAGTACTGCCGGGTCGCGAAGGCATGCGCCAGCGCCACCGCCAGCAGGAAAATCAGCGCTGCGAAGGGGCCCGGCCCCGCCTGCGCCAACGCCATCACCAACAGGCAGCCGATGACGGTGCCGGCCACACGCAGGTTGCGGCGCGACAGCGTCTGCTCCAGGTTGCCGCGCAGCACCACCGCCACGCTCAGCACCAGCCAGTGCGGATGCGAGGCCCAGGGCAGCACCGAGCCCAGCCAATAGGCACAGCCCAGCGCCACCGCGGCCCGCACCGCATGGCGCAGCACCGGCGAGCGCAGCGTCAGGTGCGGGCGCAACGCAGCCAGCGGCCAGCCTTCGACACTGACGAAGAGCTGCAGGTCGTCGCGCGACAACGGCACCTGCGCCGCGCCGCCTTGCATCAGCGCCTGCATGCGGCCCACACACTCGGCCATGTGGCGCGCCCGCAGCACCAGCACCTCGGTGAGCCGCAGGTGGTTGGCCGGGGGGATGGGCCAGACCGGCTCCAGTGCCACGGTAGCGGCTGGGTCTCGGCCCGGCGCCAGCGGCTGACGCAACGTCAACGCCCGGGCCATGTCGGCAAGCCCGTCGGCAAGCTGCAGCAGGTGCTGTGCGAGCGCCGCCACCACCGGCGCAGCCGCGCGGTCGCCGCCGAGCAGTTCCAGGTCGAGTTCACTGGCCAGGAAGGTCTCGCGCAACTGGATAACCTCCAGCAGCAAGGCGCTCTGCCGTTCGGTGTGCGGGCTAGACGGCGCAGCGAAAAGCAGGTCGCGCGCCACCTGCAGGCGGTCGTCCAGCGCCGCCTCGTCGCGGATCCAGGTCTGCAGCGGCAAAGCATCGGTCACTTCGCCAGGCTCGGCCTGCAGCAGCCCGGCCCGGGCCCGCAGCAGGCGTGCTGCCGCCTCCAGCAGCACGGCCAGCGACAACGTGCGCAAGCGTGGTTGCACCAGCGCCGCCGCGGCCACCGCCCAGCCGGTGTAAGCGCCGGCGCCGAAGGCCGTCCACGCCAGATGCCGCAGCTGCGAGGCCAGGTCGGGTGCCGAGGGCGCGGCCGCGGTGAACACCACGGCGAGGATGCCGGCAAAGGAGACCGAAGCGGCACGCAGCCCCCAGGCCAGCACCATCGCGGAGATGAAGCCGCACAACGCCATCAATGCGCCCATCGCCAGCGGCTGCCGCGCCAGCGCATTGGCCAGCGCGCTGATGAGGCAGCCCAGCAGCGCCGCGGTCGCGACGCGCCGCCAGGTGCGGTGCGTCGCGTTCGGCATATCGGCCAGGCTCGCGAACACCGCACCGCTGGAGGCGACCAGCGCCGCATGCGCGCCGCCAAGACCGCCGGCCAGCAGCTGGATCAGGCCGATGCCCAGCGCCACCGTGAGGCCGTTGATGGCATAGGCCGGCAGCCGGAGGAACACGGTGCGCAAGGGGGCCATGGACGATTGTGGCGCGCCCGGTTGCTGGTGCCGGCGTGCGGCGTACCGCTCAGCCGCGTTCGAACTTGAACACCGCGGTACTGCCCAGCAGGTTGGGCCAGCGCCGCACCACCCGCCCGCCGTGCAGGCCGAAGCCTTCGATGATGCGCAGGCCGCACTGGCCCGCCAGGGCCTCGAAGTCCTTGAAGGTGGCGACGCGGATGTTGGGCGTGTCGAACCACTGGTAGGGCAACGCCTTGGTCACGGGCATGCGCCCGCGCAACACCGACAGGCGGTTGGGCCAGTGTGCGAAGTTGGGAAAGCTGACGATGGCCTGGCGGCCCACCCGCGCGGTCTCGCGCAACATGGCCTCGGTGTTGCGCAGGTTCTGCAGCGTGTCGAGCTGCAGCAGCATGTCGAAGCTGTTGCTCTCGAAGATCGACAAGCCTTCTTCGAGGTTGCGCTGGATGACGTTGACGCCACGCTTCACGCAGGCCAGCACCTTGGCATCGTCGAGCTCGACGCCGTAGCCGCTGCAGCGGCGCTCGGCCTGCAGCAGGGCCATCAGCTCGCCGTTGCCGCAGCCGAGGTCGAGCACCGCGGCACCTTCGGGCACCAGCGCGGCGATGCGCCGCAACGCGCTGAGGTCGTTCATGCTGCGACCTCCTTCGCAATGCGATCGAAATAGGCGTCAATCAACGCGTGGTAGCGCGGATCGTCGAGCAGGAAGGCATCGTGGCCGTGCGGCGCATCGATCTCGGCGTAGCTGACGGCGCAGTCGTTGTCCACCAGCGCCTTGACGATCTCGCGCGAGCGCTGCGGCGAGAAGCGCCAGTCGGTGGTGAAACTCACCACCAGGAACTTGGCCCGGGCCCGCGCCAGCGCCGCGCGCAGGTTGCCCCCAAAAGCCAGGGCCGGGTCGAAGTAGTCGAGCGCGCGCGTGATCAGCAGGTAGGTATTGGCGTCGAAGTACTCGCTGAACTTGTCACCCTGGTAGCGCAGGTAGCTCTCGATCTCGAATTCGATGGCCTGGGTGCTGTAGCTCAGTTCGGCAGCGCGCAGCTGTCTACCAAACTTCTGCTCCATCACGTCGTCACTGAGGTAGGTGATGTGGCCGATCATGCGCGCCACGCGCAGGCCACGCTTGGGCACCACGCCATGGGCGTAGAAGTGACCGTCGTGGAAGTCGGGATCAGTGACGATGGCGCGGCGCGCCACCTCGTTGAAGGCAATGTTCTGTGCCGACAGGTTGGGCGCCGAGGCGATCACCAGCGCATGCCGCACACGCTCGGGGTACTGCAGCGTCCACGACAGCGCCTGCATGCCGCCCAGGCTGCCGCCGATCACCGCCGCGAGTTGTTCGATGCCCAACGCCTTGACGAGCCGCGCCTGCGCATCGACCCAGTCCTCGACCGTCACCACCGGGAAGTCGGCGCCATAGGGCCGGCCGGTGGCCGGGTTGGTGTGCATCGGCCCGGTGGAGCCGAAACAGGAGCCGGGGTTGTTGATGCTGATGACGAAGAAGCGGCGTGTGTCGAGCGGCTTGCCGGGGCCGATGAGGTTGTCCCACCAGCCCTCGCTGCGGTATACGCCGGCATGCGTGCCGGCCACGTGGTGGCTGGCATTGAGCGCATGGCACACCAGCACGACATTCGAGCGGTCGGCGTTGAGCGTGCCGTAGGTCTCGAACACCAGGTCATAGGACGGCAGCACGGCGCCGCTCTTCAGAGGAAGCGGCTGCGCGAAATGCATCGTCTGCGGGCTGACCTCACCCACCGAACCTGGAACCGTCGTCATGCCATGCGTGCCAACAAGAAACAAAAAACCCGGCGCCGCCATCGAGGCAGACACCGGGTAGGGATGTCCTCTTTAGCGGTATTTATTAAGCGCCCGCAAGCCGGATCAAATTGGCGCTGTGGACCAGTATAAGTCGGTCAACGTGCGGCTGCGGCGGCCTGGCGAGCGTCAAGCAACTGGTTGACGCAGGACCGCACCCGAGGGTCGCCGCGGCGCCCGCATGGCGTGTGGGCGCCCAGCACCGGATGCGGCGTGCCGGTGGCATCCATGCGGGCTTCGAGCGTGTCCCAGGCGCGCACGCCGCGCCGGTCGAGCTGCAGGCGCAGCAGCCAGCCCACCTGGCCGGCCGGCAGGTCGTCGAAACCGTCGAAGACGAAGTTGCCCAGGCTCCAGACGATGGGCTTGCCGCGGTAGATCTCGGCACCCTGCGTGACATGCGGATGCCCGCCCACCACGGCATCGGCACCCGCCTGGATCATGCGATGAGCCAGCGCACGCTGGCGCGCGCTGGGTTGGCGCTCGCGCTCCCAGCCCCAATGCATGAAAGGGATCACCAGGTGCGCACCGGCACGGCGGGCCGCGGCGATGTCGGCCACCACCTGGCTGTCCTCGCTCCAGGCCACACCCGGCCAGTTCGCACCGGCCTCGAACGAGCGCGGCTTGAACTCGCTGTAGCCCAGCACGGCCACACGCAGGCCGGCGCGTTCGATCCACAGCGGCGCATGGGCCTCGCGCAGGTTGCCGCCGCCGCCGAAGGGCCGCAGGCCCGCGTCGCGCAGGTGGCCCAGCGTTTCGAGGAAGGCCTCATGGCCGTAATCACCCGCATGGTTGTTGGCCACCGCCATGGCATCGAAGCGGCCCTGCAGCACCCGGGTGACGCGTGGATCGGCGCGGAAGCTGTAGATCTTGTTGTCCAGCGGCCGGCCGGTGGTGGGCCCGGCGATCGGGCATTCGAGGTTGCCGATGCGCACGTCGGCCGCACGCAGCACCGCGTCGAACGGCGCCAGCGGATCGCCGCCCGCAGCAACAGTGCGGCCGGGACCGTCGTCCAGCATCACGTCGCCGGCGAACAGCAGCGTGAAGCCGCCGTGCTCACCGCCGGGTGCGGCCGCCACCGCAGCACCGCACAGCGTGGCCAGGCCCAGCAGCACCCTCCAGCATGGGCGGGTCATGGCGCCCGCCCGGATTCGAGCTCGCACCAGTATTGCAACTCCCCGTCGCGCACCGGCTCGTACACCCAGTGCAGGCCGGTGAAGCCATGGTCGCGCTGGCGGCGCGGCGGGTAGGTGTAGCGGGCCTGGTGGATGATCACCGGGCCCTGCTCGCGATCAGCGTAGGTGTAGAGGTTGATGGCGGCCTCTGACGCGGGGTTGCGCTGGAAGACGATGCGAAAGAGGAAGTACGAGCCGATGGCCACAGGTGCTGCGTCATACACCGCCAAGGCGTTGGCCACTGGGGGTGCACGCAACAGCAGCGTCTCGCCACCGTAGGTGACGCGGCAGGCGACCTGTTCGGCCAAGCCGGCTGCTGCGCCAGCGCTGCCGATCAGCAGCATCGAGGCCACCAGCGAACTCGCTGCCCACCCCGCCGCGCAACGCCTGGCCGGCCACCCTCGGGAAGAAGAAAGAGGCATGTGCAAATGGCTCTATTCTGAGGCTCGGCGCAGCCAGGCCGGCACTAGGATTTATTTGCGCGCGACCCAGCATGCAACAGCGTCGAGCCGGTTCACTCATCACAACAACGAGAGACATACCATGCCCGCCTGGCTGCTTGTGCTCGACCGCTATTTCCCGGTGCGCTACCTGTGCCTACTGCTGTGCGCACTGCTCACGCTGGTGGGTGGCCTCGCCGCGCTGCAGGGCTGGGCCAGTGGATGGTGGGCGCTGCCGGGCCTGGCCGGCCTGGGGCTGGGCCTGCGCGACACGCTGCAGACGCGCCACGCGGTGCTGCGCAACTACCCGGTAATCGGGCACCTGCGCTTCCTACTCGAATGGATCCGGCCGGAGCTGCGCCAGTACTTCATCGAAAGCGACAACGAGGCGGCACCGTTCTCGCGCCAGCAGCGCTCGCTGGTGTACCAGCGCGCCAAAGCCGAGCCTGACAAGCGCCCGTTCGGTACGCAGCTGGATGTGCAGGCGCTGGGCTATGAGTGGATCAACCACTCGCTCAGCCCCACCACACTGGCCTCGGCCGATTTCCGCACCACCATCGGTGCCGGGCGGGCCCAGCCCTACAGCGCCAGCGTCTTCAACATCTCGGCGATGAGCTTCGGCGCGTTGTCGGCCAACGCCATCCTGGCGCTCAACGGCGGCGCGAAGAAGGGCGGCTTCGCCCACGACACCGGCGAGGGCTCGATCAGCACGCACCACCGGGTGCATGGCGGTGACCTGGTGTGGGAGATCGCTTCCGGCTACTTCGGCTGCCGCGATGCCAACGGCCGCTTCGACCCGGTGCGCTTCGCCGCGCAAGCGCGCGAGCCGCAGGTCAAGCTCATCGAGGTCAAGCTCAGCCAAGGCGCCAAGCCGGGCCACGGCGGCATGCTGCCGGGCCCGAAGGTGACGGCCGAGATCGCCGCGGCGCGCGGTGTGCCGCAGGGTGTGGACTGCATCTCGCCGGCCGCGCACAGCGCCTTTTCGACGCCACGCGAACTGCTGGCCTTCATCGAGCAGCTGCGTGAACTCTCCGGCGGCAAGCCGACGGGCTTCAAGCTCGCCATCGGCCACCCGTGGGAATGGTTCGCGATCGTCAAGGCCATGCTGGCCACCGGCATCGTGCCGGACTTCATCGTCGTCGATGGCGCCGAGGGTGGCACCGGTGCGGCGCCGCTGGAGTTCGCCGACCACGTGGGCGCACCGCTGCAGGAAGGCCTGCTGCTGGTGCACAACACGCTGGTGGGGGTGGGCCTGCGTGATCGGATCCGCCTCGGCGCGGCCGGCAAGGTGGTGAGCGCCTTCGACATCGCCCGGTTGATGGCGCTGGGCGCCGACTGGTGCAACTCGGCCCGCGGTTTCATGTTCGCGCTGGGCTGCCTCCAGGCCCAGAGCTGCCACACCGGCCACTGCCCCACCGGCGTGACCACGCAGGACCCGGTGCGCCAGCGCGCGCTGGTGGTGACGGACAAGACCGAACGGGTCTACCTGTTCCACCACAACACTCTGGAGGCGCTGCGCGAGCTGGTGCAGGCCGCCGGACTGCAGCACCCGGGCGAGATCACCGCCTCGCACATCGTGCGCCGCAACGCCGGCCACGAGGTGCGGCTGCTCGCCAACCTGCTGCCCTTCGTGGCACCGGGGGCGGTGCTGGCGGCCGAGCGCGGCGAGCTCGACTGGCCGCACAACACCTTCCGGATCTACTGGCCCCGGGCCAACGCGGACAGCTTCCACGCCAGCACCTGAGCGCCCCCAGGGCCGGGCTTCGCCCAGCCCGCCGGAAACCGCAAATCCGCACGCCAACCGCCGCAGCGCGAACCACCCGGCCCCTCGGACCGGTGGACCCGGCACGCCGGTACCCTCACACAGGTCAGCGCCTCCCCACGAGCATGGGATAGGCCCGGGGGCATGCGCGCCGCAAGATCACCGGGCTGTCCCCATTCCACAAGGCCCAGCAGGCGTACCGCGCCTGACCGGGCCATCTGCATGCCGCCTGTGTCCTTCCTGCCTCACCACGATATCGTCCGGCCGCCCCCGCTGACCGGGCGCCCCTTTCAGCCGCATCAGCATGGCTGCATCCGCCCTGCCCGTGGAGGAACCCCATGAGCAGTGTGCTTCCGACGCCAACGACCGCCGCGCGCCGTCTCACCACGATGGTGACAGCGCTGGTGCTGGTGCTGCTGGGGGCGTGGGCAGCCGCCTTGTTCACGCCCGCCGGCGCACCGGTGCGCCTTACGGCAAGCAGCGAGATCGACGCTGAACACCCAGCGCTGGCGCCTGCCATGATCGGCAAAGAAAGCTTGGAAGCGGCCGGCCCGCGGGCACCGCAATCCAATGCCCGCTTGGCAGCGTTGGTGTCGGTGGCCCTGGCCCTCGGCGCGATCGGCCTGCTGCTGGCCGTGACCCAACGCGGTTGGGCCGACATGGCACTGGGCGGTGCAGGCCTGCTGTGGGCGGTGTACTTCGGCCTGGGTGCGCACAGCGGCTTCACGGCACCGGCGGGGTTGGCGCCGTCGGTCGCGCAGATGGCTCTGCTGGTGGCCACTGTGCTGACAGCCGGTTATGGCGTGCACCTGATGCAGCGCCGCCGGGCCGGCACCCGCCCGTCGGCACTGCTCAACGCGCTGCTGGTCGGCATGGGAGGCGCCTGGTTGGCGGGTGCCCTGGGATGGATCGATCCCACGGCCGGCTGGATCATTCCGTTGGCCTGCCTGGCCGGAGGCTGCGGCCTGCTGGTGCAGGCGGTCGAGGCCGCCCGTCGGCATGACACCACCTTGCGGCCGGTGGCCGGCAGTTGGGCCTTGACCGTGGCGGTGGCGATCGTCATCGGCTGCGCAATGCATGAAGTGTGGGTGCGTGTGGGCAGCCCTGCCGGCTTCGGCCTCGAATCCCGGCAAGGCGCCTGGTTCGCCACCCGGTGGGCAATCATGGTCTTGCTTGCGGTGCTGCTGGGTCTGCGCCTTGAGCAGTTGTCGCGCATGCTGCGTCAGCTGGGTCGCAGCCACCGCAGCTGGCGCAGCCGACTGCGTCACAGCGAGCGCCAACTGCACGACACCCACGACCGACTGACGCTGCGTGAGCGCCATCAACAACAAGGCGCGCAACGCGACCGCCTGCTGCGTGATCTGCATGACGAGTTGGGCCATCGCCTGGTGCAAGCACAGGGCCTGGCCGCGCGGGATGCAGCGGCGGCCAACCGCACTGAGCTGCAGCAGTTGCTCGACACCAGCCTGATCGAGCTGCGCATCGCCTTTGCCGCGCTCGAAACGGTGCCGCGGCCGCTCGCCGATGCCCTGCAGGCGCTGCGCGATCAACTCACCCCACAGCTCGAAGCCGCCGGTGTCACGCTGGCATGGTCGGTCGATACACGGGCCGCCCGGCTGGTGCTGCCCGCGGGCCAAACGTTGCAGTTGCTGCGCATCGCACGCGAGGCGCTCGCGCTGGCTCAGCGTCCCGCCGCGGTGGGACAGCCGGGAGCCGCCGTGTTCCGCCTCGAAGTGCTGGACGGCGAAACCGGCCGGCACCTGCGCATGCGCTTCGGCCACGGCGCACACAGTGAGGTTGCGAGCGCCCGGCAGGATGTGCGCGGCGCCGTCGCGCCGGGGCTGGGCGGCAGCTGGATCAAGCTGCAACGCCAGGCCACCATGCTGGGGGCGCAATTCGTGGTGGAAACAGGCGACACGGGCGACAGCGTCGCCGGCAGCCCGGCCCAGCGCACGCTCGAACTGGTGATGCCGCTGGGCGCGCACTGAGCGCGCCGCCCGCACCCGTTCGTTCAGGCCACGCTCAGGGTTGCACCGGCAGCGTGTCGATGAAGCTGGCCCGCGTGGCCAGCTTGTCGCTCAACCGCGCCAGGTTGGCGTGCTCGCTGCGCCAGGCAATGGCCGGGAAGCGGAAGTCGAGATACCCCAACGTGCACCCGACCGCAATGTCGGCCAGCGACAGGTGCGAGCCCACGCACCACGGCCGCTCGGCCAGCGCCTTCGACAAGGCCCCCAGGCCGCGGTGCACGGCCGCCGTCTGGCGATCGATCCAGGCCGCGCAGCGCTCGGTGTCGGCACGCCCATCCCAGGTGGCTTCGAGCCGGGCGCCCGCCGCCGCATCGCAGATGCCGTCGGCCAGTGCCTCCCAGGTGCGTACCTCGGCGCGTTCGCGGCCCTTCTCGGGGATCAGCCGGCCCACCGGCGACAGGGTGTCGACGTACTCGACGATGACGCGCGAGTCGAACAGCGCCTCAGCACCTTCCATCACCAGGCAGGGCACCTTGCCCAACGGGTTGGCGTCGGTCACGCGGGTGTCGGCGCTCCAGGGGTTGTCCAGTTCGAACTTGTAGTCGAGCTTCTTTTCCGCCAGGACGATACGCACCTTGCGGACGAACGGGCTGGTCAACGATCCGATGAGTCTCATGGAAGCAGGCAAGAAGGCCGGTGCGGCCTGTGACAACTGAAACTCATTCTAGTGGTCCGACCCCTCGACCCGCTGCGCGGGGTAGGGTCAGCCGTCGATCGGCGGCACTTCAGCCGGGCTGCGTGAAGTCCACACATAACGGCCGACCAGGCAGATGGAGTTCGGCCCGCAGCGGCGCAGAACGCGCCAGCACCTGCCCACGGCGCACCACCAGCAGGCGCTGCGCTCGCAGACGCAGCGCCTCGACCACCGAGCGGGCCTGCAGCAGCACGAAATCGGCCTCGCAGCCGGGCGCCAAGCCATAACCCACCAAGCCCAGGATGCGGGCATTGTTGGTCGTGACCGCCGCGAAGCAGGCCTGCATGCCGGCTTCGCCGGTCATCTGTGCGACGTGCAACCCCATCGAGGCCACCTCCAGCATGTCGCCCGAGCCCAGCGGGTACCAGGGGTCCATCACGCAGTCATGGCCGAAGCCGACGGTCACGCCAGCGGCCAGCAGCTCCGGCACACGGGTCATGCCGCGCCGCCTGGGGTAGCTGTCGTGCCGCCCCTGCAGGGTGATGTTGATGAGCGGATTGGCCACTGCGTGCACCTGCGCGTCGGCCATCAGCGGCAGCAACTTGGAGACGTAGTAGTTGTCCATCGAATGCATGGAGGTCAGGTGCGAACCCGTCACCCGCCCGTGCAAGCCCAGCCGCTGGGTCTGGAAGGCCAGCGTCTCGATGTGGCGCGACAGCGGATCGTCGCTCTCGTCGCAATGCATGTCCACCGGCAGGCCGCGTTCGGCCGCCAGCTCGCACAGCAGCCGCACGCTCTCGGCGCCGTCGGCCATGGTGCGCTCGAAGTGCGGGATGCCGCCGACCACATCGACACCCAGGTCGAGCGCGCGCCGCAGGTTGGCCAGCGCGGTCGGCGAGCGCAGCAAGCCATCCTGTGGGAAAGCCACCAGCTGCAGATCGAGGTAGGGCGCCACGCGGCGGCGCACCTCCAGCAGTGCTTCGACGGCCAGCAGCCGGTCGTCGCAGACATCCACATGGCTGCGGATGGCCAGCAGGCCCTTGGCCACCGCGCCGTCGCAGTAGCGCAGCGCGCGCTCAATGATGGCCTCTTGCTGCAAGTGCGGCTTGAGCTCGCCCCACAGCGCGATGCCTTCGAGCAGCGTGCCGCTCCGGTTGACGCGCGGCTGACCGTAAGTCAGCGTCGAGTCCATGTGGAAGTGCGCATCGACAAAAGGCGGGCTGAGCAGCCAGCCCTGCGCCTCGATCACCTCGGTGCCTTCGGGTGCGCCCAGACCCGGGGCGACGGCCTCGATGCGGCCCTGCCGCACCAGCACGTCGATGCCGCGGCGGCCATCGGGCAGGGTGGCGTTCTTGATCAGCATGGCCTGCTCCCCTCGGGGGGCGGTGACCGCTTGCGGGCGCCTTGGGGCGGTCATTTCGTGCCAAAAATGCGGTCGCCCGCGTCGCCCAGCCCTGGCAGGATGTAGCCGTGGTCGTTGAGTTCGCGGTCGATCGCGGCGGTGTAGACCGGCACATCCGGATGCGCCGCATGGAAAGTCTGCAAGCCCTCGGGTGCGGCCAACAGGCTGACGAAACGGATCGAACGCGGCTGCACGGCCTTCAGGCGCTGCACCGCCGCCACGGCACTGTGGCCGGTGGCCAGCATCGGGTCGAGCACCAGCAGGTCGCGGTCTGGCAGGCCCTCGGGCATCTTGAAGTAGTACTCCACCGCCGCCAGCGTCTGGGGGTCGCGGTACAGGCCAATGTGCCCCACCCGGGCGCTGGGCACCACCTCCAGCATGCCGTCGAGCAGGCCGACCCCAGCGCGCATCACGGCGACCAGGCAGATCTTCTTGCCATCGACCACCGGCGCCTGCATGCGCTCCAGCGGCGTCTCGATTTCGATCAGCTGCGTGGGCATGTCGCGGGTCATCTCGTAGGCCATCAGCATGCCGACCTCGTGGAGCAGGCGGCGAAAGCTACTGGTAGAGCGCTCGCGCTGGCGCATCAGCGTCAGCTTGTGCTGGATCAGCGGGTGGTCGAGAACATGGACGTTGCCGGCAGGCATGGTGGCAGGATCCTCCAGGGAATGGCTCTGATGGCCGCGCCCGCAGTATGCGGGCACAGCCCCTCCAGCTCGCCAGATGAGGCGGGTGCACGTCCCGTGCCAGCGATTTTCAGGTCTGCATCGCCTCGAAGCGCTGCCAGGGCCCACGCACCGCCGCCAGCAGCTGGGCGCTGCCGGCCGTCGGATCGCCCGCCAGCCGCTCAGCCGCCGCCACCAGATCTTCGCCAGCGAGCAGCTCTTCCACCAGCGCACCCAGGGCCAACAGATCACGCACCGGGGCGGCATGGGGCGCCCATTCATGCGCCGGCGTGGCCCGCTCGTGCACGAACTTGACCACATCCGCGGCCAGGCCCCAGGCCGCGCACAGTGCGCTGCCGTAGGCGGTATGGGTCACGCCGAAGGCTTCGCGTTCGGCCTCGGCCAACGCCGCCACGTCATGGCCCAGGCGGGCCAGCATGTCGGGATACACGCCCCCGGACTTGACCAGCAGCACCGCCTGCCCGCTGCGCGCAAACAGGCCGGCGGTGTGGGCCCGCCAAGGATCGAGCCCGAGTGAGCCGGCGCAGCGGCCCATCAGCAAGCCACAGCGGCTGGCATGCTCCCACAGCGCCTCCAGCTGCGGCGTCGGCGGAAAAGCCGCGCGCAAGGCGGTGGCGAAGGTGATACCGGCGACCTCGCGCGTGCCGAGAAAGCGCACTGCCTCGTTGACCGTGTCCACCCGGCGCAGCAGGCCGAACATGGCCGAATTGACCGTGCGCACCACAGCGGCAGCCAGCGCCATGTCGCGCTCGATCACCTGCGCCATCGCCTCCAGCGGTGCGTCGTCGTCGTTGAGCAGCACCAGCATGTCCAGCAGCGTGCGCGGGCAGGCCGGCAGGTCGACGTCGAGGGTTCGCAGTTCGGGGCTCAGCGGCATGGGTCGTCTCCATCAGCCGGGCGCGCGCCCACGGCCGTGGGGCAGCCGAACCGGCTGCGCGAATGTTCGGCCAACGCCGGCGGGCCGATCGCCGGAATAGCGTGGGCCAAGCCGCAATCAGGCGCACATCGTGCGGTCTGCCCGTTGCCGGCACGCTCTGCGCCCCTGGTGTAGGGTTGCGGCCGGCCCCACTCACGCAGTGACAGGGCGGCCTCCTCCGACAACCCACCGAGACAACCCCATGAAGCTCTACTACAGCCCCGGCTCTTGTTCGCAGAACCCCCACATCGTGCTGCGCGAATCGGGCCTCCCCTTCGAGCTGGTCCTGGCCCCGACCAAGACCAAGAAGCTGCCCGACGGCAGCGACTACCTGCAGGTCAACCCGAAGGGCCAGGTGCCGCTGCTCGAGCTCGACAACGGCCAGCGGCTTACCGAGGGACCGGCGATCGTGCAGTACATCGCCGACCAGGTGCCCGACAAGGGCCTGGCGCCGGCCTGGGGCAGCTTCGAGCGCTACCGCCTGATCGAGTGGCTCAACTTCACCAGCAGCGAACTGCACAAGAGCTTCTCGCCGCTGTTCTCCCCCAGCGTGCCGGACGACTACAAGGCGCAGATGCGCGAACGCCTGCAGCAGCGCCTGGCCTATGTGGACAGCCAACTGGCCGGGCGCGCTCACCTGCTCGGCACACCCTTCACCGTGGCTGATTCTTACCTGTTCGTGGTGTCGGGCTGGAGCCCGCGGGTGGGCATCGAGATCGGCGGGCTGCCCAACCTTACCGCCTGGCGCGAGCGCATCGCCGCACGGCCGGCGGTACAGGCCGCACTCAAGGCGGAAGGGTTCTGAGGCCCCTTGAACCGAGGGGGCAGCGAGCGTGAGGTAAATCACGATCTTGCGTTGTGCGCCAAGTTGCTTCAAGATGTTTCACCCGGTTGCGTGGTGGATGTATTCAGCCAAGCCGCCCCACGGAACGTCTTGGAGAGCCCCATGAAACTGCTGCTGCAGCCCGCCACCCGGGCTGTTTGTCTGGCTGCACAACCCAGGAAGTCCCTGCCTTCCCGGCTACCGGCGCAGCGCCCGACCGGCAAACGGCCTGCGGCCACCAGCGGTGATCTGGACCAAGCGCTGGCGACGATGCGGCAGCTTGCTCAGTCTGGCTACCCGCTGACGCTGGGGTGTGTACAGGCCCTGGGTGATCAGGCCGACTCGGCGCAATCCGCGGTGCTGCAGGCCCTTGCCGCCATGGCATCACTTGGGGTGGCGACCACGCTCGCATGCGACGCGTCGGTGCCACTGCGGTCACCCGGCGGGCTGTCACGGCTGCTGGAGCAAGCCCGCTCGCATGGCGTGGCGGTGCTGTTCGATCAACTCTGCAGCCGGGGCGACCCGGCGTCGATGGAAACCCTCCTGCAAGGCCTTGATGCGATGGGCGCGGCCGCTCACCAGCGACCGACGTTGACACTGGTGGGGCGCTGGTTGCGCAGCCGAGCCGACGCCGATTGGGCTTGTGAACGGGGCTTGCCGCTGCGCATCATCAAAGGTCATCAAGCCGACCCGCACCGGCCCCTGCACGATGCCCAGGCCGGCCTGCTGTCATTGCTTCAGCGGGTTGCGGGGCGTGCGTCCTTCGTGACGCTGGCCACCAACGACCCCGTCATCGCCCATGAAGGGCTGCGCAGGCTGCGCCGGGCTGGCACAGCCTGCGAGCTCGAACTGCTGCGGGGGCTGCCGGGTACGGCGGCCGAACAGGTCGCCCGGCGGCACGGTGTGCCGGTGCGCATGTACGTGCCCTGGGGCGAAGTGCGTCTGCCCAGCACCCTGTCGGTTTGCACACGCGACCCTCGCGAGACCGGATGGGTTTCGCAGCCCGTCGCGCAACGCGCCGGGTTGCATCTCGTGCCGGCCTGAAGCG
Source organism: Burkholderiales bacterium (assembly GCA_039932275.1). Classification (GTDB taxonomy): domain Bacteria; phylum Pseudomonadota; class Gammaproteobacteria; order Burkholderiales; family Burkholderiaceae_C; genus Sphaerotilus. The sequence continues at coordinate 23,163 of JBDTQF010000008.1, forward strand.
GCCACCCCGGCGTTTCGGCCGAGGCGCAATCCAACGAGCTCACAGCGCCCGCAGCGGTGCCGGTGCCAAGCCGAACACGGCCGCCAGGACATGCATGGGCATGGCATGTTCAGTCACTTCCAGGCCGGCGGAGGTTTGCTCCGACGCCTCCAACCAAGCCCAGGCGCCTTCGTCACGGGGCGCGGCCGTCGACTCGAACCATCCGAGCACTTTGGGCGCGTTGCGCACCGCGGTTTCGACGGGTGCCAGGATGTCTTGAATCAGCTTGTCGATCGTGGCCATCTGAAGCTCCTCGTGTCGGTTCGGGTGGGTGCCGTGCGATAGACGAATGTTCGGCGCACGACGCTCGCGCCGCCATCGCCCAGAGGGTGGGAATCGGCCAGTTTGAGCACCCACTGATGGGGGTTCACGCCCTACCCCCAGAAGGGGGTAGGGCGACGGACAAGGCTGTTCACGCCTCGCATCCTTGCTTTTCGCATATGCGTGGACGAAGACGTTCGTTCACGCCGCACTGTTGGATTCATAGCATCGCCTGCATCCTTTTCAACAGTCGATGGCCCCATGAAGCACTTCACTCCGCTGCGCCGCCAAGCGCTCGCCTGGCCCCTGGCTTTGGTGGTCCTCGCCACAGGCCTGGCGCCCTCACTAGCAACCGCCAAGGATGTCAGTTTGCTCAACGCGTCTTACGACCCGACGCGCGAGCTTTACCAGGACTACAACAAGGCCTTCGCCAAGTACTGGCAAGCCAAAACCGGCGATACCTTGACGGTCAGAGCCTCTCACGCGGGGTCTGGCAAACAGGCTCGCACGGTGATCGACGGGCTGGAAGCCGACGTGGTCACGCTGGCGCTGGCCTACGACATCGACGAGATCGCCGAGAAGGGCAAGCTGCTGCCCCCCGACTGGCAAAAGCGCCTGCCGCACAACAGCGCGCCGTACACCTCGACCATCGTTTTCCTGGTGCGCAAGGGCAACCCCAAGACCATCAAGGATTGGGACGACCTGGTCAAACCCGGCATCGCGGTGATCACACCCAACCCAAAGACTTCGGGCGGCGCGCGCTGGAACTATCTAGCTGCCTGGGGCTACGCCAAGAAGAAGTACGGCTCCGACACCAAGGCGCAGGACTTCGTGCAGAAGATCTACGCGAACGTACCGGTGCTCGACACTGGCGCACGCGGCTCGACCGTGACCTTCGTCGAACGCGGCATCGGTGATGTGCTGCTGGCCTGGGAAAACGAAGCCCTGCTGGCGCAGAAGGAGCTGGGGCCGGACAAGTTCGACATCGTGGCCCCGTCGCTGTCCATCCTCGCCGAGCCGCCGGTGGCCGTGGTAGACAAGGTGGTGGAAAAACGCGGCACCCGTGCCCTCGCGCAGGCCTACCTCGAATACCTCTATTCCCCTGAAGGCCAGGACATCGCCGGAAAAAACTACTACCGTCCCACCGACCCGAAAGTGGCCGCCAAGTACGCCCAACTGTTCCCGAAGCTGGCCCTGTTCACGCTGGAAAGCGTGTTCGGCAGCTGGAAATCAGCCCAGGCCACGCACTTCAACGACGGCGGCGTGTTCGACAAAATCGTCGTCAGACGTCAGTAGCAGCGTCGCTCGCGCCCCCGCCGCCACGCGCCGTGCCAACCCGGGGGCCGCCAAGCAGCGATGCTTCGGCGGCATGTGTTTGACCGCTATCGTTGCTTTGCGCATATGCATGCTCGGAATCCGCGCGACGCTAGACCGACGGATCCCCTAGCATCCAAGCTCCGCGCATACGCCGACCGAGACACGATGAAAAAACTTCTGCCCGACCCGTCCCGCCGCCTGCTGGCCCTTGCGACTGCAACGGCGGCGCTGTGGGGCACAGGCGCTGCCTGGGCCGCGCCCGCGCTGCTCAATGTCAGCTACGACGTTGCGCGCGAGTTCTACAAGGACTACAACAAGCTTTTCACCGCCCACTGGAAGGCCACTGCCGGCGAAGAGATCTCGGTCAACCAATCGCACGGCGGCTCCAGCAAACAGGCACGCGCCGTGATCGACGGGCTGGATGCTGATGTCATCACGATGAACCAGGCGCTGGACATCGACATGGTGGCCGAGAAGGGCCTGATCGCTGCCGACTGGGCCAAGCGCCTGCCGAACAATGCGGCGCCGACCAGCTCGATCACGATCTTCATGGTGCGCAAGGGCAACCCGAAGGGCATCAAGGACTGGGGCGATCTGGCCAAGCCGGGTACCTCGGTCGTCATTCCGAACCCGAAGGTGACCGGCAACGGCCGCTACAGCTACCTGGCGGCCTGGGGCTCGGTGATCAAGGCGGGTGGCACGCCGGCACAGGCGCGTGACCTGGTCACCAAGGTGTTCGCCAATGTGCCGGTGTTCGACGGCGGCGGGCGCGCGGCCACCACCACCTTCGCGCAACGCCAGATCGGCGACGTGCTGGTGACGTTCGAGAGCGAGGTGCAGTCCATCGTCGAGGAGTTCGGCCAGAACTACGAGTGGGTCTATCCCAAGAGCACCGTGCTGGCCGAGAACCCGGTGGCGGTGATCGACAAGGTGGTCGACCGCAAGGGCAGCCGCAAGCAGGCCGAGGCCTACCTGAAGTACCTGTGGTCGGAAGAAGCACAAGAAGTTGCCGCCAAGCACAACCTGCGCGTGCGCAGCGACAAGGTGATGAGCAAGTACGCCAAGGAGTTTCCGAAGGTCACCACCTTCACGGTGGACGAGATCTTCGGCGGCTGGCGCAGGGCCCAGACCGAGCACTTCAACGACGGCGGCATCTACGACCAGATCGTGGTCAGGAAGTAGCCCGCTTACTTTTCTCTTGCTGACCGGTGGCCGCGTGCCACGGCTTGCCCACCATGATCTTCTCCCGCCTGCTGCTCAAGCGGCACAGCGTGCTGCCGGGCTTCGACCTGGCGCTGGGCTTCACGCTGCTGTACCTGAGCCTGGTCGTACTGATACCGATCGCCGCCGTCTTCCTGAAGACGGCCACGATGACCTGGCCGGCCTTCTGGGACGCCGTGGCATCGCCGCGCGTGGTGGCCAGCTACCGGCTGACCTTCGGCGCCTCGTTCCTGGCAGCGCTGGTGAATGCGCTGTTCGGGCTCATCATCGCCTGGGTGCTGGTGCGCTACGAGTTCCCTGGCAAGCGTCTGATCGACGCCTTGGTCGACCTGCCCTTTGCATTGCCCACCGCGGTGGCCGGCATCACGCTGACCGCGTTGTACGCCCAGAACGGCTGGATCGGCCAGTACCTGCCGGTCAAGGTGAGCTTCACCCCCATCGGCGTGTTCATCGCGTTGCTGTTCATCGGCCTGCCCTTCATCGTGCGCACGCTGCAGCCGGTGCTGGAAGACCTGTCGAGCGAGTACGAAGAGGCCTCGGCAACGCTGGGCGCCAACCGTTGGCAGACCTTCAGCCGCATCATCCTGCCCATCCTGCTGCCGGCGCTGACCACCGGCTTCGCGCTGGCTTTCGCGCGGGCGCTGGGCGAGTACGGTTCGGTGATCTTCATCGCCGGCAACATCCCGATGGTCAGCGAAATCACGCCGCTGATGATCATCTCCAAGCTGGAGCAGTACGACTACCTCGGCGCCACCGCCATCGCGGTGGTGATGCTGGTGGCCAGCTTCGTGATGCTGCTGGTGATCAACCTTCTCCAAGCCTGGACGCGCAAGCGTCAGGGCCAATGAGGTTCGCCTGATGAGTGCCTCCTCCTCCATCAAGCTCGCCGCGCGTGAACCCGCCTGGGTGCGCCGCACACTGATCGGCCTGGCACTGGTGTTCCTGGCGTGCTTCCTGTTCGTGCCGCTGGTGGCGGTTTTCTTCGAAGCGTTCAAGAAGGGCGTCGAGGTCTACCTGGCAGCGGTGACCGAGCCCGACGCGGTCTCGGCCATGAAACTCACGCTGATCGCCGCCGGCATCAGCGTGCCGCTGAACCTGGTGTTCGGCGTGGCGGCCGCCTGGTGCATTGCCAAGTTCGAGTTCCATGGCAAGAGCTTGCTGCTGACGCTGATCGACCTGCCGTTCTCGGTCAGCCCAGTGATCGCCGGCCTGATCTACGTGCTGGTGTTCGGCCTGAACGGCTGGTTTGGCGAGTGGCTGCGCGACCATGACCTGAAGATCATCTTCGCGCTGCCGGGCATCGTGCTGGCCACGGTGTTCATCACCTTCCCGTTCGTCGCGCGCGAGCTCATCCCGCTGATGCAGGCGCAGGGCCGCGAGCAGGAAGAAGCCGCCACGGTGCTGGGCGCCAACGGTTGGCAAATGTTCTGGCGCGTCACGTTGCCCAACATCAAGTGGGCGCTGCTGTATGGCGTGATCCTGTGCAATGCGCGGGCGATGGGTGAGTTCGGCGCGGTGAGCGTGGTATCGGGCCACATCCGCGGGCTGACCAACACCATGCCGCTGCACATCGAGATCCTCTACAACGAGTACCAGTTCGCGGCGTCGTTCGCCGTGGCCTCGCTGCTGGCCGGCCTGGCGCTGGTGACGCTGGCACTGAAATACCTGGTCGAACAACGCGTCAAACGCCAACTCGCCGCCGCCAAGAACCGCGAAGCCTGAACACGGGGCACCCTTCCATGAGCATCGAAGTCCGCGATCTACAAAAGAAGTTCGGCAGCCTCAAGGTCTGCGATCACCTGAACCTGACCATTGGCTCGGGCGAGCTGGTGGCACTGCTGGGCCCTTCAGGGTCGGGCAAGACCACGCTGCTACGCATCATTGCCGGCCTTGAAAAGCCCGACGCCGGTCAGGTACTGTTCCACGGCGAAAACGCCACCGACGCCTCGGTGCGCGAGCGCCAGGTCGGCTTCGTGTTCCAGCACTACGCGCTGTTCCCGCAGATGAGCATCTTCGAGAACGTGGCCTTCGGGCTGCGCGTGCGGCCCAAAGCAACGCGGCCGAGCGAGGCGCAGATCAGGGCCAAGGTGATGGAGTTGCTCAAGCTGGTGCAGCTCGACTGGCTGGCCGAACGCTACCCGCATCAGCTCTCCGGCGGGCAGCGCCAGCGCATCGCCCTGGCCCGTGCCCTGGCGGTCGAACCGAAGGTGCTGCTGCTGGACGAACCCTTCGGCGCACTCGACGCAAAAGTGCGCAAGGAACTGCGCCGCTGGCTGCGCCGGCTGCACGACGAGATGCACGTCACCAGCGTGTTCGTCACCCACGACCAGGATGAGGCCATGGAAGTGGCGGACCGCATCGTGGTGATGAATGAAGGGCGCATCGAACAAGTGGGCACGCCCGACGAGGTTTACGACCGCCCGGCAACCCCCTTCGTGCTGCAGTTCCTGGGCGATGTGAACCTGTTCCACGGGCGCACCGGCGCCACCGGCCACACACCCGGCGGCGCCGCCGAGGACGTCAGCTACGTACGGCCACACGAACTCGACATCGTCAGCGAAGGCGACGAGGGCAGTTGGGGTGCGACGCTGTCGCAGGCGCTGACCCTGGGGCCGGTCACCCGGCTGGAGTTCAAGCGCGACGATGGCAGCTACGTGGACGTGGAGCTGACACGTCAGCGCTGGCTGGCTTTGCGCGACTCGCTGCAACTGGCCACCGGCAGTCGGGCGTTTCTGAAGCCGCGACGTGTGACCCGCTTCATCGCTGGCGGCGAGGTCAGCAGCATCGCGGACGACCCGGCCGCAGCGATCTGAATTTCGCCCGCCTGGCAGCCCAGGGTTGCATCAGCGCCCGGGGTTCTCTGGCAGCGGCACGCGGGTCACATGTCGAAGTCTTCGCCTGGCAATTGCGCCAGCGCCTGTTCGATCACGCCGCGCGTCAAAGGCGCGGCAAAGGTCTCGACAAAACCGTAGACGTAGTCGCGCAGGTAGCTGCCGCGCTTGATGCCCACCCGCGTCATGTTCGCGGCGAAGAGATGGCGCGCATCCAGCGCCACCAGTTGTCGGTCGCGTTCGTCATCGTAGGCGATAGAGGCCACGATGCCCACACCGAGCCCCAATTCCACGTAGGTCTTGATCACGTCCGCGTCCATCGCCTGGAGCGCCAGCTTCGGCGTCAGTCCGGCCTTGGCGAACGCCTCGTCGATGTGCGAGCGGCCGGTGTAGCCGGCCTCGTAGGTGATGATGGGGTGCTCCGCGAGCCGCTGCAAGGTGAGCGGTTGGCCCTCCGCCGCCGCCTGCGCCAGCGGGTGGCCCGGCAGCACCAGCACCACGTGCGTCCATCGGTAAGACGGCAGCGCGATCAAGCCGTCGTACTGCGCCAATGCCTCGGTCGCGATACCGATATCAGCCTGCCCATCCATCAGCATCTGCGCCACCTGCTGCGGCGTGCCCTGGTGGATTTGCAGCGTCACATCAGGCCAGCGCTGGCGGAAATCGCGCACCGTCGGTGGCAACGCGTAACGCGCCTGCGAATGGGTGGCCGCGATGGTCAGGCTGCCCTCGCCTTGCCGGGCGAAATCGGTGCCCGCGCGGCGCAGGTTGTCGGCCTCCTGCAGCAGCCGCTCCACGATGGGCAACACCACGGCACCGGGTGCGGTGAGACCCGTCAGCCGCTTGCCGGCGCGGTGGAAGATGTCCACGCCCAGCTCTTCTTCCAGCTCGCGGATTTGCCGACTCACACCCGGCTGCGAGGTGTGCAGCGCGTGCGCCACCTCCGTCAAGTTGAAGCCCCTGCGGGAGGCTTCGCGAACAGATCGTAGCTGCTGAAAGTTCACGGCCGAAGCACAGGTGGAATGCATTGATATGCGGAAAACGAATTCTCAGCTCCCGGAATCAATTGAATAACGACTTATTTTCTCTATCGTTAGGCGATTTCCGCATGAGAAATGCTCACAACCCAACCGCGGGGCGAGCTGTTGAAAAAATCGATGCCGCTAATATGTAATCAAAAGAAACGAAATCGACCCCGCAATCCAGGGGTGATTGGGTCTTCTTGAGGCCAACAGCCTTGACAAACCGCATCGCTATCTTGCCTAAAGAACTCCGTGAGCATCCGTCATCCGTGAACTCGGTCACCAAACCCCGCCCGATTTGGAAAATCGAACAACAAATCGATGCAATTTGCTACGGCTCCCCGCTGCTGTGCCGCTAAGGTGGCCGACATCGCCGCCATCCCATGGCGGCAGTTCCCGAAAGGATCTTGCATGGCAAGCCAACCACGTCACCCAGGCGCTCCGCGGCAGCTGTCATGGTCAGGCTTGGGCTGGGTGGTGCTCGCCGCGCCAGTGCTGCTGATCGCGGCGCTGGCCGCAGCGCTGGTGGCGTTGCCGCTGGCCCTGGCGGCCTGGGTGGCACCACGGCGGCTCCGGCACGCACGCGCGGCGGCCCGTATCGATCAGGCCATGTCCGTCGGCCGGGGCGCCTCGTTCGACCAGATGGTCGGGGGCGGCACGGCCCATCTGCGCCGGCGATAACCCCGCCGCGCCCAACTGAGGCAGCCCAGCGGGTGGCAATGCCACCCGCCACAGTCTGGCTCAGCCCAGGCTCAACGCGTCGATTTTCACTGCTTGTAGGCTTCGACGGCGATGGTCAGTTTGATGTCGTCGCCGATCGCCGGAACGCCATATTTCATCCCGTAGTCACTGCGCTTGATGGTGCCGGCCAAGTCGGCGCCACACATTTGCTGCTTGGACATGGGATTGGCGCCGCAGTTGAAACCCACCACGGCCAGTTTCACCTGCTTGCTCACGCCCAGCAGCGTCAGGGTGCCTTCGATGGTTTCCGGTTTGTCACCCTTGAAGTTGAACTTGGTCGACTTGAACACCATCTCAGGAAACTCTGCGACGTTGAAGAAGTCGGCCGAGCGCAAATGATCGTCACGCGAGCGTGTGCCATCTGAGCGCTTGCCATCGCCAGTGCTGATGGTCGCGGTGGGCACCTTGAGCTCGATGGCGCCGGTCTTGGCCGCGACGTCCAACGTTACGTTGCCCGAGGTACGTTCGAAATGTCCCTGCACCGTCGACATGCCTAGATGGTTCACTGCAAAGTAAGGGATCGTGTGGGTCGGATCCAGCATGTAAGTGGTTGGCGCAGCCCATGCGGACAGGGGCAGCAAACTGGCCAGCAGCGTCTTGGAAACTAAGTTCATGAATTACCTCGGTTGGACAAACAAGTAACAAGCATTCAACTCGGCGAGACGGTCCCGCCGGACAGATACGCCCACGCGACCGCCAGAGCCGCTGGAACCAATGCGGCGACACCCTTGCCAATGGCCACCAGCCACAGCGGACGTGATGACGCCGGAAACAGCGCCGGGGCAATGGGCACCAGCAGCAGAGGGAGCAGGAACTGCCACGACAGCTCGGCCGTCACACAGGCCAGCACGCCCACCAGCCCCGCCCCGGCCGCTGCGGGCAAGCCCCAGGTGCCGGCGCCGGGCGCCACACGCCCCCTCACCATCTGCACCAGCACCACGGCCGCGCAGGCCGTGCCCAGCGCGATGCCGATCTGACCCAGCAACCCTGAAGCGCCCAGGACAGCCAGCGCGCCACTGCCCCAGCCCAGGGCCACACCCACCAGCGGCGCGTGCAAACTGTCCCGTGCCGTGGTGGCCAGACTGCCCGCCATGAGCACCAGCAAGTAAGCCGCCGTTGCGCCGCCCATCACCCATGCCTGGCGGGCTTCCTGCTGGACCAGCACCCGCTGGATCATCCACACACCCGCCAATGCCACCGCCAGCGAGAAAACGCCGACGGCGCGCGGGCTGAGGGACCGCTGAGCGGTTTCCCACCCCAGCGACAGCAACGCTGCCACGAGCGTGATCACCAGCAGCTTTTTCACCGAGGTGAAGGGCTCCATCGAGAAGCCAATCGTCAACGCCAACAGCGCTGCGAGCCCCGCAAGGACGGCGACGGCCAGGTAGCGCGTGCGCGCCAGCGGTGCGCCGATCAGCGTCCCGACCACAAAGGGGACGACCCCGGCCTGAACGGCCGGGTTGTTCAACAAATCAGTCATGGAGTTCCGTTGGGCGCTACGACAACGCCGCCGGCTGGATGCCGAAAGCAGCGGGGAGTCAACGCTGCCGAAGCATAAGAACGTCGCTGTGAACGAAGGTTCAGTGCACTTGATGCAACCGTTGGAAATCTTCGAACCGCTCAGGCACCCAGCACGATCGGCGGGGCACTCGCAAGCCCGGCGGCCGTATGACATTTGTAGCGTGGCCGCGGGGAACTTATCGCTATCACACCCGGTCTGACGGTTGACTGCAAAAGGGGTGCTTCAGACCCCGTGAGGCGCCTCGGCGTCGCAGAACGGTTTTTGGCTGTGCAGCCGCTGGCATGCGCCAGTTGCAAGCCCGAGGTGCTTCTCCTCCTCCCTCCTCCCTCCTTCGCCTCGGGACGCTGCACAGCCTTTCCTTATCAGGCCCCGCGCCGGGCGGGCACCGTCGTCAGCGCAGCCAGCCCTTGCGGCGGAAGTAGACAAAGGGCGCCACCACCGACGCGATCATGAGGCCCAGGGCAAACGGGTAGCCCCAAGGCTGGTCGAGCTCCGGCATCCCGCGGAAGTTCATGCCGTAGATGCTGGCGATCAATGTCGGCGGCAGCAGTGCCACCGACGCCACAGAGAAGATCTTGATGATCTTGTTCTGGTTGATGTTGATGAAACCGACCGTCGCATCCAACAGGAAGTTGATCTTGTCGAAAAGAAACGCCGTGTGCGAATCGAGCGAATCAATGTCCCGCAAGATCTGCCGTGACTCCTCGAACTGCTCGGCGCTGAGCATGCGGCTGCGCATCATGAAACTGACCGCCCGGCGGGTGTCCATGACATTGCGCCGGATGCGCCCATTGAGGTCTTCCTCCCGCGCGATGGCGGCCAGCGCTTCGCCAGCGGCACGGTCATCGACATCCTGCTTGAGCACGCGCAGGCTCACCCGCTCCAGCGAGTCGTAGATGCTCTCCAGTGCGTCGGCCGAGTACTCCGCATCGGCGTCGTATAGCTTGAGCAGCACATCCTTGGCATCCTCGATCATCGACGGGATGCGGCGGGCCCGCAGACGCAACAACCGGAACACCGGCAGATCCTCGGCATGCACCGAGAACAGCACCTTCTCGAACAGGATGAAGGCCACCCGCACATTGCGCGGGGTCTCGCCGTCGTCGATCAGGAAGTCCGATCGAATGTGGAGTTCACCGTTGTCCTCTTCGTAGAAACGGGCAGATTCTTCCAGGTCGTCATCCACGATGTTCTCGGGAATCAACAACCCGAACCGCTGATGAATCCAGGCCTTCTCGTCCGCTGTTGGCGCTTCCAGGTCCACCCACACCGGCGCCACATGCGCCAAGCCCGCCAGGCTGTCGATCTCTTCCTGGAACAGGCGGCCGTTCACCAACGTAAAGACATTGAGCATTGAATCTCCCGCGTTTGCGTTGCCTCAGGGCTGTCGCAGGGCGCCGTGGCGTCGCAACGGCTCAGGGCCGAGGCCGTGGCAGCTCCAAGGCGCGTCAACCTGGAAGAACGGGAGCGGCGCCACTGGCGGCCTTGCGGTCCGGCAGCCCATCCCGGTAAGGGCCAGATTATTGCAGCGCCACCCTGGTGTGCAGCGGGCAGGCTTGACAGTGCGAGCCAAGAATCGGCTCGCCATCAACTTGCAAGCCTACTGCGAAAAGGCCCCGCTGGACGCATTTCCTCACGCTGGTTTCGAGCCCGGACAAGCCACCCTTGCCAGCCCCTCATGAAGGCGTCACACTGGTTTCACGCTCCAACCCGCGCACAGCCACGGGTTGGGGCGGCAAGGCCCGGATTCTTGTTCTCTACACCCTCTGGAAAGGCGGCACCATGAACTTGACGATCAGTGGACACCATCTGGACGTGACGCCAGCACTTCGTGAGTACGTACTCACAAAATTGGATCGCGTGACCCGACATTTCGACCAAGTGGTGGATGTCAACGTGCTGCTCTCGATCGAAAAGCTCAAGGAGAAGGAGCGACGGCAACGTGCCGAAGTGACATTGCACAGCAAGGGCAAGGACATCTTCGTCGAAAGCGCGCATGAAGACCTGTACGCAGCGATCGATCAATTGATGGACAAGCTGGACCGTCAGGTGGTACGCCACAAGGACCGGGTGCAGAACCATCATCACGACTCACCCAAGCGCAGTGGTTTCGACATGGACGCTGTGTGACCGGCAGAACGTGCCGTCAATAGAAAGCGGCCTGCGGGCCGCTTTTTTGTGCGTTCACCCCGTCCACCGAGGCCGAAACTTAGCCACAGGGTTGATGCAGGCCATCTTCCTATAATCCTGCTCCCCACCAATCGGCGCCCGTCGTCCATGAACCGTCTCGCAGCGATCTTGCCCGCCAGCAATGTGCTGGTGAATGTCGACGCCACCAGCAAGAAGCGGGCGTTCGAGCAGGCTGGCCTGCTGTTCGAGAACCAGAACGCCATTGCCCGGGGCACCGTGACGGACAACCTGTTTGCGCGCGAACGCCTGGGCTCCACCGGCCTGGGCCATGGCGTGGCCATCCCGCATGGCCGCGTCAAGGGCCTGAAGAACCCGCTGGCAGCGGTGCTGCGCCTGGGACAACCGATTCCGTTCGAGGCGCCCGACGATGAGCCGGTGGACCTGCTCATTTTCCTGCTCGTGCCAGAGGCCGCCACACAGCGGCACCTGGAAATCCTGTCCGAGATCGCCGAGATGCTGTCAGACCGCGAGCTGCGTGAACACCTCAAGGCCGAGACCGATCCGCTGCGGGTGCACGAGCGCATTGCGCGCTGGGAACCGTTGAAGTCGGTGGCATGAGCCCATTCGACCCGTCAGCCGCCAGTCGCCCCGCGCCTCACCGACCGACCGGCGAAAGTACCCGATGAAACCCACTGTCATCAGCGCCGAAGCGATGTTCGACGAACACCGCGGAGCGTTGAAGTGGGAATGGATCGCGGGCCACGCCCATCCCGAACGGCGCTTCGACGAGGTGGCTGTGCGCGACGCCCAGTCGTCCGCCGATCTCGTCGGCTACCTGAACTACATCCATCCATACCGCGTGCAGATCGTCGGCCGGCGCGAAGTCGCCTACCTGCAGAACACCGACGCCGAAAACCAGGAGCGGCGCATTTCGCGCATCGTCACGCTGGAGCCGCCCGCACTGGTGGTGGCGGACGGCTGCGCCCCGCCCGACCGCCTGGTGGCGATGTGTGACCGCGCCGACATCCCGATGTTCGTCACGCGCGAGTCGGCTGGCGAGGTCATCGACGTGCTGCGCGGTTACCTCGGCCAGCACTTCGCCGAACGCACCTCGCGCCACGGCGTGTTCATGGACATCCTCGGCCTCGGCGTGCTGCTGACGGGCGAATCCGGTCTGGGCAAGAGCGAGCTGGGGCTGGAACTGATCTCGCGCGGCCACGGCCTAGTGGCCGACGACGTGGTAGACCTGTACCGCGTGTCGCAGACGGCCATCGAAGGCCGTTGCCCTGAGCTGCTGGCCAACCTGCTGGAGGTGCGCGGCATCGGCCTGCTGGACATCAAGGCCATCTTCGGCGAGACCGCGGTGCGCCGCAAGATGCGGCTCAAGC
>JBDTQF010000009.1:0-33269 GCA_039932275.1 Burkholderiales bacterium
CTCATGTCCTCCGGTCTCGGCTGAACGCCTCGACCTCCCCCTCTACTTCGCTACGCAGCGCGCCCCGCCTCCCGGATCCACACCACCGTGGTATGCATCGGGTGATTTGCCACGATCGTGCCAAGCCTCGGGGAGTGGGTGGCCCCCGTAGCGAAGTCAAGGAGGAGGTCGAGGCGTTCAGCCGAGACCGGGGGACATGAGCGGAGGGGGCCGCCCGCTCCCCGAGGCACGCTCTGTCAACATCTCAGACCTTGTGGATGTCGTGCAGCGCTTTAGTGTCGAAGTAATAAGGCGTCGAACTGTGGATCAGCCCGTCCTTGAACTCCCACAGCTCGAACACCTGCATGTCGAAGGCCTTGCCGGTCAACGCCGACTTGCCGCTGATGCGGTACATCTTGCCGAACTTGTCGCCGTTGGGCTCGCCGATGGTCCACTGCGGTGTCACCCGCACCGGGTTCCAGGCCTTCTTGACGTTCGCGATCAGCGTGGCCCAGCCTTCGGGGCCCCGGTAGGTGCCGCCGTAGGGCAGGCTGTCGGCTTCGACAATGGTGAAGTCGGGATGCAACAGGGCTTGCTGCTGCTTCAGCCCCTCGGTGGGATCGGCGGCGAATGCGGCCGAACGGCCGAAGCGGTCGAGCTTCTGAAGGTTGGTTTCTTGCGTCATGAACGTCCTTCTCGGTGGCGCCGGCTCAGGTCGTTCCGGCTGAGGTGGGCAGCAAGGATGGCCTCGCTCATTTGCCTGGCCAGTTGGCGGCTGCCCACGGCGTGCGAGGCCGCGAACATGCGCTGTCGCCAGGTACTACACCGCGAGGAAGCGCTGGGCGGTCTCGCGGTTGCTGTCGAAGTGCGCCCAGTCACCCTCGAAGGCCACGCAGCCGGTGCTGAGGATGTAGACATAGTCGGTGCACTGGCGGGCAAACCAGATGTTCTGCTCGGCCAGCATCAGGCCGATGCCCGACTCCTCGCAGGTGCGCCGCACGTCGCGTGCAAGCTGCTCCACGATCACCGGAGCCAGGCCCTCGGTGGGCTCGTCGAGCAGCAGCAGGCGCGGCCGCGCCGCCACCGCACGCGCCACCGCCAGCATCTGCTGCTGCCCGCCGCTAAGCTGGCCGCCCAGGCGGCTGGCCAGCGGGCCCAGCATCGTGAACCGTTCGAAGATTTCATTCACCGGCACGGCGGCACGCCCCGGGCCGGCCGCGTAGCGCGCCATCTCGATGTTCTCGACCACCGTCACATGCTCGAAGATGCGACGGTCTTCCGGCACCAGCGCCAACCCCAGCCGAGCCCGCTTGAAGGCCGGCAGGGTGCCCAGTTCCTGGCCCTCCCAGGTCACCCGGCCGGCCACGCGCGGCCCGCCGTTCATCACGCACTTCATCAACGTCGTCTTGCCGGCACCGTTGCGGCCCAGGATGGCCACGCGCTGGCCCTTGCCCACCTTCAGGTTGATGCCATGCAGCACCTGGCCTTCGCCATACCAGGCGTACAGATCGCTTGCTTCAAGCACCCACCATCTCCTTGCCGAGATACACCTCTTGCACCATCGGATTGGCGCGCACCTCGGCCACACTGCCCGAGGCCACCACCTGGCCGTAGTTCAGCACCATCAGGCGGTGTGCCAGGCCGAACACGACATCCATGTCGTGCTCGGTCATCACCACCGTGATGCCCCGTTCGCGCTGCAGGCGGCCGATCAATTCAGCCGTGCCCATGCGGTCCGACGGCGCCATGCCGGCCGTCGGCTCGTCGAGCATCAGCACCTTCGGCTGCAGCGCAAGGGCCACCGCCATCTCCAGGCGCTTCTTGTCGCCGTGCGACAGGAACTTGGCCTCTTCGTGGCGCCGGTCCTTCAGCCCGAGGTCGTTGAGCAGCGCCTCGGCTTCCGACACGGTGGCCTTGGCCGGCCGCCAGGCCCACCACGGGCCGTTGCCGCGCCGGGCCGACCGCTCACGCGCTTCGATGGCCACCACCACGTTGTCGAGCGCGGTGAAGTCCTGGAACACCCGCGCCACCTGGAAGGTGCGGCCCATGCCCAATCGCGTGCGCCGGAAGGCCGGCAACGTGGTGACGTCCTGGCCACCGTACCGGACCGAGCCGGCGTAACACGGCGCCTCGCCCGTCATCACGCGGAACAGCGAGGTCTTGCCGGCGCCGTTGGGCCCGATGATGGCGAAGGTCTCGCCCTGCTGGACCTGCAGGCTCACGTCCTTCAACACTTCGATGCGGCCATAACGCAGGCACACCGCATCGACCTCCAGCAGCGGCTGGCTCTGTTGCAACGGCACGGCGCTCATGGAGCGCTCCTGTCCAGATGGGGCTTCAACGCCGGGTTCGGTTCACCCGCGCCGCCTTTGCCCTTGCGGGCCAGGCGAACGCGCAGGCGCTGGAACAACCCCACCAAACCATCCGGGGCCACCAGGATGACCACCAGCAGGATGCCGCCGACGATCACCTCTGACAGGCCGACAAAGGTGCGCGTGTGGTAGTTGATCAACGTGAAACTGAATGCCCCGATCACCGGCCCCCAGAAGCTGCCGGCGCCACCGAGCAGCGTGTTCAGCATCGGCTGAATGGACTGCAGCCAGTGGATCTCATCCAACGTGACGATGCGGGCCCAGGGCGCGAACAGCGCACCCGCCAGCGCCGCCATCGCGCCGGAGATGACGAAGGCCAGCATGCGGTAGGCCGCGACGTTGGTGCCGATGAAGGCCGCACGCTCGGGGTCCTGGCGGATGATCTGGAACACCCGGCCATAGCGGCCGTGCGTCAGCCACCACAGCAGCGCCGTCGCCAGGCCCGTCACCACCAGAATGAACCAGTAGTAGGCATGTCCGCTGGCCAGGCTCAGCACAGCGAAGCCGAAGTCGATCTTCGGCCGCGGGATGTTGTTGAGCCCGTCTTCGCGGCCGAGGAACTCGGCATAGCTGATGACGATGCGCAGCACCTCGCTCAGCGCCACCGTCAGCACGGCCAGGAAGATGCCCGCCAGCCGACGCAGCGCGATGATGCCCACCACCCAGGCCACCGCCGCGCCGAAGCCGGCGGCCAGCAGCAGCACAAGCGGGAACGGCAGGCCCACGTTGTAGCGCAACGCCGCGCCGGTGAAGTAGGCGCCGATGGCAAAGAAGCCGGCATGGCCGAAGGACGCCAGCCCGGCATAACCGAACAGCAGGTTCCACGACAACGCGAACAGGGCCTGGATCAGCGTCAGGCCGGCCAGGAACAGCAAGCCCTCGTTGGCCCAGTAGGGCATCGCCGCCACCACGATCAGCATGGAAAGGCCGAACACCTGCAAGGGCCGGCTGGATGCAACAGCGCTCATCGCGTACTCACAGGGGGAAAGATGCCGTTCGGCCAGGCGATGAGGAACACCGCAAGCGCCACGTAGATGGCCACGCCCGGCAACGAGGGCAGCAGCAGCGCGTTGAAGCTGCCCACCAGACCCAGCAGCACCGAGGCGATGAAAGCGCCGCGGATGTTGCCCAGCCCGCCGATGATGACTGCGAAGAACGCCGGCAGCAGGTAGGCGCCGCCCAACCCCAGTTGCAGACTCTGCATCGGCAGCAGCAACCCGCCGGCCAGGCCGGCCAGCACAAAGCTGGCGACCACGCTGACGGTCAGCAGCACCGGCACGTTGATGCCCAGCATGCCGGCCATCCACGGATCGGACGCCAGCGACTGCATCAGCTTGCCGGTCCAGGTGCGGTGGATGACCAGGTCCAGCAGCAGGAACACCAGCAGCCCGGACACCACCACCACCCCCGTGAACACCGGCACCACCACGCCGCCAATCTGGATGACCCCCCGCAACGCGGCCGGCGCGCTGACCGACGAGACATCCGCGCCCCAGACCAGCTTCACCAGCCCTTCGACGAAGATCAGCAGCGCGAAAGTGCCGATCAGCACGTAGTGGTGATCCACCTGGCGCAGGCGCCGGAACAACACCTGGTCGGTGATCCAGCCCAGCAACCCCACCACCACCGCTGCCGCGACGGCGGCACCGAGGTAGGCCCACACCGAGTCGGCATTGCGCGTGAAGATGCTGGACGCCACATAGGCCCCCACCATGAAGAAATGGCCATGCGCCATGTTGAGGATCTTCAGGATGCCGAAGACCCATGTCAGCCCGGCGGCCACGAGGAACACCGCCATGGCCATCGCGAACCCGTTGTAGGTCGCGAATATCCACTGAGAAAGCATGCTGAACCGATCGAGAAATCGGCACCGTGGCCGGTGCCGAGGACGGACTAGACGGCGAAGGGTCTGCCCGGTGACGCTGGCTCGACCAGCGCGGCGTCGGGGATGGTGATCAGGTCGCTCAGCGTCCACTTCGGCGCTGCCTCGACCGGTGTCACGCGGGCATAGAAGCTGGTGGCCAGCACCTGGTGGTCTTCCTTGCGCACGGTGAGCGTGCCGCCGAGGCTTTCGAACTTCACGCCCTCGATGCCCTCGATCACCGCGGCCGTCTCGGTCGACTTGGCGCGCTTGACACCTTCGAACAGCACACGCGCAGCACGCCAGGCCATGGCCGCGTACGACGACGGGTACCTGTCGCCGGTGAGCGCGGTGTAGTCGCTCAGCGTCTGCTGGCTGCCCTTGTTGCTCTTGAGCGGCTCGCCCTGAAACGGCCACGCGGTAAAGGACCACAGATTGGCCGGGATGTCATTGCCCAGCGACTTGGCGATGGCGTCGCCGGACACATCGACCAGGCACTTCCAGCGCTTGTCCAGCCCGAGCTGCTTGCTCTGGCGCAGGAAGGTGATGCCGGAGGCGCCGGGCAGCGCCAGGAAATAGCCGTCGGCCGGGTTGGCCAGCAGCTGGTTGATCTGCAGCTGGAAGTCGGCCTGCGTTGCACCGACCAGCATCGGCGCCAGTATTTCGGCCTGGCCGCCGGCGTTCATCTGCGGGTAGTAGTCCTTCACCGCGTCGCCGAACATCTTGGCCGCATCGCGGCCGAAGGCGTTGTCGGAGATCACCGGCTGCCAGCGCTTGGCGCCGCGGTACTGCTGCAGCGACGACCGCGCAAAGCCACGCGTGGCCATGTAGTTGTTGGCCCAGTTGCGGAACATGTAGCGCGTGTACAGCTCGTGGGTGATGCTCAAGGTCTGCGCCGAGATGGAGATCAGCACCGTCTTGATCTCCTCCAGGATGGGCAGCAGCGCCAGCGTCGGGCCGGTGTTGGCGCCGGCCAGCAGCAGGTTCACGCCCATGCCCGACAGTTCGCGGGCCGCGGCCACGGCCCCGGCGCCCGAGAACTTGTCGTCACGCACCACCAGTTCGATCTGGCGGCCCAGCAGCCCGCCATCCTTGTTGTACTGCGCCACCGCCAGCTTGATGCCGGTGATGTATTCATTGCCGAGAAAGGCCAGCGGCCCCGACAACGGCAGCGCGACGCCGATGCGCACCGGCTGGCCCTGCGCCAGCAGCAGCCCCGGCGCGCCGAGCAGCGAGGCCCCTACCGCAGCCGCGGCACCGGTCAGTACGTGTCTACGATCCGTGTTCATGTCGTCTCCTGTCTGTGATTGAAATGTTCTACGTCACTCGCAACGATCAGGTAACCAACCGGCTGCTACCGCATGCTGCATCGCCGTCACCGGGGACGTGCCTGGCAACCGGCGACGCGAACTCTATGGGCCCTGTCTGCGCCGCACCATCGGTAGATCGGACGAGAAGCGCCACCGCCCGCTACGGCGAGCGGTGCCGGATCGCCGACGGCCTACTTGCTGGCGATGCGCTCGATGGCCCGGCTCTGGCCTTCCTTGAGCTTCTTGTAGCCGGCGGTAATGCGCTCGCGGAACAGGCCGCGCTGCAGCAGGTCGTGCTCCACCTCCAGCTCGAAGGTCAGGCCGCCGATGTGATCCATGTTCTGGGCCCTCAGCGCGATGCGCTTCATCACCACCGCCAGCTCGGGGCCCATCTCGGCGATCTGCTTGGCCAATGCCAGCGCACGGGCGCGCAGGCCACCGACCGGCACCAGTTCGTCGACCAGCCCGATGCGATGCGCCTCCTGCGCATTGATCGCATCGCCGGTGAAGAACAGCTTGCGTGCACGCATCGGCCCGCACTTGCGCTGCATGCCGCCGTAGAAGCCGTTCATGCCGTACTTGACCTGGGTCGAGCCGAAGTGCGCGTTCTCGGACGCCACCGTGACATCGCACATGTTGGCCACGTCCATGCCGTAGCCCGGTGCCATGCCGGCCACAGCGCAGACCGTCGGCTTGCCGTAGTCGTAGACCTTGTGCATGAACTTCAACGCCAGGTCGTTGAAGCGGCGCAGCTGGTCGCCGGTGACGCCGTTGAGCACGTCGAGCGCCCAACCGCCGCAGAAGATGTCCTCGTTGCCGATGAACAGCACGCAGGAGACCGTGTCGTCCTCGATCCAGGCATCGAGCGCCGCAATGATCTCGTGGTGAAGCTCCCAGCCCAGCGCGTTGCGCTTTTCCAGATGGTTGAGCTGGAGGATGCCTACGCCATCTTCGACCGACGTGAGAAGGTATTGGTAGTGGCTCATCAGGGTTCTCTCAGGACGGAGGCGCGCGCGGTTCAATGCACCGCGAACGAAATGCGGCGGATTCTTCAGCCGATCAGGCCGTGGCGCCGCGCGGTGGCCACCGCCTGCATGCGGCTGTGCACGTCGAGCTTGAGGTTGATGCTGCGCATGTGCGCACGCACCGTGGCTTCGGAAACATGCAGGCTCTGCGCCAGCGAGCGGTTGGAGAGCCCTTCGGCCACCAGCGTGAGCACGCCGATCTCGCGCGGCGTCAAGACGCCCACCCGCGGTGGTGGCATGAGGCGGGGCGGGGCGGTGTCTGGCCGGCCCGGCTCGGTGGTCCAGTGCAGTTGATTCATGGAGGGCCTTTCTCGAAGAGTCGTGAGTTCAGAAGGTCAACACGGCGGGGCCGGCGGGCTGTGCAAACAGCTGCTCGACATCGGCGCTGCGGCGCTCGCGCACCACTCGCTGGCTGGCGGTGCCCTTGTCGGTGAGTTCACCGGAGTCGTAGGTGAGCGGCGCGGCCATCAGCACGGCGCGCCGGATGGCACGCGCCCCGCTGGGGTTGGCGGCGTTGAATGAGGCGATGCGGTCGCGCAGCAGCGCCACCACGCGTTCGTCGCTCGCCAACTGCTCGTTGGTCAGGGCCGCGACGGCCTCGCCCAACACGGCACGCACGCCCACATCGTTGAGCCACAGCAGCGCACCGACGCCGTCGCGGTTGAGCCCGCAGATCACCGCCTCGCGCAACAGCGGATCACCGGCCGCCATCAGGTCAAGCCGCAGCGCATTGACCGCCACGTAGGTGCCGCTGGTGAGCTTGAAGTCCTCGGCCACACGGCTGGAGAACACGATGCCCTCGATCGGGTTGGCCGGGTCGGCGAAGCGCACCGCGTCGCCAGTGCGGAAGAAGCCTTCTTCATCGAACAGCGCCTCGGACGCCTGCGCGTCGCCCAGGTAGCCGCTGCGCGGCAGCAGCGTGCGGCCCTTGACGCGCAACTCGTAGTGGGCGCCGTCAGGCACCAGCTTGAGGTCGGTATCTGGCAGCGGCAGGCCGATGATGTCCATGCGCGGCGTAACCCAGTAACGCAGCGCACCGAACAGGTACTCGGTGGCACCGTAGAAGGTGTACATCGGCACCTTCTCGCCGCGCGCCTTCAGCGCCAGCGCATCGAGCCGCTCGACCAGGGCGTCCGACAGCATCGCGCCGCCGAAGCCCATGTAGACCAGGTTCTTGAAGAAGCTGTCGCGCAGCGCGTCGTCCTTCTCCATCGCATCGCACAGCATGGTGTAGCCCAGCGGCACGGTGATGTAGAAGTGCGGCGACACCTCGCGCAGGTTGGCGATGGTCTGGGCGAACAGTGCCGGGATCGGCTTGCCGTCGTCCAGGTGGATGGTGCCGCCGGCCCCGATCACGTTGTTGAGGTTGAAGTTGCCGGCCATGATGTGGCTGAACGGCATGGCCTCGATGTGCTGCGGCGCCTCGCCGCCGAAGTCAAGAATGCCCAGCGACCGGGCCTGCGCCACCGTGATCGTGAGGTTGGCCTGGGTCTGCGGCGTGGCCTTCGGGGTGCCGGTGGAGCCCGAGGTGAACATGATGCGGGCAACGGTGTCGTGCGTGATGGCCGCCATCTCGCGCTCCACCGCCGCGGTGGGCTCGGTGGCCACCAGCTCGGCATACGGCACCGTCTCGATGCCCTCGGCCTGGCCCGCCACGGCGATCACGCGCAGCCCCATCGGTGCCAGCGCGGCCAGTGCCTTGGCATACGGTGCCACGTTGTCGACGAAAGCAAAGCGTGCCCCTGAGCGGGCCACGCAACCCTTGAGCTTGGCATGGTCGGTGGACATCAGCGAGTAGCCGGCGCTCATCGGCGCCACCGCCACACGCACACGTTGGGCGCCGATGGACAGCACCGCGTGTTCGAGGGAGTTGCCCGACAGCACGGCCACCGCATCGCCAGGCTTGGCGCCCTGGTTCAGCAGCCACTGCGCCACGGCACGCGAATCGCGCGCCGCCTGGCCGTAGGTGATCTCGCGCCATGCGCCGCCCGGCGCCATGCGCTGGCGCATGAAGACCCGGTCGGGATGCGCCGTGGCCGCGTCGTCGAACAGGTGCGGCAGCGAGGGCCGCACCGGCGCCAGCGGAATGCCCGAGCGCAGCAGGATCGAACCATCGTCGCGGCGGGTCACCTCGACACTGGGGGCGGGGGTGCGAACTTGAACCATGGCTTGTCTCTCTCGTGTTGTGGTGTGTGTGGTAAACAGCGTCAAAGACCCGAGGCCGTGCGCAGGCAGTCGAGCGTGGTGGTCGGGTAGGTCACCTCGCCGTCGAAGCCGGTAACGTCATCCCACCGCGCCAGCACCTGCGCTGCATCCAGCGACTGCGCATCGAGCCGGATGCCGGCCGCACGTTGCCAGCGCACCTTGGCCGCCCAGCCACCGCCGGCTTCGATGACGGCACCGTTCTCGCGGCAGGTGGGATGGGCCAGCGCCAGCACGTAGGGCGAGACGGCCTCGGCCGTCAACGCCTGCTTGAGCCGCTCGTCGAACACCGCCTCGGTCATCGGCGTCGTCGCCATCGGCGCCACGGCATTGGTGAAAACGTTCTTCGACGCGCCTTCTAGCGCCAGCGTGCGCATCAGGCCGATCACCGCACCCTTGGCCGCGGCGTAGTTGGCCTGGCCGAAGTTGCCGTGCAGCGCCGCACCCGAGCTGGTGAGCACGATGCGCCCGGCCCGCTGCGCCAGCAGGTGCGGCCAGGCGGCCTGGCTGCAGGCGAACGCGCCGTCGACGGTGATCGACATCACCTCGCGCCAGTCGTCAACAGTGAGCTTGGCGAAGGACTTGTCGCGCACGATGCCGGCATTGACGATCAGGCCGTCGAGCCGACCGTAGCCGTCGAGCGCCGTCTCGATCAACCGGGCGCCGTCGCGCACATCGGCCACGCAGGCCAAGGCCTGGCCACCGGCTTGGATGATCTCTGCCGCCACCGCCTCGGCGGTGGCGCTGCGGCCGCCCACCACCACGCGGGCGCCGGCACGGCCGAGGTCGAGGCAGTACTGCCGGCCCAGGCCGCCACCGCCGCCGGCCACCACCACCACCTGGCCTTCGAACAGGGCTGTCGTCATGGCATCGCCTTCACAGCGCCATCGCGCGGGTCATGCCGCTGGAGCCGCCCAGCGCCACCCCGCCATCCACCGACAGCACCACACCGGTGATGTAGCTGGCCTGGTCGGAGCACAGCCACATCGCCGCGCGGGCTATGTCGTCGAGCTGGCCGAAACGGCGCAGCGGCACGCAGTCGGTCCAGGCCTGTTCGGCCGCCGGGGTCGGGGCCAGCCGGCTCATGCCCTCGGTGCCGGCAATCGGGCCCGGCGCGATGGCATTGACGCGCACGCCCGCGGCGCCCCACTCCATCGCCAGCGTGCGGGTCACCTGGTCGATGCCCGCCTTGGCCGCGCAGACATGCACCTGCAGCGGCATCGGCAGCCAGCTCTGCGCGGCGGTGATGTTCAGCAGCGCCGCGCCCGGCTTGCGCAGATGCGGCCAAGACGCCCGCAGCACGTTGAAGGTGCCGAGCAGGTCGATGTCGACCACGGTCTTGAAGGCATTGGCCGAGAGGTCGGCCGCGGGCGACGGGAAGTTGCCCGCGGCGCCCGAGATCACCACGTCCAGCGGGCCCCAGGCCTTCGCGGTGGCGGCCAGGGCGGCCTCGGTGGCGGCGAAGTCGCGCACATCGGCGGCAAAGCCCAGCGCCTGCGCACCGGCCGCACGCAGCAACGCCACGGTGGCATCCACCTTCTCCTGCCGGCGGCTCTGCACCGCCACCCGCGCCCCGGCGCGGGCATAGGCTTCGGCAATGCCGCGGTTGATGCCGCTGGTGCCCCCGGCGACAAACACGACCTGGTTGTTGTGCGTCGTCATCATGCTTTCTGCAGTTGTGCACCCATCGCCGGGATGACCGCCTGGAGGCCCTTGAGCGGGCGCACCATCACCTTGAACAGCGTGATCAGGCCCTGCTCGTTCCAGTGGATGATGTCCACGCCATTGAGGTAGGTGCCGTCGAGCATCAGCTCGAACTCCAGCACCGCGGAGCGTTCGCTGCGCCACTCGGCGGTGTACTTGAAGGTGGGGTTGTTGAGCACCACCATGGCCGCGCGCAGGTACTTCGCCACCAGTGCCTTGCCCGGTTGCGGCGCATGCACCGCGGGCGACTGGAACACCGCGTCGTCGGCCAGCAGGTCTTCGACGCTGATCAGGTCGTTGGTCTCGACGGCGTGGTGCCAGCCGGCGATTGGATCAGCAAGCATCGCCTGCACCTTTCATCAAACGAATCGTCGTCATGGCGCCGGTGCCTGCACCCAGGCCTCGCCGGCAATGCGGACCTCGCCCTGCTGGTTGGTGGCCTGCACCTGCAACCGCGCGCCGGGCCGGCCGGCCACCTCGCACTTCTCGACCACGGTGCCGCTGCAGGTCACCACCTCGCCGAGCTGCGTGATGCCCAGGAAGCGCACCTCAAGCTTGTGCAGCCGGTCCTGCGGCGCCCAGTTGGTCAGCAGCCGGCCAAGCCAGGCCAGGCCCAGCATGCCGTGCGCAAACACATCCGGCAGGCCCGCCGCCCGGGCGAAGTCGATGTCGATGTGCACCGGGTTGTGGTCACCCGATGCCCCGGCAAACAGCGCCAGCGTGGCGCGGCTGACCGGCGGCAGCGTCACGGCCGGCAGGGCGTCGCCGGGTTGCAGGCGTTCCCAGTCGAGGGGAGTCATTGGCTGCGTCCTTCCGTCAGCGGTCATCTGTGCCGCACGATCATCACGGTGCGCAACTCGGCGACCGGCTCGCTGTGCTCATCCACCACCCCGGTGTCGAACACGACGAACTCCAGCGCCCCCTGTTTCTTGTCGTAGATGTCGGTCACCCGGGTGGTGGCCACCACGGTCTCGCCGGCATGCACCACACGGTGGTAGGTGAACACCTGCTCGCCGTGCAACATCTTGCCCACCGGCACCTCGGCCTGCCGGGCCCACTGCCACTGCCCGCCGGATTCGAGCCCGGCAGCGAACAGGAACGTGGGCGGCACCGGCAGGTCGGGGTGGCCAGCGCGGCGCGCCGCATCGACATCGAGGTACACCGGATCGTCCTGCCCGGTGGCCTCGGCGAAGAACTTCAGGCGCGAGCGATCAAGTGACAAGGTGCTGGTGGGCAGCACATGGCCGATCCAGCGGCGATCAATCATGGTTGCCGCCTCAGACCCGCTCGTACAGCGTCACGACGCAGGCGCCGCCCAACCCCAGGTTGTGCTGCAGCGCCAGCCGCGCGCCCTCGACCTGGCGCTTGTCGGCCGTGCCGCGCAGCTGCTCGACCAGCTCGGTGCATTGGGCCAGCCCGGTGGCCCCCAGTGGATGGCCCTTGGACAGCAGGCCGCCCGACGGGTTGGTGACGAACTTGCCGCCGTAGGTGTTGTCGCCGTCGAGCACGAACTTCTCGGCACCGCCGGCAGGGCACAGGCCAAGAGCCTCATAGGTGATGAGTTCGTTGTGGGCGAAGCAGTCGTGCAACTCGATCACTTGCACATCCTCGGGGCCGACGCCGGCGGCTTCATACACCTGCCGGGCGGCTTCGCGTGCCATGTCGGCGCCCACCACCGAGCGCATGTCATGCGCGCCGAAGGTGGTGGGGCCGTCGGTGGTCATGGCCTGCGCCCGGATGCGCACGCTGCGGTCCAGGCCGTGGCGCTGCGCAAAGGCGTCGGAGCAGACGATGGCCGCTGCCGCACCGCAGGTGGGCGGGCAGGCCATCAGGCGCGTCATCACGCCGGGCCACATCATCGGCGCGTTCATCACGTCGTCTTCGGTGAGCACCTTGCGCAGCAGCGCCACCGGGTTGTTGGCCGCATGGCGGCTGGCCTTGGCGCGGATCTTGGCGAAGGTGCTGAGCTGGGTGCCGTACTGCTTCATGTGCGCCAGCCCGGCGCCGCCAAACTGGCGCAGCGCCAGCGGCACGCCTTCGACCGGCACGAGTTCATTGGCGGCCGCATCGAACAGGTCGAACGGCGTCGGGCGGCCGTCGTCGAACACCGCACCGAGCGCGCCCGGCTTCATCTGCTCGAAGCCCACGGCCAGCGCGCAGTCCACCGCCCCCGACGCCACGGCCTGACGCGCCAGGAACAGCGCGGTCGAGCCGGTGGAGCAGTTGTTGTTGACGTTGATGATCGGCACACCGCTGAAGCCCACCTCGTACACCGCCCGCTGGCCGGCGCAGGAGTCGCCATACACGAAGCCGGCGTAAACCTGCTGGACCTTGTCGTAGCCAATGCCGGCATCCGCCAGCGCCGTGCGGATGGCCTGGGCGGCCATCACGGTGTAGGGCTCGTTGGCACCGGGTTTGGCGAAGGGCACCATGCCGACACCGCTGACGAAAACATCCTGGCCCATGGTCATTCCTTTATTGCAATAGTCGCCAACCCTGAGACAACATCCAATCAGCACTAGGGATTTTCAGTAAGGGTTAACTCTATTAAGTGGCTGATCAGATTGCGATTTTCATCCCGACGTTACGCCTGGCGATACCATTCATGGACAAGCTATTTGCATTAATCGCCATTCATTGGAATGAAAGCATCCCCTTCCCAAGATGCAGCGCCGGTCCGCGCAAAGTCGCTGCACCCACCCCGTCCGCGCGCGGGCCTGCTGCGGGGCCTGGCTGCGGGGGCGATACTGCCAAGTGGCATCCTCACCACCCTGCCGATGCGCTACATGCACAGCATGGTGCAGGCGGCGGTGGCAAGGGGCCTGCCGCGCGAGCAGGTGCAGTCGTGGGCCGGCGGCATCAGCGCGGAAATGCTCGAAGCGCCGCGCGCCCGCGTCGGCCTGCCGCAGTTCTCGCGCCTTTACGCCGCGCTGACCTTGCGCCTTCAGGACGAAGGCGCCGGCCTGTCAAGCATCCAGATCGCCCCGGGCGCGGCCGAGACCATGACCCGCGCCGGGCTCTCCGCCAACTCGTTAGGGGAATGCGCCGAGATCTTCGCGAAGTCACTCAACGCCACCGTCCACGGCATGCGCGTGGCCTTTCGCGGCGACCGCCAGGGCCTGCACATCACGCTCACCGAACTGCAGCCCATCGAGGACGACCGCCACAACACCTATGAGGTGATCCTGTTCACCGCCTACTCCACCATGTCATGGCTGTTCGGGCGGCGACCGCCGCTGGTGTCGGTGGACTTCCCCAGCCCGGCACCGAAGCACCTGTTCGAGCTGCGCACGCTGTTCGCCGGACCGGTGCGGTTTAACCAACCGGTGGCTGCGCTGCACTTCACCCCCGACAGCCAATCGATGCCGGTGGTGCGCCGGCCGGCCGAGATACCGGGGTTCCTGCGACGTGCGCCAGCCAGCTTCATCGAGGCCCTGCTCAACAAGGGGGAGCTGGCGTTGCGCGTGCGGCAGACCATCCACGACGGCCTGCCTGCGCTGCGCACGCTCAACGAAGTGGCCGAACAACTGGCGCTGTCGCCTCGCTCGCTGCACCGCAAACTCGATGCGGAGAACCAATCGTTCCAGAAGGTGAAGGACGAACTGCGCCGCGACCTCGCACTGCACGCCCTGACCCGCACCGACACGCCGCTCAAGCAGATCGCCCTGGCCGTGGGCTTTGTCGACCAGGCCTCCTTCCAGCGCGCCTTCCTGCACTGGACCGGCCGCCCGCCCGGCACCTGGCGGCGCATGGCGAGTTCAGCGCGGTAAATCGCCCTGTGGCTCAATCGATGAGCCAGTCACCCCCGCAGCAGCCGGTCGATCACCGCCATCGACAGGCTCTCCTCCAGCGCATCGGCCAGCCGTTCCAGGCTGGCTTCGCGCAGTGCGGTCAGGTCGAGCGGCTGCGCGTTGGGCAGGCCGGCCCAGTGCAGCAGCGCGGCGAGTGCCTCGGGCGCGTCGAACAGGCCGTGCACATAGGTGGCGAGGATCTGGCCGTCGGCACTGAGGGCGCCGTCATGCCGGCCGTCGTCGAACTGCAGTGCTGGCCGTTGCAGCGCTGCGCCGGTGCTGATGCCGAGGTGGATCTCGTAGCCGCGCACGGGCGCATCACCGGCCCACGGCAGGCGGCCCTGCACCTGGCGCAGTTGTTTGTCAGCGACCAGCGTGGTGTCAAGGTCGAGCAGGCCCAGGCCCGGTGCGCTGCCGCCGCCCTCCAGCCCCAGCGGGTCGTGCAGCGTGCGGCCCAGCATCTGCAGCCCGCCGCAGATGCCGATCAGCTTGCCGCCGTAGCGCAGGTGCCGGGCGAGGGCCTGGTCATGGCCCTGGGCGCGCAGCCAGGCCAGGTCGGCTTGCACGCTCTTGCTGCCGGGCAGGATCAGCAGGTCGGCCGGCGGCAGCGGTTGGCCGGGGCCGACGTACTGCAGGTCCACCTGCGGGTGCAGCCGCAGTGCGTCGAAGTCGGTGTGGTTGCTGATGCGCGGGTAGACCAACACGGCCACCTTCAGCGCATTCGCAGCGGCCGTCTGCTGCGTGCGGTCGAGGGCGTCCTCGGCATCGAGGTGCAAGCCCTGCAGGTACGGCACCGTGCCGATCACCGGCTTGCCGGTGCGTTCTTCGAGCCAGCGGTTGCCCGGCAGCAGCAGCTCGATGTCGCCGCGGAAGCGGTTGATGATGAAGCCACGCACCAGCGCCTGCTCCTGCGGCGCCAGGCAAGCCAGCGTGCCGGTGAGGTGGGCAAAGACACCGCCGCGGT
The DNA here is from genome assembly GCA_039932275.1 of Burkholderiales bacterium. GTDB lineage: Bacteria > Pseudomonadota > Gammaproteobacteria > Burkholderiales > Burkholderiaceae_C > Sphaerotilus. Next base: position 15,209 of record JBDTQF010000009.1, read on the forward strand.
CGATGTCGGCCGCCAGCAGCACCGGCACCTGGTTGGGCAGCGCAAAACCCATGTTGGCAATGTCGCCCTCGCGCAGGTTGACCTCGGCCGGGCTGCCCGCGCCTTCTACCAGCACCAGGTCGAAGGTCTTGCGCAGGCGCTGGTAGCTGGCCTGCACGGCCTCGAAGGCCACCCGCTTGTAGCCGTGGTAGACCTTCGCATCCATGTCGTGCAGCACCCGGCCATGCACGATGACCTGCGCGCCGGTGTCGCTGCTGGGCTTGAGCAGCACCGGGTTCATGTCCACCGTCGGCGCCACCCGTGCCGCCACCGCCTGCAGCCAGGTGGAGCGGGCGATCTCGCCGCCATCGGCGGTGACGGCACTGTTGAGCGCCATGTTCTGCGGCTTGAACGGCGCGACGCGCACGCCGCGGCGCGCGTAGACGCGGCACAGCCCAGCCACCAGCGTGGTCTTGCCGGCGTCGGAGGTGCAGCCCTGGATCATGAGCGCGCGGGCGCCCTGAGAACGGCTCATGCCGGGCTCCACGGCAAAACGGCAGGCTGCGTTCGCCGGCAACCCTGTCCCGCGGTCAGGTACGGGCGATCACGACCTCGCGATAACTGCCCGGCACCGCGGCGGCGATGGCCGAAATCACCGCGGGCAGCAGTCGTTCGATGCGCGGCCAACTGGTGGAGGTGAGCACGACGATGGCCAGTGCGCGGTCCGCAGGTTTTGTTGATAGCGCAGAGAGGATGCGCACGCGCGGGAGACTCTACGCAGCAGCCAGCGAACTGCGCGCTGCGTGTTCGAGCACTGCGCGAACCTGGTCCAGGCTCACGCCGGGGAACCAATCGATGAACTGGTGGATGGACGCAGCGTCCTCCAGGTTCTCGAACAGCGCGGCCACCGGCACACGCGTACCGCGAAACAGCCAGGCCCCGCTGACGCGGCCCGGATCGCTTTCCACAGCAGGGCAGGTCGACCAATCGATCATGCGCAGATGCTAACGCAGCGGTCATCGCCGCGCCTTGTCGATGCCCTCGCACATCAGCTTCGCAGCCTGAGCGATGCGCGGCGTGTGGCGGCTGATGAGGTCGCTGTTCACGGCCACCAGCTGGCCGCGTGCCACCGGTTCGAACTGCTTCAGACCGCGCCAGATGTCGAGCCCGTCGGGCGGCTGGCCGCCGCCGCTGGGCGGTGCCACGCCGGTGGTGATGACCTGCGGGCGGGCGGCGACCACCGCCTCCATGCTGACCGGCGGCACCAGCGCATCGAGCCGGCCGAAGACGTTGACGCCACCGCACAAGCGGATCACATCGCTGATCAGGTGGCGGTCGTTGACGGTGAGCAGCGGCTGCGACCAGACCTGGTGGAACACCCGCACCGGCGAGCGCCCGGCGTAGGTGGCCCGCAGTGCCGCCAGTTCCTGCTCATACGCCAGCGCCGCAGCTTCGGCCGGCGCCGGCGTGCCGGCCAGGGCGCCGAGCTTGCGCAGGTTGTCGGCGATCTGCGCCAGGTTCTTCGGTTCGCTGTGGAAGATGGGCACGCCCAGGGCACGCAGCTTGTCGATCTGCTTGGCCGCGCTGCCGTGCATCCACACCACCAGCAGGTCGGGCTTGAGCGCGGCGATGCGCTCCAGGTCGAGCAGCGCCGCATCGCCCACCCGCGGCAGCGCCTTCGCGGCCTCGGGGTAATTGGCAAAGGACACCGACGCGATGATGCGGTCGCCCGCGCCGGCCGCGTACAGCAGCTCGGTGGTGTGCGGCGCCAGGCTGATGATGCGGCGCGCCGGCTGGGCCAGCAGCACGGGCGCGCCGTCGTCGTCGACCACCTGGAGCGCGGCCTGTGCCGACAGCCCGCCCAAACCGGCCAGCAGCGCAACCGCCAGCGTCCTCATTCCCTTGCAGATCAACGACAACGGCAACTCCTTCAATCAAATCAGTCCGAGGGCTGCGGTCAACGCGGCCCCAAGGCGGGCCCAGGCAATCGCGTCGCCCGGCAGGCCGATGCGCAGGCTGGTGGCGCCGTCCACGTCGAAGCGCCGCGTCCACACCGCCTGGCGCGCCAGCGCCTCGTGCAGCGGCGCCGCGCAGGCATCGGCGGTCCAGACGAAATGGTCGCTGCGCACCACCGCCAGGCCGAGGTGCTCGCACAACTGTTGAAGCCGCTGGGAGGCGTCGATCAGGCGCAGGCGCTGCGCCGCCTGCCAGGGCGCGTCGCGCAGCGCCGCCTCGGCCGCCAGCGCCGCCGGGCCGCTGATGCACCAGGGGCCCAGTTCCTCGGCGATCGCGTCGAGCAGCATCGGCCGGGTGGCCACGAAACCCACGCGCGCACCGGCCAGGCCGAAGAACTTGCCCAGCGAGCGCAGCACGATCAACCCCGGCTCGCCGGCGGCCCCGATCACGCTGCGTGCGGGCTGGGTGTCGCGGAAGGCCTCGTCCACCACCAGCCAGCCGCCGCGCGCAGCCAGGCGTTCGCGCCAGGCCAGCAGTTGCGCGGGTTCGGCGTCGTCACCGGTGGGGTTGTTCGGCTGGCAGACGATGGCCACGTCGGCCTCGTCGAGGGCCGCATCGAAATCAACCCAGGGCACCGCCCGCACCGCATGGCCGGCACGCGCCCAGGCCGCGGCATGTTCGTTGAAGCTCAGCGGCGCGACGACCACCCGGGCCCGGCTGCGCCAGCGCAGCTGCACCCGCGGCAGCGCGCGGATCGCGGCCACCGAACCGGCCACCGCCAACAGCCGCCCGGGGGCGGCGCCATAACAACGCTCGGCCGCTTCCATCAGCGTTGCAGGGGCCGACTCCGGCAGGCGCTGCCAGGCCTCGGCAGGTACCGGCGGCACCGCATACGGCCACGGCGCGATGCCGGTGGACAGGTCGAGCCAGGCAGCGCGCGCATGGCCGTAGCGCAACGACGCCGCAGCCAAATCACCGCCATGTGGCAAGGCAGCGCTCATCACCCGCGCACCCACGCAATGGCGCCCGCTGCGGCCAGCACCAGCAGCCAACCCAGCAGCGTGCGGTCCACCAGCGCCAGCGCGCGCAGCACATCGGCCGCCCGCGGCGCCGGGCCAGCGCCCAGCGGCGGCCGTTGTTCGTCCACGCCTTGGTAGCGCGCCGGGCCACCCAGCGCCACACCCAGCGCACCCGCGCCGGCGGCCATCACCGGCCCGGCATTGGGGCTGGCCCAGGCGGCGGCCTGCTGGTGCCAGCAGCGCAGCGCCAGGCCGCAGTGCCCGGCCAGCGCATAGCTCAACGCCACCACGCGCGCTGGCAGCAGGCCGAGCAGGTCATCAAAGCGGGCCGCGGCCCAGCCGAAATGCAGGTAGCGCGGGCTGCGGTAGCCCCACATCGCATCCAGCGTGTTGGCCAGGCGGAACGCCAACGCCCCCGGCCCACCCGCCAGTACGAACCAACACAGGGCGCCGAAGATGGCGTCGCTGCCGTTTTCCAGCGTCGACTCCACCGCCGCGCGCGCCACCGCGGGCTCGTCGGCGTCGTCCAGGTCGCGGCTGACAATGCGCGCGGTCAGCCGACGGGCGCGCGGCAAGTCGCCCGCCAGCAGCGCTTCGGCCACCGGCGCCACATGGTCATGCAGACTGCGGCCACCCAACGCAAAACTCAGCAGCAGGCAGTGGCTCACGGCTTGAGCCAGTGGTGACAGCAGCGCCATCAACATCATTGCCGCCAGCGTGGGCAAGCCCACCAGCAAGATGACGCCGAGCAGGCCCGCCACGCGCGCATTCAGGGGCCGACCGCTGCGGTTGAGCCAGCGCTCCAGCCCCTGTGCCAGCCGGCCAAAGGCCACCAGCGGGTGCCAGCGCGTGGGCGGCTCGCCCAACAAGCGGTCAAGCGCCACCGCCGCCCAGGCCAGGGCGGCCAGCCAGGCGAGCGACAGGCCGAACATCATGGGCTGATTGTGGTGCGGTTGGGGCCAGACCCGCTGGCCCACGCGGATGCCTGGTGGCGGGCGGGCGCGATCAGCCCTTGAGCGCCAGCGCGCAGCCGGCCATCACGAAGCGCACCGCGTCGCAGCGCGCGGCCAGGTCCTGGTGCAGGCGGCCGTTCTCGTCGACGAAGACGCGGTTGAGCGCGCCTATCGGCACGATGCCGTGGCCCACTTCGTTGCCGATCAGGATCAGTTCGCCCGGCAGCGTGGCCACGGTATCGAGCAGTTGCCGGCGTTCGCGCAGATAACGCGCCGGCAAGGGCCAGGGCGAGGTGTCGCCCGCCATCGGTTCGAGCAGCAGCAGGTTGCTCAGCCACAGCGTCAGGCAATCGACCAGCAGCAGCCGGCCGGGTGCGGCCTGGGCACGCAAGGCATCGGCCAGCGCCAGCGGCGCTTCGACCGTGCGCCAGCCCGCCGGGCGGCTGGCCTGGTGGGCGCGGATGCGTTGCTGCATCTCGGCATCGCGCGCCTCGGCGGTGACGATCGCCACCACCGCCAGCCCGGCCTCGGCCTGCCGGGCCAGCGCCAGGCGTTCGGCCAGTGCGCTCTTGCCCGAACGCGCGCCGCCGAGCACGAGGGTTTTCAGAAGTCCTCCTCGGAGAGGTCGTCAGGGCCGCAACGCACGGTCTCCAGCGTGACACGCTGCCAGCCGGCGTCGACCCGGCGCAGCGCGAACGCGCCACCACAGGGAATGTCGAGTGCATTGATCTTGGTCGCCGCCAGGCCCATGGCCTGGGCCAGCAGCGCGCGGATCGGCCCGCCATGGCTGACCACAGCCACCCGCCGCCAACCCGCTGTTGTGGCGCGCGCATGCAATTCATGCAACCCGGCCTGCACGCGCAGGTGCAGCGCACGCACCGACTCGCCACCGGGCGCGACGAAGCCCAGCGGATCAAGCGCCCAGCGGTCGAGCGCGGACCGCTGGGTGCGGCCGATGTCGTCCCAGCGCCGGCCTTCCCACTGGCCGAAGTCAAGCTCCTGCCAGCGCGCGTCGTGCGACAGCGGCACGCCGCGCCGCGCCGCCAGCCACTGCCCCAGCCGGGCGCAACGGCGCAGCGGGCTGCTGACCACCGCGTCGATGGCGGGCAGCCCCCCGTCGAGCCACTGGAAGGCGGTCTCACAAGGCTCGACCAGCGGCACGTCGCGCCGGCCATAGCAGGTGCCCGGTTCGGCATCCACCGCGGTGTGGCGGATCAGCAATACATCCATCGTTTTTTCTCCCTTGACCGATCATCGTGCAGACGGATGACAGGGAGCTTGCCGCGGTTGCGTCCATCGGCCGGGTCACTTCACGCAAACCAGCACGGCGAGCAAAAACACCGCTTCGGCCACCTGCTGCGTGGCGCCCAGCGCATCGCCGATGTAGCCGCCGAGCCGCCGCCGCAGGTAGCGCACCGACCCACTCGCCACCAGCGCGGCAGCCAGGAAGGCCGGCATCCCCGTCCATCCCAGCCCGGCCGCGGCCAGGGCAGCGACAACGGTGGCAAAGACCAGCGCAGCGCGCCCGATGCCCACGGCAATGGGCTTGGATTTCGAATCGGCATCGTCACGCACATACGGCAGCCGCGCCATCACCCAGAGGACGGAGCAGCGGCTCACCGCATGTGCCGCCACCGAGATGAGAACGAAACGGCCCGGCGGCAGCGTGCCAAGCGTCGCAAAGGCCAGCAGCGCCTGAAACTTGATCGCCAGCAGCAGCACCAGCCCCACCACGGCATAACTTCCGACGCGCGAATCCTTGGTGATGGCCAGCACCTGGGCCCGCTCGACGCCACCGCCGAAGCCGTCGCAGCTGTCGGCAAAACCATCTTCATGGAAGGCACCGGTGAGCAGCACGCTGGCCACCATCGACAGCAGCACCGCAATCGTCGGCGGCCACAGCAGCCGCGCGCCCTCGAACACCCCACCCGCCACCGCCCCGACGAATATCCCCACCAGCGGGAAGTAGCGCGACGATTGGCTCAGCTGCGCCGCCGACCAGCCCGTCCAGGCCGGCACCGGCACACGGGTAAAGAACTGCAGGGCAGTGAGGAACAGCCGCAGCTCTTCCTTGAAAAACGGCATGGGTTGGGACCTCTCAGTCGCGGCCGGAGACGGCCGCGGATTCAAAACTGGCCATCTCGTTCAGGAACGCCACGGCCGCCTGCAGCAGCCCGTAAGCCAGCACCGCGCCAGTGCCCTCGCCCAGGCGCAGGTCAAGGTTCAACAGCGGCACGGCGTTCAGCGCCTTGAGCATGGCCCGGTGCCCGGCTTCAGCCGAGCAGTGCGCGAACACGCACACCTCGCGCACGGCAGGGTGCAGGCCACTGGCCACCAGCAGCGCGCTGGTGGCAATGAAGCCATCCACCAGCACCAGCATGCGGGCCTCGGCGGCGGCGAGCATGGCGCCGGCCATCATCGCGATCTCGAAGCCGCCGTATTCGGCCAGCGCATCGAACGGGCTGAGCGGCCCGGGCGTGCGACTGGCACTGGCGGCCAGCACGGCCCGCTTGTGCGCCAGGCCGGCATCGTCAACGCCGGTGCCTCGGCCCGTGGCTTCTTCGATAGGGATGCCGCCCAGCTTGTGCAGCAGCAGCGCGGCGGCGCTGGTGTTGGCAATGCCCATCTCGCCGAAGGCCAGCACATTGCTGCCGGCGCGCTGTGCCTCGCGTGCCAGCTCGGCGCCGCGCTGCAGCGCCAGCTCGCACTCGGCATGCGTCATCGCCGGGCCAAAGCGGCTGTTGCGTGTGCCGCGGCCTACCTTCGCATCGACCAGTCCCGGGTGCGGCGCGAAGTCGTGGTTCACGCCGGCATCGACCACCCGCACCGCCATGCCCATCTGGCGTGCGAACACATTGACCGCCGCGCCACCGGCGAGGAAGTTGATCACCATCTGCCAGGTGACTTCCTGCGGGTAGGCGCTGACGCCTTCGGCCGCGATGCCATGGTCGCCGGCGAACACCAGCACCTGCGGCTGGCGGAGCTGCGGGCTCAGCGTGCCCTGCACCCGGCCAGCCTGCAGCGCCAGCGCTTCGAGCTGGCCCAACGCACCCAGCGGCTTGGTCTTGGTGTCGATCTTGTGGCGCAACGCGGCATCCAGCGTGGTTGGCAGCGGCGGAATGTTGAATTGCAAAGGCATCAAAGGTTCGTCCATCGGATCATCAGGTCGGCAGCCACCAGACGCGGCCGTCGATCAGGTGGCGTTGCAGGGCATGCGCGAAGACGCGGCTGAGCGTGTCTTCGCGCATGACCGCGTCGATCGGCCCGGCCCAGGCCTCGCCCTGGCCGAGCAGCAGCGCGTGGGTGCCGACCCGTTGCGCCAGGCTGAGGTCGTGCACCGACATGACCACCGCGCGGCCGCGCTCATGCACCTCGGCCGCCAGCAGTGCGGCCACTTCCAACTGGTGCGCCAGATCGAGGTGCGCCAGCGGTTCGTCGAGCAGCACCAGCGGCGGGTCCTGCACCAGCAGCGTGGCCAGCGCCACCCGCTGGCGCTCGCCGCCCGACAGCGTGAGCACGTCGCGCGCCTCGAAGCCGGCCAGGCCCACCCGCGCCAGCGCCTGGCGGGCCAGCGCCTGCTCGGCCTCACCCTCCCAGGCCCAGCGGGCCAGGTGCGGGTGGCGGCCCTGCAGCACCACGTCGAGCACCGACGCCGAGAAGGCATCGTGCAGCTGCTGCGGCAGCAGCCCGCGCTGGCGCGCCAATGCAGCCGGCGGCCACTCGGCCAGCGCGCGGCCAGCGACGGCGACCGCCCCCTGCCCCGGCGCCCGCGCACCGGCCAGCGTGTGCAGCAGCAGCGTCTTGCCGGCCCCATTCGGGCCCAGCAGGCACCAGAACTGGCCGGGTTGCACCACCAGATCAAGTGCCGCCACCAGCACCCGCTCGCCCACCTTCACCGTGAGCTGCGTGGTGCGCAACAGCGGTGCGGCCGCGCTCACCGGCGTCATCGCCGCCCCCCGCGCCGCGCCAGCAAGGCAATGAAGCTGGGCGCGCCGACCATGGCCGTCAGCACCCCCACCGGCAACTGCTGCGGCGCCCAGAAGGTGCGCGCCGCGGTATCGGCCGCCAGCAGGAAGGCCGCCCCCGCCAGCGCACAGGCCGGCAGCAGCACGCGCTGGTCGTTGCCGATCAGCAGCCGCAACGCATGCGGCACCACCAGGCCGACGAAGCCGATGCTGCCCGCGGTGGTGACCGCCACCGCCGCGGTCAGCGAGGCCACCAGGTACACCACCAGGCGCACCCGGCCCACCGCCACCCCCAGCATCTGCGCCGGGCCCGGCCCGCGCAGCAGCAGGTTGAGCTCGCGGCCCAGCGGCGCCAGCGCCAGCAAGATGATGCCCAGCGCCGCCCAAGGCCAGCCGGCGCCGTCGGCACCCGACAAATCGCCCAGCATCCAGAACAGCATGCCGCGCAGCCGGTCGGTCGGCGTGAGCGTGAGGATCATGCTGACCACCGCCATCGCCAGCGACGACACCATCACGCCGGTGAGCAGCAGCCGCGGTGATTCGTCGCTGACGCTGAGCACATCCAGCCGCCCCAGCTCGCGCCGCGCCAGCGTGAACACCAGCACCACCGCCAGCAGTGCCCCGCCGAAAGCCCCGAGGTTGACCAGCCAGACGCTGGCGCCCAGCGCCATCATGCCCAGCGCCCCGGCCGCCGCGCTGCTGCTCAGCCCCAGCACATACGGGTCGGCCAGCGGGTTGCGCAGCAGCACCTGCATCAGCGCCCCCGCCACCGACAGCAACGCCCCCACCGCCACCGCCGACAACACCCGCGGCAACCGCAACCGCTGCAGGATCTCGGCCTCGGCGCCGCCGTCGGGGCTGAACAGCAGGCGCGGGATGTCGCTCAACGGGATGCTGGTGCTGCCACTGGCCAGCGCCCAGGCGATGGTGCCCAGCAGCAGCAGGGTCAGGATCGACCAGAGGCGCAGGGCGCGGGACATGTCGCTTTAGTGACCTTGGTAGCGCAGGGTCACCATCAGCGCGCGGCCGGGCTGGTTGTAGCCCAGCGCGGTTTCATAGTGGCGGTCCAGCGCGTTGTTCAGGCGCGCACCCACGCTCCAGTCGCGCTGGAACTGCCAGTCGGTGCGCAAGTCCAGCACCGCGTAGCCGCTCAGCCGGCTGGTGTTGGCCGCATCGCTCCAGCGACCGGAGTAACCCGCCAGGCTGGCGCCGTAGCGCCATTCGCCGGCCTGGCGATCGGCACCGAGGCGGGCCACGTTGCGGGCCCGGCGCGCCAGCTCCTTGCCGGTGTCTTGATCACGCGCGTTGAGGTGGTCCACGCTGCCCTGCCACAGCAGCCCGGCCAAGGGCACCTGCCCCTGCAGGGTGATGCCGTCCACCGCGGCCCGCGCCACGTTGGACGGCACGTAGAAGAAGCTGCCCGGCGGGGTCTCGACCCACTGAATCAAATCGGTAACGCGGGCACGGTGCGCGGTCACCTTGGCCTGCAACTGGTTCTGCTTGAAACCCAGGCTCAGCTCGGCATTGCGCGATCGCGAGGGCCGCAGGTTCGGGTTGCCTTGGCCAAAGCCGTCATTCGGCCAATAAAGGTCATTGAACGACGGCGCCACGAACGCAGAGCCCACCTGACCGCCCACCGTCCACCCAGGCATGAAACGCCAGCCATAGCCCGCGCTGCCGGTCTTCTGTGCACCGTACTGCGAGTTCTGGTCACGCCGCCCACTGAGCTGCCACAGGTGCGCCCCGCTGTCGCCATTGAGCCCCAGGCCCAGCGCGTTGACGCGGCGTTCGCGCACGCTGTAGTTCTGCAGACCGGGCTTGTCGACGTTCTGGTGCAGCTGCTCGCCCAGCACCAGCAGGTTGCCGACGGGCGTGGCGATGTTGTTCTCCAGACTGACCTGGCGCTGCGTGGTGGCGATCTCACCCAGTTGGCTGAACGGCGACGACACGCTCACAGCGTTGTAGCCGTCGCGCGAACGGCCCAGCGAGAGCTTGGTCTTCCAGCCCGGCAGCACCGTGCCGCCCACATCGGCCGCCCCCACCTGGTTGCGTTGACGGAAGGTGGCAGACGGGCCGGGGCCGTCGTCGTAGTCGTTGAGACTCTCTGAACTGAACAGCCGGGCCTGGGCCTGCCAGTCGCCGCCCAGGCGCAGGCCCACTCTGGCGCTGCCGGAGTTGCGGTTGTAGCCGTCGCTGTCGGGGTTGTACGAGAAGGTGTTGCGAGGGTTGGTGGCCGAGAAGCCGCTGGCCTCGTCATGCGCCACCTGGAACGCCAGGCTCCACGGTCCCTCGGTGCCCGCCCAGCCGGCAGTGGCCTGCACCTGGCCATAACGCCCAGCACTGATCGAGCCGTTGGCCACCGACTGTTCGCGAGCGCGGCGGGTGAATACCTGCACCACGCCGGCCACGGCATCGCTGCCATACAGGCTGGCCAAGGGGCCACGCACGATCTCGATGCGCTCGATGTCGGCCAGCGGCAGGTTGGACAAGGTGGGCTCGCCGGTGGTGGCGGAGCCCAGGCGCATGCCGTCCACCAGCAGCAGCGTGTGGCGGCCTTCCAGACCGCGCAGGTAGATCGCATCGGTCTGGCCGGGGCCGCCGTTGCTGGACGACTGGATGCCGGCCTGCATGCCCAGGAACTCGGCCAGCGTATGGCCTTGCGCCCGTTCGATGTCGGCCCGCGTGAGCACGGTGACATCGGCCACCAGTTGGTCGACGCGGCTTTCGCCACGCGTGGCGGTGACGACCACCTTGGGCAGTTCGGCCGCAGCCAGCACCCTGTTGGCTTGCGCATAGGCAGGCTGGGCAGAAGCCAGCAGCACAACAACGGCCGTGGCAATGAGTGTCAGGGAAAGGGTTTGGGAAGTATTGGCAGCGGTTGACATGTGAGGGCCTTGCTTCGCACGCCCCGTGCGAAGGAATGGAAACCTGACTGTCTTCACCGCTGGAGTGCGACCGCAAGGGCCACGCAACACGGCCGGCGCTGCCTGGGCAGCACCCGCTGAATCTGAGCCCCGCGCCCGCGCCACCCACCGTGACGACAGCCTCGTGTGCAACAGGCCGGTCTCCGGGCTCGCGAGTGGCTGGGCGGCTTGATGCCGACCGGCAGATCCAGCACCTTCCCAGGCTCAACATCGAGCCCAGTGGTCGTGCCGCTGGATCACACCTCGCTTACCGTTGCGGGGGCAGCGCCGGGATGGTTGGAACCCAGAGGGTTTCAACGCACCGGCTTCCCGTTTCACCCTCCCCGTCGGACGACGGGTCGGGCACCTGATGCAGTGCGGGCATTCTAAAGGCCTGCAACGAGCTCGCTTACTTTCCCGACGGGATCTTGCCTTCCACGCCCTTGACGTAGAAGTTGACGCCGGAGAGGAACTTGTCGTCGGCGACCGTGCCCTTGGCCAGCAGCTCCTTGCCAGCCTGGTCGGTGATGGGGCCGGTCCACGGGTGCAGGCTGCCGTCCTTCAGGCCGGCCTTGGCTTTCTCGATCTTGTCCTTCACCTCGGCGGGCACCTTGTCGGAAACCGAGACGATGTCGATCGCACCTTCTTTGACACCCCACCATGACGAGCCGGTGGTCCAGGTGCCTTCGAGCGCGTCCTTGATGGCCTTCTTGTAGTACGGCGCCCAGTTGATGACGGCCGACGCCAGGTGCGCGTTGGGGCCGAACTTGCTCATGTCGGAATCCCAGCCGAAGGCGAGCTTGCCCTTCTCTTCGGCCTTTTGCAGCACGGCGCTGGAGTCGGTGTTCTGGAACAGCACGTCGGCACCGCCGTTGATCAGCGACAGCGCGGCTGCACCTTCGTTAGGCGGGTCGAACCACTTGTTAACCCACACCACCTTGGTCTTGATCTTCGGGTTAACCGATTGCGCACCCAGCGTCAGCGAGTTGATGTTGCGGATCACCTCGGGAATGGGGATCGACGCCACCACGCCCAGCGTGCCGGTCTTGCTCATCGAGCCGGCGATGATGCCTGCCAGGTACGCGCCCTCGTAAGTGCGGCTGTCGTAGGTGCGCATGTTCTCGGCGGTCTTGTAGCCGGTGGCATGTTCGAACTTGACGTCCTTGCTGTCGGCCGCGACCTTGAGCATCGGCTCCATGTAGCCGAAGGTGGTGCCGAACACCAGCTTGTTGCCCTGGCCCACCAGGTCGCGGATCACGCGCTCGGCATCGGCGCCCTCGGGCACGTTCTCGACGAAGGTGGTCTTGATCTTGTCGCCGAACTCGGCCTCGGCGGCCTTGCGGGCGCTGTCGTGCGCAAAGGTCCAGCCGGCGTCACCCACCGGGCCGACGTAGGCAAAGGCCACCTGCAGCGGCGCGGGCTTGGCCGGCGCTGCAGCTGCTTCGGACGCGGCTGGCGCGGCGGGTGGCGCCTCCTCCTTCTTGCCGCAGCCTGCCGCCAGCGCTGCCAAGGCAACGGATGTCAGTGCGGCGAGCCTGAACAGGGAACGCTTGCTCGTGTCGGTCATGGGTCTCACTCCTGTCAAGGAAACATAAGAAGGCGTGGCGCCGTCTGGGCCAGTTTCATGCAGACAACAACCGCCCGAGCCGGACAGCTCTCGGGGCAGGCCACGCGGCCGCCCGACCTTGGCGCTACGGATTATTGCGCTGGCCGAATCGGCGTGCATACACACGGCAACCGGGTGAACGGAACCGTGTTCTGAACAAACGTGTATGCAAACCACATGCCAGTTTCAAGCAGGCATCGCAGCGCCCGTTGCGCACCCATCAATCTCTCAAACATGCTTATGCCATATACGTCTTTTGACGTAGTTGCACATCGTCTACACCTCTTGCCACGGGTGCAATGAGGAACAAAAAATAGCCGAGCACTGAATACAAAAACACATGACGTTTGTACGCACGACTGTTTTCACTTTCAACGTCTCGTCCCCTCGCTTCATTTCTCGCTCCGCCCGTTCACTTCAACCCACAGGAAATCAGCATGAACCGCACCCTCACTTCCGCACTCGCTCTCTTCTCCCTGTCCGTGCTGGCCGGCGCCGTGCACGCACAGAGCAACATCAAGATCTACGGCACCATCGACACGGCCATCGGCCAGTACCAGTTGGCCGGCGCCAACAAGATCAAGGCCGTGGGTACCGGCGACATGGTCACCAGCTTCATTGGCTTCAGCGGCTCGGAGGACCTGGGCGGCGGGCTGAAGGCCACCTTCGCGTTGGAAAGCTTCCTGCGCAGCGACAGCGGCGAAGCCGGCCGTTTTAACGGCGACAACTTCTGGGCCCGCGCTGCCAACGTGGGCCTGACCGGCAGCTTCGGCTCGTTGAAGGTCGGCCGCACCACCAACCTGACCTTCCTGTCGGCCTTGCTGTTCAACAGCTTCGGTGATTCGTTCGGCTTCTCGCCGACCATCATCCAGCGCTTCATCGATGCGCGCGGTGCTGCGGCCAGCATCCAGGGCGACACCGGCTGGAGCAACTCGGTGACCTACTCGTCGCCGTCGTTCGGCGGCTTCTCTGCCGCCGCGCAGGTGGCCGCTGCCGAAGGCAATGGCAAGCAGAACACCGGTGCGCATGCGCTGTATTTCGGTGGCCCGTTCAGCGCCACCGTGTCGTGGCAGTCGGTGGGCGTGGGCCTGGGCGGCCAGAAGGAAACCACCACCGGTGTCGGTGCCGCGTATGACTTCGGACCGGTCAAGCTGTACGGTCAGTACACCGACATCGACGACAAGGCCAGCGTCAGCAAGGTCAAGATCAGCAACCTGAGCCTGTCAGCGCCGGTGGGCCCGATGGGAAAGTTCATGGCCGCCTGGGGTCAGTCGAAGATCTCGGGCGGCTCGACACACACGACGACCAGCATCGGCTATGACCACATGTTGTCCAAGCGCACCGACATCTACGCCGTGTACATGAACGACAAGGTCACCAGCCTGAAGACCGGCAACACCATGGCAGTGGGCCTGAAGCACAACTTCTGATCGAAGCAGCCAAAAACGAAGGGCCGGGATGCGAAAGCATCCCGGCCCTTTTTCCTTTGGCGTCCGGCTCTTCAGCTACCTGGGAAGAAAGGCTTGCCGATGGAGGCTGGCATGTTGGCCCGGATCCACGCCGGGTTGCGAGAGATCAGCACCAGCACCACGATGGTGGCCACGTAAGGCAGCATGGTCAGCCACTGGCTGGCAATCTCGACACCCTCGCCCTGCAGGTGGAACTGCAGCATGGTGACGAAGCCGAACAGGTACGCGCCAAGCAGCACGCGCGCAGGCCGCCAGGTGGCGAAGGTAGTGAGCGCCAGGGCGATCCAGCCCTTGCCGGCGGTCATGCCCTCCACCCACAGCGGCGTGTAGATCACCGACAGGAACGCACCGGCGACCCCGCACAGCGCGCCGCCCATCACCACCGCCGCAAAGCGGATGCGCCGCACCGGGTAGCCCAGCGCATGCGCCGACTCGGGCGATTCGCCCACCGCGCGCAGCACCAGCCCGGCGCGCGAGCGGTAGAGAAACCAGGCCAGCGCCAGCATGAAAGCCACCGTCAGGTAGACCATCGGATGGTGGCGAAACAGCGCCGGGCCGACGAGAGGCAGATCACCCAGCCCGGGGATGTGGAACTGCACCCGCTCGGCCAGCTTCTCCTGCGTGTACTTCAGGCCGATGAAGGCCGAGAAGCCGCTGCCGAACAGGCTCAGGGCCAGGCCGGTGGCGTACTGGTTGGTGTTGAGCCAGATCACCAATGCACCAAAGGCTGCCGCCATCAACGCGCCAGCCACCGCGCCGGCACCGAAAGCGAGCCAGTCGTTGCCGGTGTGCACCGAGGTGGCGAAGCCGGCGATGGCGGCCACCAGCATCATGCCCTCGGCACCGAGGTTGACGACGCCGGCCCGTTCGTTGATCAGCAGCCCCAGCGCCGCGATGGCCAGCACCGTGCCGGCGCTGAGCGATGCCGCGATCAGCAACGCGATTTCGTTCATGTCTTGGCTCCTTGTCCGGTGCGCCGGATCCTGTAGTGGATCAGCGTGTCGCAGGCCAGCAGCGAAAACAGCAGCAGCCCCTGGAACACACCCGTCAGCGACTTCGGCAGCCCCAGCCGCGACTGCGCCAGCTCACCACCGATGTAGAACATGCTCATCAGCAACGCCGAGAACACGATGCCCACCGGATGCAACCGGCCGACGAAGGCCACGATGATGGCGGCGAAGCCGTAGCCAGCCGGCACGTACGGCGTGAGCTGACCCAATGGGCCCGAGACCTCCAGCGCCCCGGCCAGCCCGGCCATGCCGCCCGAACACAGCAGCGCCGTCCACAGTGCATTGCGCGACGAGAAGCCGGCATAACGCGCCGCGGCCGGCGCCAGCCCGCCCACCTGCAGCGCAAAGCCCTGGTAGGTGCGGAACAGGAACACCCAGAAGGCTGCCACCGCGGCCAGCGCAATCGGTGCGCCAATGTTGAGCCGCAGCCCGTCGATCAGCCGCGGCACCTTGGTGGGCGCGGCAAAGGTGATGGTCTGCGGGAAGTTGTAGCCGGCCGGGTCCTTCCACGGCCCGTAGACCAGGTAGCTCAGCAGCATGTCGGCCACGTACACCAGCATCAGGCTGACCAGGATCTCGCTGGCGTTGAAGCGGTCGCGCAGCAGCGCCGTGATGCCGGCCCAGGCCATGCCGCCCAGCATGCCGGCCAGCATGATGGCGAGCACGATCCAGCGTGAGGTGTGCGCATCGGCCTGCATCGCCACCCAGCCGCCGGCCAGCGCGCCGAGGATGAACTGGCCCTCCGCGCCGATGTTCCACAGGTTGGAGCGAAAGCACACCGCCAGGCCCAGCGCGATCAGCATCAACGGCACCGCCTTGACGCTCAGCTCCGACAGCGCGGCCACGCTCTTCACCGGCTCGATGAAGAACACGCTCAGCGCCTTGACGGGATCCTTGCCCAGCAGCATGAACAGCGCCACACCGATCAGCAGCGTCAACGCCAGCGCGATCAGCGGCGACAGCAGCGACATCAGCGTCGACGGCTGCGGGCGGGCTTCAAGCTTGAGCATGGGCCACCTCCGCTTGTGCCAACACAGGGGCGTCCCACAGCCCGGACATCCATTCGCCGATGCGCTCCACCGTGGCCTCGGCGGTGGGGATGGACGGCGACAGCCGGCCCTGCGCGATGACCACCAGCCGGTCGCAGATCTCGAACAGCTCGTCCAGCTCCTCGCTCACCACCAGCAGCGCGCAGCCGGCGTTGCGCCGCGCCAGCAGCGCCGCGCGGATCTGCGCCGCCGCGCCCACGTCCACGCCCCAGGTGGGCTGCGAGACGATCAGCACCTTGGGCTGCGCCTCGATCTCGCGCCCCACCAGGTACTTCTGCAGGTTGCCACCCGACAGCGACTTGGCCGCCGCGCCCGGCCCACCGGCCTTGACCTTGTAGCGCTCGATCAGCTCTTGGGCTTGCTGTGCGATAGCGGCCATGCGCAGCCAGCCGCTGCGCCCCACGCCCTCTGTGCGGGTAAGCAACACGTTCTGCGCCAGCGACAGCGTGGGCACCGCGCCGCGGCCCAGCCTTTCTTCCGGCACGAAGTGCAGCCCGAGCTTGCGGCGCGCCCGCGGCGAGGCCGAGGCAATGTCGTGCCCGAACAGCTGCACGCTGCCACGCGGCGCGCGTGGGTCTTCGCCCGACAGCGCCGCCATCAGCTCCTGCTGGCCGTTGCCCGACACGCCAGCGATGCCGACGACCTCACCGGCACGCACCTCGACCGAGACGTTCTTCAGGTCGGTACCGAACGGCTCCTGCCGCACCAGCGACAGGCCGCGCAGCGTCAGCGCCGCCGCGCCCAGCTGCGCCGGCCGGTGCTGCAGCGGCGGCGGCTCGGCGCCGATCATCAGCCGCGAGAGCGACGCATTACTTTCCTTCGTCGGATCGACCTCGCCCGTGACCTTGCCGCCGCGCAGCACGGTGCAGTGGTGGCACAGCGCGCGGATCTCGTCGAGCTTGTGGCTGATGTACAGGATGGCGCAGCCCGCGGCGCTGAGCTTGCGCAGCGTGATGAACAGCTTCTCGACTGCCTGCGGCGTGAGCACCGAGGTGGGTTCGTCAAGGATCAGCAGCTGCGGGTTCGTCAGCAGCGCCCGCACGATCTCGACCCGCTGGCGCTCGCCCACGCTGAGCGAGTGCACCGGGCGCAGCGGGTCCACTTCCAGCCCGTACTCCTGCGCGACCTCGCGGATGCGGGCAATGACCTGGGGCAACGACATCGACTTGTCCAGGCCGAGCCAGACGTTCTCGGCCGCCGTCAGCGTGTCGAACAGGCTGAAGTGCTGGAACACCATCGCGATGCCCAGCGCGCGCGCCTCCTGCGGGTTGCGCACCGCCACCGGCCGGCCGTTCCATAGCATCTCGCCGGCATCGGGTTTGACCGCGCCGTAGATGATCTTCATCAACGTGGACTTGCCCGCACCGTTCTCACCCAGCACGGCGTGGATCTGGCCGGGCGCGACCGTCAGGTGCACATCGTCGTTGGCCTTGACGGCGGGGTACTGCTTGCTGATGTGGCGAAGCTCTAGCCTTGGCGCGATGGTTGGGTTCAAAACAGTTCCCTTGCAATCAAGTCACGGGGCCCGCTGAAAACGCGGCGCACCTGCCACATAGGTTTCGACCAGGTTGCGCTCGTCGCTCAGCGTCATCCAGGCAAAGACCCGCTCGTGCAGGCTGCGCACCAGCGCGTCGCGGTGCGGCGCCAGCGGGCCCACGGCCCAGTCCCACACCGCCACATCGGCGGCACAGCCGGTGTCGAACGAGCCGATCTCCTGCGCCAGATGCAGCGCCTCGGCCGCGCCGCGGGTGGCGGCATGCAGGGCCTTCCAGGCGCTGAGACGGTTGCCGCGCAGCGCCTGCACCTTGTAGGCGTCGGCCAGGTTGCGCTGCATCGACAGGCTGGTGCCGCCGCCCACGTCGCTGGCCAGCGAGACGGCCACACCCGCGGCCTCGGCACCCGGCCAGTCGAACAAGCCGCTGCCGAGGAACAGGTTGGAGCTGGGGCAGAAGGCGAGCTGCGCGCCGCGGTCGCGCAGCACGGCGCGGTCGGCATCGTCGAGCCAAATGCCGTGCGCCAGCACCGCGCGCTCGTTCAACAGGCCGGCCTGGTGGTACACGTCGAGGTAGCTGCGCGCGGCGGGAAACAGCTCGGCCACCCACTGCACCTCGGCGCGGTTCTCGGCCACGTGGGTCTGCATGTACAGGCCCGG
>JBDTQF010000010.1:0-32125 GCA_039932275.1 Burkholderiales bacterium
TCATCCTGATGGCCGGCCTGCAGGGCGCCGGCAAGACCACCACCACCGCCAAGCTCGCCAAGCACCTGATCGAGAAGCGCAAGAAGAAGGTGCTCACCGTCTCGGCGGACGTGTACCGGCCGGCCGCGATCGAACAGCTCAAGACGGTGACGCGCCAGGCCGGCGCCGAATGGTTCCCGTCGCAGCCCGACCAGAAGCCGCATGACATTGCCCTGGCCGCGATCGACCATGCGCGCCGCCACTACTTCGATGTGCTGCTCGTCGACACCGCTGGGCGCCTGGCCATCGACGAGGCGCTGATGGCCGAGATCCGTGACCTGCATGCGGTGCTCCAACCGATCGAGACGCTGTTCGTCGTCGATGCCATGCAGGGCCAGGATGCGATCAACACCGCCAAGGCCTTTAAGGAGGCGCTGCCCCTGACCGGCGTGGTGCTGACCAAGCTCGACGGCGACTCGCGCGGCGGTGCGGCGCTGTCGGTGCGGGCCATCACCGGCGTGCCGATCAAGTTTGCCGGCGTGTCGGAGAAGGTCGATGGCCTCGAAGTGTTCGATGCCGAGCGTCATGCCGGCCGGGTGCTGGGCATGGGCGACATCGTCGCGCTGGTCGAGGAGGTGCAGAAGGGCATCGATCTGCAGGCGGCGCAGAAGCTGGCCGACAAGGTCAAGTCGGGTGGGGGCTTCGACCTCACAGACTTCCGCGACCAGATGAGCCAGATGAAGAAGATGGGCGGCCTGGCCGGGCTGATCGACAAGCTGCCGTCCGAACTGGCCGCCAAGGCCGGCAATGCCGACATGGACCGCGCCGAACGCGACGTGCGTCGCATGGAAGGCATCATCAACGCGATGACCCCGCTGGAGCGCCGCAAGCCCGAGCTCATCAAGGCCAGCCGCAAGCGCCGCATCGCCACCGGTGCCGGCGTGCAGGTGCAGGATGTGAACCGCATGCTCAAGCAGTTCGAGCAGATGCGCGACATGATGAAGAAGATGAAGGGCGGCGGCCTGATGAAGATGATGAAGCGCATGGGCGGCCGCGGCCTGCCCGGCATGGGCATGTGAGCTTATGAGTCAACGCTGGGCCACCCCGAGTTGACTCACCCCCTCGGGGGGCGTCAATCGCTCGACGCCCGTAACATTCAGCGACGCATTCCCCCTGCTGGCGGATTGACGCTGGCGGGCTCGGTTGTTAGCTTGTCGTGATGGATTTCTCACTTCTGGCGGAGGGGCAGGGCCGGTGGTTGCTGGCGGGCCTGCTGGTGGCGGCGTTGATCGTCTGGGCCCTTTGGCGAATGCAGCGTCCCACGGCGCTCAAGGTTCCCGGCCGATCGCTCGATGCGGTCGACACGCTCACCGGCTGGCCGCCTGAAGCGACCCGGTTGCTCACGCACCGCCACCGTCGGGCTTACGAGTTGCTGCGGCGTTCGGTGCCCGAGTACCTGGTCTTCGCGCAGGTGCCGGTGGCTCGTTTCGTGGGCGTGCCGGCGCGCCTGTCGTATGCCGAATGGATGCGCCGGGTGGGCAGCGTCTGCGTCGACCTGCTGGTGTGTGACCGGGCCTCCAACGTGGTGGCGGTGGTCGAGGTGCGCGAGACCGGCCGCAGCATGAGCGAGCGCGCGCGCAAGCGCCATCAGCGCATCGAGCGGGTGTTGCGTGCGGTGGGGGTCACGCTGCAGGTCTGGGACGAGGCCTGGCTGCCCGACCCCATCGCCGTGCGCAGGACGCTGGTGCCCGAGCTGGATGATGCGGTCGAGACCGCCAGCCCGACGCTGCCGATGGATCTGGGCGTACGCAGCGGTGGCGAGCCGCCGCGTTCAACCTGGTTCGACGAGCTCAACGCCAGCGGGCCGGCGCGGCTGGACGAGCCCGTGGTGCCGCCGGTAGACGCGGGCTACGGCGTGCGGGCCGACCCGGTGTTCCAGCGGCGCTGAGAACGGCCCTCTGGACGCGTTGGCTGGCGTCAACAAGCCTGCGCCGACAGCGCTTCGAGGGATGCGTTAAGGTCTGGCGGCGGCCCGGCGGCCGACAACCGGGAACGCCATGACCGTCACCATCGACTACTACTTCGCGCCCAACTCGCCGTGGACCTATCTTGGCCATCAGCGCCTGTGCGATATCGCGCAGGCGGCCGGCGCCGAGGTGCGCGTGCGGCCGGTGGATCTGGGCGGCAAGGTGTTCCCGATGTCGGGCGGCCTGCCACTGGCCAAACGTGCGCCGCAGCGCCAGGCCTATCGGCTGCTGGAGCTGCAGCGCTTCAGCCGCTGGCTGAACGCGCCGCTCAATCCGGAGCCCACCTTTTTCCCGGTGGATCCGGGCCTCGCGGCGCAGCTCATCATCGCGGTGGACCAGCATGACGGCACGGCCGCAGCGCTGAAGGTCACCGGCGCCGTGTTGCGTGCCGTCTGGGCCCAGAACCGCAACATCGCCGATGAAGTCACGCTGCTGGCCATTTTGGATGCGCAGGGCGTGCCGGCGGCCCGGCTCGAGGCCGCGCACAGCCAAGCCGTGCATGAGCGCTATGAGACCTATACCGCGGCCGCCATCGCGGTCGGTGTGTTCGGTGCGCCCAGCTATGTGGTGGCGGGCGAGATTTTCTGGGGCCAGGACCGGCTGGATTTTCTGGAGCGCCGCCTGCAGCAGGGCTGACCAAAAAAAGAGCCCCAGCCATGGGCTGGGGCTGCAAAGCCTTAACGCTGTCAACACGGTAAGGCACCTGCTCAGGGAGGAAAAGCAGGGAACGAACGCCTTGCGACGTATCATTCAAGGACAAGTTTAGCAGCGTCGGGCGCCGGCGCAATCCCAGGGCTCACCCCAGGGCGTCCTGGCCCCTGCTTCGGGCCCCCCATGACAGTCTCAGCTCCCTATCCCCTGCAGCGGCCGCGCCGGCTGCGTCGCGATGCCTTCACCCGTGCCTTGGTGCGCGAGCACGAGCTGCGACCCAGCGACCTGATCTACCCGGTGTTCCTGCTCGACGGCGCGAACCAGGTGCAGGACGTCGCGTCGATGCCCGGCGTGCAGCGCCTGACGCTCGACCGCTTGCTGCCACTGGCCGAGCAGTGCGTTTCGCTGGGGGTGCCGGTGATGGCGCTGTTCCCGGTGCTCGACGCCAGCCACAAGTCGCCCGACGGACGCCAGGCCTGGAATGCCGAGGGCCTGGTGCCGCGGGCGGTGGCGGAACTGAAACGGCGCTTTCCCGAGCTGGGTCTGATGACCGATGTGGCGCTCGACCCGTACACCACGCACGGCCAGGACGGACTGATCGACGACACCGGCTACGTGCTGAACGACGAGACCCTCGAGGCGCTGGTCAAGCAGGCGCTGGTGCAAGCCCAGGCCGGTGTCGACATCGTGGCGCCGAGCGACATGATGGACGGCCGCATCGGCGCGATCCGCCGCGCGCTGGAGGCTCAGCACCTGATCCACACGCGCATCATGGCCTACAGCGCCAAGTATGCGAGCGCCTTCTACGGCCCCTTCCGCGACGCCGTCGGCTCCGCCGGCAACCTCGGCAAAAGCGACAAGAAGGTTTACCAGATGGACCCGGGCAACAGCGACGAGGCGCTGCGCGAAGTCGCCCTCGACATCGCCGAGGGGGCCGACATGGTGATGGTCAAGCCCGGCATGCCGTACCTCGACGTGGTGCGGCGCGTGAAGGACGAATTCCGTGTGCCCACTTTCGCCTACCAGGTCAGCGGCGAGTACGCGATGCTTAAGGCTGCTGCCCTCAATGGCTGGCTCGACCACGACGCCGTGATGATGGAAGCACTGCTGGCCTTCAAGCGCGCCGGGGCCGACGGCGTGCTGACCTATTTCGCGCTGGACGCGGCGCGCCTCTTACGCCGTTGAAACGCCCGCCAACACCTCGCGCGCCAGGCACAGGTCTTCCCACGACCGAGCCTTGTCCAGCGGGTTGCGCAGCAGGTAGGCCGGGTGGTACGTCACCACCACCGGCACGCCGTGGTAGCTGTGAACCTTGCCGCGCAGGCGGCCGATCGGCTCCTGTGTCTTGAGCAGCGACTGGACCGCGAAACGGCCCATGGCCAGGATCAGCCGGGGTGCCAGTAGCTCCACCTGCCGCACCAGATAACGCTCGCACTGCGCCACTTCCTGTGGCTCCGGGTTTCGGTTGTGCGGCGGGCGGCACTTGAGCACATTGGCGATGTACACCTGCCGTGCCGGCTCGGCGGCGCCGCGCGTCAGGCCGACGGCCTGCAGCATTGCATCGAGCAGTTGGCCGGCCTTGCCGACAAAGGGCTCGCCCTGCCGGTCCTCCTGTTCGCCCGGGGCTTCGCCGACGAGCATCCAGTGCGCCTGTTCGTTGCCCGCGCCGAAGACGGTGTTCTGCCGCCCTTCGCACAGGCCGCAGGCGCGGCACTGCGCGACGGCCTCACGCAGTTCGGGCCAGCCCATCGTGGCCACACCGGCGGGTCGCAGCGCCGACTCGCGAACGATGGCGGGTGGTGCCGGCCGCGCCGCTGTTGCCGTTGCTGCCGGCCGCGCCGCTGCGGGCTGTGGTGGCGGGTTGATCGCGGCCGAACTCTCGGTGCGGGCAGCGGCTTCAACCGGCGCGTCCGCATCGGCTGTCGCGCCCGGCCACAGGTGGATGCCCATCTCACCCAGCAGGGCCTGCTGGCGCTCAGTCCACGGCATGTGGGCGCTCCGGCGACGGGGGGTCGGTGCCCACGGCACGGCGCATCACCAGCGCGTCTTCGCGCTGGCCGCCCTCGGCCGGGTAGTAGCCGCGCCGCAGGCCGATCTGCTCGAACCCGAACCTCTCGTACAGGCGCCGGGCGCGGGCATTGCTGGGGCGCACTTCGAGCCAGATGAAGGCCAGGCCGGTGGCGCGCGCATGGCGCACCAGCGCATGGAGCATGGTGCGGGCCCAGCCGCAGCCCTCATGCTGCGGCGCCACGGTGATGTTGAGCAGGTGGATCTCATCCACACCGGCCAAGGTGACCATGTAGCCCAGCAGTTCGCCTCTGCCATCGATCAGGCAGTGCATCGGATGGCCGGCGGCCAATGAATCGAGGAAATTGCCGCGGGTCCAGGGGAACGGGTAGGCAACCACCTCGATGGCCATCACCGCATCGAGCCATGACACCGCCATCGGCACCAGCCGCACAGATTGGGGACGGCTGCGGCCAGCCGGCTGCGCGCTCACTGGCAGCCCTTCGCGCGCGGGCGCGCCGCGCGCTGTCCACACCCTGATCCCTGCGGCCTCATGCGCGGGTGGCGGTGTCGGGCACTCGGCCCGATTGATGTCGCAGTGCCAGCTGCTGCCAGATGCGCTGCCTGGCGTCGTCGTCCAGCCGTGACCATGCGGCGATCTCGTCCAGCGTGCGGCCGCAGCCTTCGCACAGGCCCGAAACCGGGTGCATGCGGCAGATGTTGACGCAGGGGCTCGGGACACGGGTCATGGAACGGGGCGGGGCACGATGCAGTTAAGGTGGCGATCTTCTCACGCGTCGGCCGGCTGCTGCGCGCCAGGGCCAACGGGTGTGGCAGGGAACCGGCTGGGGCCGCTGCTATGCTGGTGTTACAAGTTGCCCTCCCTGCCGCATCATTCGTCGCACGCCGCGTCGCACCACGGAGAACACCGTATGACCATCCAATTGCGCAACAGCCCGGGCCGGCCGCCGCGCGTGGTCATCGACACCGCGGTGGTGGTGTCGGCGCTGGTGTTCGGCGGCGGTTCGGCCGCCCTGCTGCGGCGGGCCTGGCAAAGTGGCCGTTGCCGCCCGATGGTGTGCAAGACCACGCTGGCCGACCTGGCCGCCAAGCTGGCGCATCCGCGCCTGCAGCTGAGCCGCAGCGAGCATGAAAACCTGATCGGTGAGTACCTGCCGCATGCGGTGCGTGTGCGGGTCGCCGCGGCCGACGAGGGCGCTGCTGCCGGCGACCCGATGGCGTTGGCCTTCGCGCGTCTGGCCATGGCTGGCCGGGCCCATGCGCTGGTCAGCGGCGACCCCGAGCTGCTGGCGCTGGGCGTGCGGTTCATCTGCCCGGTGCTGACGCTGGACGATTTCCTCGAAGCCTTGAAGCGCCCTCGGACCCCGACCCCGGCGCAATGAGTCGTCAGTGTTTGCCAGCGGGCAGCCGCATTCGAATTTGATTTCAATACTCGTCCGAGCCAACGATGGCGGTCGTGGCGGCACGACCTAGCATCATGTGCTCGTGCGGGCGATGTCGCTACGTGTTGTGCCTGCCCCATTCACTTCAGAGGAGAAGCCCATGACCTTGCCCGTGATCGTTCCCTATGGCCAGCCCGGATTTATGCAGGCGTACACCAACGTCTGGAGCTGCGGCGACGGCAACCAAATCGGCAACTACTTCGAGGAAGACGGTCAGTACATCGAGTCCAGCTACGGCGACGTGTATGACGGTCGCGCCGGTGCCAGCAAGTTCTGCCGCTTCATGTTCGCCTTCTCGAAGGACTCGCGCATCGACTACACCAGCCACTGCGGCAACGCCGACGGTTTTGCGCTGGAATGGATCTGGTCGGGTACCGCCACCGGGCCGATCTTCATCAACGGCAAGGTCTACCCGCCCACGCAGAAGCGTTATGCCGTGCCGGGCGTGGCCATCTGCCGCGCTGGCAAGAACGGCCTGATGGCCCTGCACCGCGACTACTACGACATCCTGACGCTGATGCGCCAGATCGGCATCGTCGAAGACGCGCGCGCCACGCCCACGCCCAGCCGCTGACGGCGCAGCGACCGGGCGGCGACAATCGAGCCTTTGCAGCCGGGTCGCCCCAGGTCGTTTGCCCGTGAACCCTTCTCCCCTTTTTCTGCCCTGCGCCGCCGGCGTCGAGCCACTGCTGGCCGACGAGTTGCGCACGCTGCTACAGGCCCATGGCGCCGACAAGGCCGCGGCCTCGGTGCAGCCCGGTCGCGGCGGCGTGGCGCTGATCGGCAGCCCCGTCACCGCGATGCGCCTGCACCTGGAGAGCCGCCTGGCCCAGCGCGTGCTGTGGCAGGTGGCCGAAGGCCCGTACGACCGCGAGGACGATCTCTACGAACTGGCCCGCAGCGTGCACTGGCCCGACTGGATCACGCCGCGCCAGACGCTGCGGGTCGACACCACCGCGGTGCGCTCGCCGCTGCAGAGCCTGCACTTCGCCGGTCTGCGCATCAAGGACGCGCTGTGCGACGTGATGCGCGAGGCCACCGGCGAACGCCCCGACGTCGACCCGCGCCACCCGCACCTGTCACTGGTGCTGCATGTGGGTGAACGGCATGCGCAGCTGTATGTCGACCTGTCGGGCGAAGCCCTGTTCAAGCGCGGCTGGCGCGAAGACAAAGGCGAGGCACCGCTGAAGGAAACCCTCGCCGCTGCGATGCTGGCCGCCGCCGGATGGCAGGGCCGCGTCGAAGACGGGCCGCTGCTCGACCCCTGCTGCGGCGCCGGCACTATCGCCATCGAGGCGGCGCAGTTGGCCTGCGGCATCGCGCCCGGTCTGCAACGCAGCTTCGCCTTCGAGAAGCTGGCGCCGTTCCGCACCGAGGCCGCGGCCTGGCGCGAGATGAAGGAAGCCGCGCAGGCGCGCATCCATGCGCCGGCGGTGCCAGTGTTCGCCGGCGACGTGTCGTTCCGCATGACTGACTTCGCCACCCGCAATGCCGAGCGGGCCGGTGTGGCCCATGCCGTCGAGTTCAAGACCATGGACGCGTTGCAGCGCCCGGCCCCAGCCGAACGCGGCACGCTGATCCTGAACCCGCCGTACGGCGAGCGTATCGACGCCAAGGGCACCGGTTCGCGCGGTGGCTCACGCGATGAGCCAGCCCGCGTCTGGCGCGCTGGTGAAGGCCAGGACGTGCGCGGCCGGCGCGATGACGCTGGCGCGCGCGAGCAGTTCGAGGGCGGCGGCACGCCCGAGCTGTTCTTCTCGCAGCTGGCCGCGCACTGGAAGCGCCACTACGCCGGCTGGAGCGCCTGGGTGCTCAGTCCCGATGCCAAGCTACCGCAGGCGATGCGCCTGAAGGAGAGCCGGCGCGTGCCGATGTGGAATGGCGCCATCGAGTGCCGGCTGTTCCGCTTCGACCTGGTGGCTGGATCAAACCGACGCGACGCCGCCACACCCTAAGATCGCCTCATCGTTTCTGAACCGCTTGTTTCTGAGTCGGGAGACCGTGCCATGTCGAGCCTGTTCCGTTCCTTTCCCTGCGGCCTGAGTCGCCGCGCCCTGCTGGCGCTGGGCACCGCCGCGGCCCTGGCGCTGCCGGGTGCCGCCGCCCTGGCTGCCGACCCCAAGCCCATCACGCTGCTGGTGGGCTTTCCGGCCGGCGGCGGTACCGATGCCATTGCCCGCACGCTCGCGGCCAAGCTCAAGGACGAGCTGGGCACCAACGTGGTGGTGGAGAACAAGCCCGGTGCCGGTGGCCAACTGGCCGCGCAAGCGCTCAAGGCCGCGCCGGCCGACGGGCACACGTTGTTCCTCTCGCACGACCATACCGTGTCGATCCTGCCGATGGTGGTGAAGAACCCCGGCTTCGACCCGGCCAAGGATTTCACCGCGGTGGCCGGCTTCGCCACCTTCGTCAATGCCTTCGCTGTCTCGGGCGGAACGCCTGCCAAAGGGTTCAGCGACTACCTGGCCTGGGTGAAGACGCAGGGCGGCAAGGGCACGGTGGGCGTGCCGGCCCCGGCGTCGATGCCGGAGTTCCTGGTCGGCGCCATCGGCCGCAAGTACCAGCTCGACCTGGTGGCCGCGCCGTACCGCGGCAGCGCGCCGATGATCATCGACATGCTGGGCAACCAGATCGCCGCCGGTACCGGCTCCGTCCCCGACTTCATCGAGAACCACAAGAACGGCAAGCTGCGTGTGGTGGCAGTGATGGGCCGCAGCCGCCTGGCGGTGATGCCCGACGTGCCCACCTTTGCCGAGCTGGGGTTGGCCGGCTTCGAAGAGGTGCCCTACTACGGCATCTTCGCGCCCGCCGGCACCGACAAGGCCTTCATCGGCCGCTTCACCGCCGCACTGGGCAAGGTGATCGCGCAGCCCGACGTGCACGAGCGCCTCACTGGCATGGGCTTGACGGTGGGCCTGATGACGTCGGCGCAACTGGCTGCGCGTGAGCATGCCTATGCGCAGACGATGGCGCGGGTGATCAGGGACAGCGGCTTCACCCCCCAGTAACTACGCCCTCAGCTCGCGCGCCAGTTCCCCCACCCGCGCCAGCGCCTTGCGTTGCGCTTCGTCCCAGCGCCCGCCCACACCCAGCCGGATGCAATGGCGGTAGCGGTCGGTGGCGCTGAACATCGTGCCGGGCGCGATGCAGATCTTCTCGGCCAGGCAGGTGTGGAACAGCGCCAGCGAGTCGCTGCCTTCGGGCAGCTCCACCCACAGGATGAAGCCGCCGGCCGGGTCGGTGACGCGGGTGCCCTTGGGGAAGTGCTCGGACACGATGCCGCGCGCCTCGTCCACCCGCGCCGCGATCGTGGCGCGCAGCTGCCGGTAGGCCGACTCATGACCGGGCTGGGTCAGGATGTCGGCCATCGCCAGCTCCAGCAGCTCGGTGTGGCTGCCCGAGTGGACCGCCTTCATGCGGCGCAGCTGGGCGGTCCAGCGCCCGCCCTCGACCCAGCCCAGCCGGATGCCCGGCGCCACGGTCTTCGAGAACGAGCCGCAGATCATCACGTGGCCGGTGGTGTCGAAGGCCTTCACGGCGCGGCGCAGGTCGTCGCGCTCTGACAGGTCGTTGTACAGCACGTCTTCGATCAGCGGGATGCCGCGTGCCGCCACCATCTGCGCCAGGCGCCGGCGCTCGGCGCTGGGCATGCTCGACCCCAGCGGGTTCGACAACGTGGGCACCGCCAGCACCGCCTTCACCGGCTGGGTGTCGAAGGCCAGCTGCAACGCGTCGAGCGAGAGCCCGCTGCGCGGATGGGTGGGAATCTCCAGCGCCCGCAGGTGCAGGCTTTCCAGGATCTCAAGGAAACCGAAGTAGGTGGGCGACTCCAGTGCCACCACATCGCCCGGCTTGGTCACTGCGCGCAGGCACAGGCTGATCGATTCGAGGCAGCCGTTGGTGACCAGGAGGTCGCGCGCATCGAGCTGGCAGCCCATCGCCAGCGCATGGCGCGCGATGGCCTTGCGCAACACGTCGTTGCCCGGGCCCAGTGGGTAGCGGCACAGGCTGCTGCGGTGGCGCTGCGCGGCGCGACTCACGGCGCGGCGCACGCGCTCCTGTGCAAACAGCTCGCCGCTGGGGCAGGCCGCGCCGAACGAGATGTAGCCCGGGTCGTTGGCCAGCCGCATCACCTGCTCGGCCAGCGTGCTGATCTCCACTGCCAGCGAACCTGCCGGCAGCACCGTGGTCTCGGGCTCGGGCGGCCGCGCCGGCCGCGCCGCGACGAAGTAGCCCGAGCGCGGCCGCGCCTCGATCAGCCGTGCGTCTTCCAGCGACCGGTAGGCCTGCACCGCGGTGGACAGCGACACGCTGTGCTGCCGTGCCAGGTCACGCACCGACGGCACCCGCTCGCCGCGGCTCAACGTGCCGGCACGGATGGCCTGCGCCATGTGCTCGGCAATCTGCAGGTACAGGGAGGCGGTGTCGCTGTTGGCCATGCAGGTCATTCTGTCTCGGCACCGAATCTGCGGGCCAGTACAGATTCCCCGCAAGCCGACCGGCACAGAAGCCTCGGAGCGGCCTGTGTGGTGGCCGGGTTGCCTCGCGCCTGTGGCTGTCGCCCGTGGGCCGCGCGCCCTACCGTGTCACCATCATGGATGCCACCCGGCCCACCGCCCTCACCGCTTCAACCTGCCAGGCTGGCCAGCGGCCCGCAACGCCGCTGACCCTGCAGCCCGGCGCGATGCTGCGGCTGCGCCGCGTGACCGGCTTGCATGTGGAGGTGCAGGCGGGTCGCATCTGGCTGACGCACAGTGGCGGGCTGGATGACCACATCCTCGGGGCGGGCCAGGGCATTGCGCTGGATGCTGCCCGCGACGTGTTGATCGAATGCGACGGCACGGCGTCTGCACGCCTGCGGTGGTGGTCAAGGCGACAGCGGTGGTGGGCGTCCACTGCGGCGCCCCCGCCAGGGAATTCACCGAGTGCCGGCCCCGGCTGCATCCGATAAAAGGTAGGACCAATGGTGCGAGGAGGTCAGCCGACCACTCCCGCGGCCTTGGCACCTTGCAGCGGAGACTTCCCGGCATGAAATTCAGCGCCCTTTCTCGCCCGTCGGCATACCTGCATCTGCTTTGCGGGACGCTGGTATCCCTCGCACTCCCGATCGCTCACGCACAGCCTGCGGCTGACACATGGCCCTCGCGGCCGGTCCGGCTGATCGTGCCGTTCCAGCCCGGCGGGGCCACCGACGTGGCCGCCCGCGCGCTCGGTGCGGTCATCTCGCGCGGTATCGGCCAAACGGTGGTGATCGAGAACCGGCCCGGCGCGCAGGGTGTGACGGGCGCGGTGGCGACGAAGAACAGCGCACCCGACGGCTATACGCTTGGATTGCTGCCGTCCTCGGTCGTCTGCGTGGCGCCCTACCTGCGCAAGAACATGCCGTTCGAAACACTGAAGGACTTCACCCCGGTCGGCATGATCGGCCTGTCGCCGTTGGCGCTGATGGTGTCGTCCACGTTGGGGCCGAAGACCTACGATGAATTCATCCGATATGCCAAGGCCAACCGGGGCAAGCTGAGTTATTCCAGCCCCGGTGTCGGTGGCTCGGGTCACCTGTATGGTGCCCTGCTCGACAAGGCCTACGACCTCGACATGCAACATGTGCCGTTCCAGGGTGGCGTGCCAGCCGCTCAGGCCACCGCCGCTGGCGATGTCACGATGACGATGGCCGATCTGACCTCGGCGCAGGCACTCCTGGCCGCCGGCAAACTGCTGCCGCTGGCCATCGCTGGCAATCAGCGCTGGCCCACTTTGCCCGACATGCCCACATTCAGCGAAGTCGGCCTGCCGGTGAAGTTGGTGGGCTGGACCGGCATCCTGGCGCCTGCGGGCACACCACCGGCGATCGTGGAACGCCTCAGCGCCGAGATGCGCAAGTTCACCGGCGCTGCCGAGGGCCGTGAGTTCCTGCTGCGCATCGGCCAGACCGCCGCGCCGACCACCCCGGCCGAGATGGCCACCGTTCTGCGCGAGGGCTGCCCGCCCTGGGGCGTGGCCGCCCGGCAGGCTGGCATCCAGCCAGAATAGGCACCGGCCCACGTCGGCGCCCGCGCCGGCAGGTCGACGCGGACCGCTCGCCCCACTCGCACGCCAGGCATGTACCGACCGATCCTTCACTTCTGGTTCGAGCAAATCCAACCCGCCCAATGGTGGAAGGTGGACGCGGCTTTCGACCGGTTGATCGCGCAACGCTTCGCCGACCTCCATGCCCGTGCGGTGTGCTGCGAGCTGTTCGATTGGCGCACCGACCCTGCGGGGCGGCTGGCGGAGATCATCGTGCTGGACCAGTTCTCGCGGAACATCTACCGCGGCGAGCCGCGCGCGTTTGCGGCCGACCCGCTCGCGCTGGCCCTGGCACAGGAGGCCGTGGCGGCGAAGGCCGACCTTGCGCTGCCACAGCAACAGCGGGTGTTCCTGTACATGCCCTACATGCACAGCGAGTCCCGGCGCATCCATGAGGTCGCGGAGCGGCTGTTCGGCGACAACGGGCCGGCGGACAACCTCGATTTCGAGCGGCGCCACAAGGCCATCATCGACCGCTTCGGCCGCTACCCGCACCGCAATCACATCCTCGGCCGGCCGTCCACGGACGAAGAGATCGAGTTTCTCAAGCAGCCCGGGTCGAGCTTCTGAGGCAGGCGGGTGACGACGTGGTGGGCTATGCGTATGCCAACACCTGGAAGGAACGGGCGGCGTACGACAGGGAGCCGGGCGCCCAGTTCTGCCACACTGTGAATCCCTCCCTATTCACCGACCCAAGCGATGACTGCGATCTGGAAACTCCCCATCTCTCTTGAAACCCTGAAGGCCTCCACCGTCGGCAGCGTGGACGACTACCTGGGTGTCGAGTATTTGGAAGTCGGCGATGACTTTCTGCGTGCACGCATGCCGGTGAACGAACGCACGCGCCAGCCGATGGGCATCCTGCACGGCGGCATGTCGGTGGTGCTGGCCGAGTCACTCGGTTCGATAGCCGCGTCGTTTTCGGTGCCTCCAGGCCATCGCGTGGTGGGACTGGACATCAATGCCAACCACCTGCGCAGCGTCAGCGAGGGTTGGGTCACCGGCACGGTTCGGCCCATCCACATCGGCCGTACCACGCATGTGTGGCAAATCGATCTGGTCAACGACGACGGCAAGCCCACCTGCGTGTCGCGGCTGACCATGGCGGTGCTGGCGCCGCGCGACTGAGCGCAGGATCAAGCTGGCGCGCGCAGGCCTGCGGCCAGCAAGCGGCTGGCCTGCAGCACGCTGGCCAAGGGCTCGCTGGTGTCCAGGGTGCGGCTATCGGCCCGTTCATCCGGCGCGACGGGTTGCAGCCACTGCTGCTGCGACGCCAGCACCTCGGTCGTGGCATCCGACGCATCGGCGTTGCCGGCTTGGCGCGCTGCGATGCGCTCGTGCAGTGTGGCCTCGGGCGCAGTGCACTGCAGCAGCGTGCAGCGTTGGTTGCGCCCGCGGGCCACGGTGCGCAGGGCGTCGCGCTCGGTGCGCAGCAGGCAGGCGGCATCGACCACCACGCTCAATCCATCGTCCAGCAACTGACCGGCCAGTTCGCCTAGGCGGGCATAGGTGCGTTGGGTGGACGCTGGGTTGTAGATCTGTGCCGGCTCGGTGGGCCGGTAGGTGGGCGGCAGGCCGTGCAGGCGCTTGCGCTCCACGTCGGAGCGCAGCCGCAGCGCCCCCAGCGTCTCGGCCACCGCCAGCGCCACCGTGCTCTTGCCGGTGCCCGACAAGCCCCACACCACCACCAGTTGCGGTGCCGGTGGCGCAGCCAACACTTCGGCGGTGGCCAGGTAGCGCCCCGCCTCGGTGAGAAGCGCCATGCGCTGCGCGGCCGCGCAGCCGGCTTCGGCCGCGCCGATCAGCGCCACCTTGGCGCGCACCAGCGCGCGCTCCACCGCGTACCAGGGCAGCAGCGCGGCGCCGGCATGGTCGCCGGTGGTCTCGAACCAGCGGTTGGCGAGCCGCCAGGCCAGTGCGGGCAGCCCGTGCGCCTGCAGGTCCATGAATGGAAAGGCCAGCTCGTTGACCACGTCGATGCAGCGCAGCTCGGTGTTGAACTCCAGCGCGTCGAAGGGCACCGGCACACCGTCCAGCCAGACGATGTTGGCCAGGTGCAGGTCGCCATGGCCTTCGCGAACGCAGCCTGTTTCTCGCCGGACCTGCATCCGTGGTGACAGCACCCTCCAGCGCGCCTGCACCCAGGCGGTCAGTGCGTCGACGCGGCTGACGCTGCCGAGGCTGTGCGGGCCAGCGGGCCACCAGTGGCGCAGCGCGTCGAGCGAATCCTGCGCCCAGTGCAGCGCGCGGGCGGGGTCGCCTTCCTGTGCATCGGCGGGCGGCAGGGCCTGCTGGAAGGTCGTCAGCACGTCAGCCAGCCGGTCGATGTGCGTGGCGCCAAGCTGCCCCGCAGCGGCCAGCTGGTCCAGCCCCATGCGGCGATCGAAGCGGCGCATCCGCACCGCCCAGTCGAGCACCTGGGCCGCTGCGGCGGCGTCCGCTGGGCCGAAGCGGGGTTGACCCGCCGGACCCAGCACCGGCACCACGGCCTGGTAGATCTGCGGTGCGGTGCGGCGGTTCAGCCGTAGCTCATCCACGCAGCTCTGGTGCCGCGCCGCCAGCGTGCTGAAGTCGAGGAAGCCCAGCGCCAGCGGTTTCTTGAGCTTGTAGGCTTGCTCACCGGCCAGCAGCAGCGTGGAGATGTGGGTGTCGATGCGCTCGACCGGTTGGCCCGCGCTGGCCAGGTGCTGCTGCAGGCCCGCGACCAGGGCCTGGTGCCGGGCTAGGGCGTCGTCGTTCGTTGCCATCGCCCGGCTGAAGGATCAGGGCAGGTTGCGGGGTTTCGAACCCGGCGACCGGATCAGCTCATGCGCCAGGCCTGCGTGCAGCGTCATGCCGTCGGTCTCGACGATCAGCCGCTTGTTGGCGGCCAGGCTGTGCCAGGAGTTGGCCAGGATCTCGGCCGTCCAGCGCTGCAGCGCGGCGTCGAACTCGGCGTCGGCGAAGCAGGCGTTGGCCAGGCCCATGCGTTCGGCCTCGCGGCCGTTGTAGCGGCGGCAGGTGGACATGATCTCGATCGCCTTGGCCGCACCGACGCGGCGTGGCAAGCGCTGCGTGCCGCCCCAGGCCGGCACCAGGCCCCACTTGGCATGGGTGTCGGCGAACGAGGCCGATTCGGCGCAGACGATGAAGTCGGCCGCCAGCGCCAGCTCCAGCCCGCCGGTCATGCAGTGGCCATGCACTGCGGCGATCACCACCTGCGGCAGCTGCGACAGCAGCTCCAGCGTCATCGACTCGAACTTCAGCCAGTCGAGGCCCATGCCGCTGATCTCACTCAGGTCGTGCCCGGCGCAGAAGCTGCGGCCGGCGCCGCGCAGCACCACCACACCCAGGTGGCTGCCGTTCGCCGCGATGTCATCGAGGTGGGCGCGGAACTGGCGAAACAGCGGCGGATTGACGGCGTTGAGCTTGTCGGGCCGGTTGAGCGTGAGGGTGCAGACGCCGTCGCGGTCGTCACGTTGCACGAAGACAGGGGTAGGTTCGGTCATCGGTTCTCTCTGGTCAAAGGTCAGACGGATTACACCGGACGGCGACGCGTCGCCGCGTCGGTGATGGCGGGAGGTTGGTAGCCAAAGTCGGCCAGGCTGATGATCTCGCCTGGCCGCACCAGCGCATCGATGGCGTCCATCACGTCGGCGGACAGGCGCCGCTCGGGTGCGCTGAGCTGGCTTTGCAACTGCTCGAAGGTGCGCGGGCCGATGATGGCGCTGGTGACGCCGGGATGTTCGAGCACGAAGCGCAGCGACAGCTCGATCAGCGTCATGCCGGCCTGCGCCGCCAGCGCGGTGAGGGCGTCGACGATGGCGAACTTGCGCTGGCTGGTAGCGGTGGTCGGGTCGAAGCGTTTGGCATTGAAGCGGGTGCGCCAGGTGTCGGGCATCGGCGCGTCGCGCTTCATTTTGCCGGCCAGCCAGCCGCCGGCCAGCGGGCTCCACACCAGGGTGCCCAGGCCATGGCGCTGACAGGTGGGCAACACCTCGGCCTCGATGGTCCGGACCAGGATGGAATAGGCCGACTGCTCGGTCACGAAGCGCTCGCGGCCGCGCCGTTCGGCCACCCACTGCGCCTCGACGATCTGCGATGCCGGGAAAGTAGAGGTGCCGATCGCCAGCACCTTGCCCTCGCGCACCAGGTCGGACAGCGCGCCCAGCGATTCGTCGATGTCGCAGCTGGGGTCGGGGCGGTGCAGCTGGTACAGGTCGATGCGGTCGGTGCCCAGCCGGCGCAGGCTGCCCTCGACGGCCTGGCGGATCCAGCGCCGCGAGTTGCCGCGCCGGTTGGGGTCGCTGCCCATCGGGAAATGGGCCTTGGTGGCCAGCACCACGTTGTCGCGCCGGCTGCCGGCCAGCGCCTTGCCGATGATCTGCTCCGACTCGCCCTGGCTGTACACATCGGCGGTGTCGATGAAGTTGATGCCGGCGTCCAGCGCGGCGTGGATGACGCGCACGCAGTCGTCATGGTCGGGGTTGCCGAAGGCGCCGAACATCATGGTGCCCAGGCACAGTGGGCTGACCTGTATGCCAGTGCGGCCGAGGGTTTTGGTCTGCATCGTGTCGTCTCCGTGGGTTTGTTGTCGCCCGGTTCGTTGCCATGCCGCTCTGCCCCCCAAGGGTGATAGGCACCGGCGACGCGGTCGTGTAGGCTGCGTCGCGTCGTTACACGCCGACACCGATGATCGCAGGGTCGGCTCCCCTCCTGCTGCGCCCCGTTGTCATGACCCCTCGCAGGCATTCGGCCTGGACGCTGCTCGCATTGAACCTGGCGCTCGCGCTGGCCTATTACCTGGCAGCGCGTCTGGGTTTGGCCGCGGCCATCGGCGCGAGCAAGGTTACCGCGGTGTGGCCGCCGTCCGGCCTGGCGCTGGCCGCGCTGATGATCTGGGGCTGGCGCGCGGTGCCCGGGCTGGTGGTCGGCAGCTTCTGCCTGAACTGGCTCGGCTTCCTCGGCCCGGCCTTGAAGATGGCGGCCGCGGCGGCGCTGGGCGCGGCGGTGGTCAGCGCCGGCTCGTTGCTGCAGGCGGCCCTGGCCGCCCAGTTGCTGCGCGGCCTGCCGCGCCGGCTGGCCGTGGCGCCGACCCGCGAGACCCTGCGCTTCGCAGCCGTGGTGGCGCTGGCCTGCGCGGTGGCCGCCAGCACCGGCATGGTCACGCTGATGGAGCTCGGCCTGGTTCAGCCCGGCGAGCTGCTCTACGGCTGGCTGACCTGGTGGGTGGGCGACTGCGCCGGCATGCTGGTGCTGACGCCGCCGCTGCTGCTGTGGCTGCATGGCGCGATCCGGCGCGACCCGATCGCCAGCCTGGCGTTCCCGGTCCTCTGCATCGGCCTGGGCCTCACGCTGGTCAGCAGCTTCGTGGTCGGGCACCTGGAACGCGAAGCCCGGGTCGAGCGCTTCCGCGGCGCCACGCGCACGCTGGCGATGACGCTGCAGCACCAGATCGACCTGGCCCAGCGCGACCTCGAGGTGCTGCAGGCGTCGTACTACAAAGTCGAGATCGACGAGGCAGAGTTCCGCCGCTTCACCGGGCCGATGTTGCAGCGCAGCCCCTGGCAGCTCAGCTTTGCCTGGCGGCCGCGGGTGACGCAGGCCGAGCGCGCCGGCTTCGAGCGCAGCCTGGGCGGCGTGGCCGGCATGGCCATTCGCGAGGTCGATGCGAAGGAGCGCGTGGTGCGCGCCGCCGAACGGCCCCGCTACCTGCCGGTGTACTGGACAGACCCGGCCGCCGGCCACGAGGCGCTGATCGGCATCGACGAGGCGTTCGATGCGCTGCGCGGCCCGGCCATCGAACGCCTGCGCCAGGGCGGTGGCCTGCGCGCCACGCCGCCACTGCATTCGCTGGCGCGTGCGGCCACCGACCGGGTGGTCTTCAACCTGTATGCGCCGGTGTACCTGGGCCAGTGGCAGGGTTCGCCGGCCGGCGATGCGACGGCGGCGCTGCGGCCGCTGCGCGGCGTGGTGTCGGCCATGATCGACCTGGGCGCGCTGCTGCAGACGGCGCAGGCCTCGGTGGAACGCGACGTCGACCGCCTGCTGCAGCGCGACCCGCAGGCGCGTGGCGTGGCCGGCATGTCCTGGGCCGGTGGGGCGCCGCAGCCCTGGTCGGGCGACACCCAGCAGGCGCTGCGCCGCACGCTGCTGGCCGATGTGCACGAGCAGATCACGCTGCGCGTGGCCGACCGCCAATGGCAGCTGCTGGCCCAGCCGCGCTGGGCCGCCGCGCCGCCGCTGCCGGGCTGGCTGCAGGCCGGCGTGTTCGGCACCGGCCTGGCCTTCACCGCGCTGCTCACCGGTTTCATGGTGACGCGGCGGCGGCGCGAGCAGGCCCTGGAGCAATCGCGCGCTTCGCTCGAAGGCCAGGTGGCCGAGCGCACCGAGGCGCTGGCCGGGGCCAACCGCAGCCTGCAGGGCGAAGTGGAGGAACGTCGCGTGCTGGAGGACCAGCTGCGCGAG
This sequence comes from Burkholderiales bacterium, assembly GCA_039932275.1. Classification (GTDB taxonomy): domain Bacteria; phylum Pseudomonadota; class Gammaproteobacteria; order Burkholderiales; family Burkholderiaceae_C; genus Sphaerotilus. The sequence goes on from JBDTQF010000010.1 coordinate 18,641, forward strand.
GCCAGCCGTCAGGCCGAGGCGGCCAGCCAGGCCAAGTCGATGTTCCTGGCCAACATGAGCCACGAGATCCGCACCCCGCTGAACGCAGTACTGGGTTATGCCCAGCTGCTGCTGGAGGAAGAACGGCTCGACCCGCCCAGCCGCGAGCGCATCGGCGCCATCCTGGCGGCCGGGCAGCGGCTGCTGCAGCTGATCAACGACGTGCTCGACCTGTCGAAGATCGAGGCCGGCGGGCTGGTGCTGCGCGACGAGCCGTTCGAGCTGGCCAAGGAACTGGAGGACGCTGTCGCCCTCATCGGACCGAAGGCCCTCACCAAGGGCCTCGTGCTGGATGTCGAGCTGGCGCTGCCGGCGCATGAATGGGTGCAGGGTGACGGCGCCAAGGTCGGCCAAATCGTGTTGAACCTGCTGTCCAACGCGGTGAAGTTCAGCAGCCACGGCCGCATCGCGCTGCGGGCCAGTCGCACGGGCGATGCGGTGCAGATCGACGTCAGCGACCGCGGCCCCGGCATCACCCTGGCAGAGCAGGCGCAGCTGTTCAGCCCGTTCCGCCAGGGCCGCGCCGGTGCCGAGAAAGGCGGTACCGGCCTCGGCCTGACGTTGTCGCGGCGGCTGGCCCGGGCCATGGGCGGCGACCTCAAGCTGCACAGCACCAATGGCCAGGGCACGCGGGTGAGTCTGCTGCTGCCTTTGCCGCCGCTGCCGCCGCTGCAGGCCGGGCTGCCCGAAGGCCGTGCCGCCGACGCGCCGATGCAACGCCTCGACCCTGCGACGCCCTGCCGGGTGCTGGTGGTGGAGGACGACCCACCCGCGCGCGACATCCTGATGCAGGCGCTGCAGCGCATCGGCTGCGAGGTGCTGGTGGCGGCCGATGGCGAGGCGGCACTGGCGCTGTGCCGGCCGGGTGCGGTGGACATCGTCTTCACCGACATCCGCATGCCGGTGCTCGACGGGCTGGCGTTGCGCCGGCGGCTGCTGCAAGACCCGCTGCTGGCGCAGGTGCCGGTGGTCGCCGTGACGGCATCGAGCCTGGTGCACGAGCGGCGCCATTACCTCTCCGAGGGTTTCCAGGATTTCATCAGCAAGCCCTACAGCTTCGGCGAGATCTACCGCGCGCTGGCGCGCCATGCCGGGGTGCGCTTCATTTCCAAGGCGGCGGTGCCGGTGCCGGTGCCGCTACCCACTGTTGCAGCGCCCGCGCCGCTGCCGCCGGCCCAGGCCGCAGCGGGCTTGACCGCCGCGGCAGCCCCGGCGTTGTGGGCATTGGCCGACGCCGCGGCCAGTGGTGCGCCCGGCCGGGTGCAGGCGGCGCTGGCGCAGCTCGACCCGGCCTGGCTGGGTGCGGCGCAACATCAATCGCTGCTGCGCGCTGCACAGGCGTACGATTTCGGCTGGCTGGAGCCTTCAGCGCGCGCGCTTGCTGCCGCCGCCACACACCAAGAATCACCTCCAGAGCCACGACAGGGAGAAGTAGATGGTTGACGCTGTACCCCGGCCTGCGACGCCGCAGAAAGTCCTGATCGTTGACGACATCGCGCAGAACATCGATGTGCTGAGCGCCACGCTGGCCGACCTGGGGCATGAGCTGATCGTCGCCACGGCCGGCGCGCGGGCGCTCGAGCTGGCGGTGAGCCAGCAGCCCGACCTGATGCTGCTCGACGTGATGATGCCCGGCATGGACGGCTTCGAAGTCTGCCGGCGCCTGAAGGCCAACCCGGCCACCGCCGACTTGCCGGTGATCTTCGTCACCGCGCGCACCGAGGATGTGGCGCTGGGCTTTGCCGCCGGCGGGGCCGACTACATCGGCAAGCCCATCCAGCCCGACGAGGTGCGTGCCCGCGTGCGCCATCAGCTGGAACGCCGGGAGCTGCTGGCCGAATGCCAGCAGCTCAACCAGGCGCTCGAAGAGAAGGTGCGCGAGCGCACCGCCGAGCTCACAGTGGCCAACCGCCAGCTGCGGCTGGAGGTGAACGAGCGGCGCTACATGCAGGACCGGCTCAACTACCTGGCCACCCACGATTTCGTGACCCGGCTGTACAACCGCAACGCGCTCGATGCGCATGTCTCCGACCTGCTTGCGCGGGTGCAGACCGATGGCACCAAGGCGGTGTTCGTGCTGGTCGACATCGACCAGTTCCGGCTCATCAACGAGAGCTGCGGCTGCATCGCTGGCGACGAACTGCTGCGAGAGTTCGGCGATACCGTGGCCGGCGTGCTGGCGCGCAGCGACTTCTTCGCAAGGCTGGGCGGCGACAAGTTCGCCATCGTCAGCGAGGCCAGCGCGGCCGACAAGGGCCTGGGCCTGGCGGGCCAGATCCTGCAGCAGATCGCGGCCTTCGAGTTCCGTTGGGACGAGCGCAGCTTCAAGCTGGCCGCCACCATCGCGCTGGTGCCGGTGACCGACGCGGTGGTGTCGTTCGACCAGCTCATGCTGATGGGTGACGAGGCCGCCTACCTGGGCAAGCGCGAAGGCCGCGGCACCATCCGCGTGTACGAGGCCGATACCACGCACAACCAGGCCCACCGCGACACCATCAACTGGGCCTTCGTGCTGCTCGATGCCTTGCAGCACAACCATTTCCGTGCCTTCTTCCAGCGCCTGCAACCTCTGCCGGGTGCGGACGCCAAGGTGCGCGGCGAGGGTCTGCGCGTCGAGACGCTGGTGCGTCTGTGGGACGCACAGCGCCAGACGCTGGTGCTGCCGGGGCACTTCATCCCGCCGGCCGAACGCTTCCACCTGGTCAGTGAGGTCGACCGCTGGATGCTGCGCGAGGTGATCGGCCTGCTCGGGCGCGAGCGCGAGCTGCACGACATCCTCAGCCACGTCACCATCAACCTCTCGGCGCTGTCGATCCGCGAACCCGGGCTGGCCGACTACGTGATCGAGCAGCTGCGCAGCCACGGCGTGCCGCCGCGGCTGCTGTGCTTCGAGATCACTGAGACCGAGGCCATCGTCAACCTGCAAAGCGCGCGCGAGTTCATGCAGACGCTGCGCACGCTGGGCTGCCACTTCTCGCTCGACGACTTCGGCAGCGGCTTTGCCTCGTTCAGCTACCTGCGCGAGCTGCCGTTCGACACGCTCAAGATCGACGGGGTGTTCGTGCGCGACATGGACAGCGACGAGACCCACGCCGCGATGGTGCGCTCGATGTGCGAGATGGCGCAGCTGCTGGGCAAGCCGGTGGTGGCTGAGTTCGTCGAGACTGCGGCGGTGGCCGAGCTGCTGGGCGAGCTCGGCGTCAGCTGGGGCCAGGGTTACCTGTTCCACCGGCCCGAACTGCTGAGCGCGGCTGCGCTGCGCCACCAGGCCGCCGAGGCGCGTGCCAGGCTCAAGGCCCGCAGCAGCGACGCCGTGGTTGTTCAATCGTGACGCCGGCAACCGGCCTGTCTGCATGAAGCTGTCTCAACTGCTGTTCTCTCAAGGCTTCGGCGCACGGCGCGAATGTGAGGGGCTGATCCTCGACGGCCAGGTGCGCATCGCCGGGCAGATGATCGACGACCCGTTCCACGAAGTCGATCCCGATGGCTTGACGTTCAACGTGCAGGGCCGCGATTGGCCGTACCGCGCCAAGGCGTTGATCGTGATGAACAAGCCGGCCGGCACCGAGTGCTCACAGAAGCCCAAGCACCATCCCAGCGTCTACAGCGTGCTGCCGGCACCGCTGCGCCGACGCGATGTGCAGAGCATTGGCCGGCTCGATGAGGACACCACCGGCCTGCTGCTGTTCACCGACGACGGCCAGCTGCTGCACCGCTGGACCTCGCCCAAGCACCACCTGCCCAAGGTCTACGAAGTGGGCTGCAAGCACGCGGTCACAGCCGAGCAGGTGCAGCGCCTGCTGGCCGGCGTGACCCTGATCGATGAGCCCGATGTGCTGGTGCGCGCCGCGGCGGCCGAGGCCACCGGCGAACGCGCTGATGGCTTGCAGGGCCTGCTTCTCACGTTGACCGAAGGCAAGTACCACCAGGTCAAACGCATGGTGGCAGCGGTGAGCAACCGGGTCGAGGCGCTGCACCGCAGCGGCTTCGGCGCGTTGGTGCTGCCGGCCGATCTGGCGCCGGGGCAGTGGCGTTGGGTGGAGCCGGCGCAGGTGGTGCCGACGGCGGCCTGAGCCAGACGGCTGGCGATGCCAGCGTGCTGCTGCTCGGTGCGCTGCGCGCTCAGCGCAGCGACGGCAGGTGCTTGTGCGGCGTCTGCTGGCGCAGGGCCTGGCGTCGCGCCCGTTGGGCCGGCAATGGCTTGCGAGTGGCCGGCCGGGGGCGCCGAAGTTCGGTATCGAAGTGGGTGGGGTCTGCCGGCTGTGTGTCCGGCGGCGCCTGCACTTCATTGAACTGCGACAGCATGAAGCCTTCGCAGACCGTGGGCATGACCGAGCGCTTGAGCGGGACGAGCGCTGCGCGTGGTGGCCGCGCCCGCGGCTCGGTTGGCGCTGTGGTGCTTCGCGCCGGGCGGCGGCGGTGTGCCACCAGGCCCAGCGCCAGCAGCAGCGCCGTGCCCAGGCCCAGCGCGCTGCGGTGGTGCTCAAGCAGTGACTGTGCTGCGGCCGCCGTCGGCCGGCCGCTGTAGGCGGGACGGTCGGGGATGGTTTCGATGCGGTCGAGCGCGGCCAGTTGCAGCGACGCCCCACGTGGGGCGGCTGCGGCCGAGACGTCGGACACGGGCTGCGTCGACGGGCCGGCCTGGGCCAGGCAGCACGGCGCGGTCAGCGCAAGGAGGATCGAAAGAAGGGTGGCTTTCATGGGCAGACGGCGGGGCTGTCATCGTCATGCCACTGCGCCGTGGCATCGAGGATGGCAGCGCGCCCGGTGCGGCTTTGTAGGCCAATGCCGCATGCCGAAGTCGGCCGTCCGCTCTCTTGCGGCACTCGCCGCCGGTGGTTTAGGCGGCCTGCCGGCCGGCCTTCAGCAGCGACATGAAGTAGGCACCGCCGATCTTGCCGTTGCGCTCAGGCAGCATGCCGAGTTGCCGCATCATGTCGGTGATGTCGTAGGCCGCCTGGTAGTGCGACAGCTTGCCGTCACGAAAGCCCAGGAAGATGTCGCAGCCCTCGAAGTCGAACTGCTTGTCGGGGAACCCCGGCGGTGCGCTGCCCCACATGCGCCACAGCACGATGGCTTTGGCCTGGTCCGGGTCGAAGAAGCGGCCCTTCTCTTCGAAGCGCACGTCGGGCATCACCGCGTAGATCTTCTCGATGTAGCGGCGCAGCTCTTCCTTGCCGTGGATGACGTTGGGCCAGAAGGTCTTGTCGTCCCAGACGATGTCGTCGGTGAAGGTGGCGAGCAGTTGGTCGGGGTCATGCGAATCCCACGCGGCGATCCAGCGCTCGCAGTAGTCTTCCAGGAAGGCGCGGTGGTCGGTGGTCATGAGGGCTCCTCAACGGGCGGGCGATCCGCCATGGTAGGGCGCCCGCCTGAACGCCACATCCACCGACTGGACTAGTCTCGGTGCGCCCGGCGCCGTTCGTTCAGACGGCGTGCTGCTCCAGCAAATGGTGCGCGCCGTCATACTGACCCAGCCGCTTGACGAGGTACGGCAGGCTTTCCGCCAGGGTGGCATGCAGGCCGAAGGGCGGGTTGATCACCACCATGTGGCTGCCCATCAGGCCGAAGCCCTTGGCGTCGGGCGGCTGCACCGTCAGCCGGGCATGCAGCCAGCCGCGCGGTGCGCCGTGGGCGGCCGACTTCAAGCGCTGTGGCAGGTCGACCGACTCGCGCAGTTGCACCTGCGGCACCCACACCAGCATCACGGCCTGGGCGAAGCGCCTGAGCCCCTCGCGCACGGCGCTAAGGGCGGCGGCGTAGTCGGTCTTGATCTCGTACGACGGATCCATCAGCACCACACCGCGTTTGGAAGGCGGCGGCAGCTCACCCTTCAGCGCGGCAAAGCCGTCGGCTTTGCTCACGCGGGTGTGCGGGCGGCTGCCCAGGGTTTCTTCGAGCAGGCGGTGATCGGTGGTGTGCAGCTCGTAGACATGCAGCGGGTCGTCGGGCCGCAGCAGCATGTTGGCGATCTGCGGCGAGCCGGGGTAGTAACCCAGCCGCGGCCAGGCCTTGCCTTCGGCGCCATGAAATTGGCGCACCAGCTCGGCATAGCGGGCCACTGCGGGCGGCAGGTCGTTGCGACCCCAGAGCCGGGCGATGCCGTGTTCGAACTCCAGTTTCTTCTGCGCCGGGCCTTCGAACAGCGTGTAGCCGCCGGCGCCGGCGTGGGTGTCGACCAGGGTGAAGGGCTTGTCCTTGGCGACCAGGTGTCGCAGCACCTCGGACAGCACCAGGTGCTTCAGGACATCGGCATGGTTGCCGGCGTGAAAGGCGTGGCGGTAAGCGAGCATGGGCGGGACTGTACGTGGTTGCCGCCGCCCACCGCGGCGCTGCCGGCCGGCGCCTCAGCGCGGCCTGCGGCCCATGCGGCGCATCACGTCGTCGCGGAACACCGCGTGGTGCACCAGCGCCGCCAGCGCATGCAGGCCGGCCACCAGCAGCAGCAGGTTGGCCGCCAGCTCGTGCAGCTCTTCCACCGTCTCGCGCAGATCGCTGTTACCCGGATCGAAGGCCGGCAGCGTGACCAGGTTGAACAGGTTGTCGCCGCGCACCCAGGTGTTGGCCAGCCCGGCCAGCACGGCCGCGCACAGCAGGATGTACAGCCCGAAGTGGGTCAACGTGGACAGTTTGCCGAGCCAGCCGGCATCGGCCGGCGGCAGGCGCACGCTGCGCGGCCCGGCGCGCCACACGATGCGGTAGACCAGCAGCAGCCCCAGCAGCGTGCCGCCGGTGATGTGCAGGCTGCGCGCGGTGACGCGCGGCACGCCCTTGGGGAAGACATCGATCACCTGGCCCAAGACCCACACCCCGACGACCAGGACGGCCGTGAGCCAGTGCAGCACGATGGTGCGGGTGTCGTAACGCTCGGCTAGAAGGGCATGAGGGTCCATGTGCGATCCTAGTGCCTGGCATCGGGCCGCAGCATGATTTCGATCAGGTTTCGCTGGGTTGATGGCCACCACCGGCAGCGACCGGTGACTGCGCGGACCATCGTTCACCCGGCCTGACCGGCCATCGCCGCCAAGGCGGCCGCAGCGTCGCCCATCACCAGGGTCGCGGCGCAGGCCAGCATCAGGTTGCGGGGCAGCCCGAAGTCTTCGACGCTGAAGCCCTGCGCATCGGTCGCGCCGCCGAGTTGCTGGCGCAGTGGCCGGCCATCGCCCAGGTAGGCCCACACCGGTTTGCCCAGCGCCGCGGCATAGCCCACCTCGAAGGCTGTGCCCGAATCGGGCTCGTGGCCGCGGAAGTCGTTGAGGTTGGCCAGCACCGCATCGGCGCGGCGGATCAGCGCGATGTTGGCTTCAAAGATCCAGCGCGCAGCAGCCGGGCCCTGCAGCCCCGTGGGCAGGTCGTTGTCGAGCGGGAACAGGCCCTCGTGGCCGAACGCGGCGCACAGCGCCTTGAGCCGCTCGCCCTGGTCACGGGCATCGGAGCGGAAGACATCGAAGCCGGCGAGGTAGAGGTGCATGGGCGCGGGGTTCAGTTGGGTGCAATGCCGTCACGCCGTCACCTCGCCGTTGATCGGGCTGGCTATGCGCATCATCGGCGCGAAAATCAGAAAACGGATGATTTTTCTGAAATCAGGATTTGCTCATGAGCACTGTCAGCCTTCGTGAACGTCGCCAAATTACCCTGCCACCCGACATCGTGGCCGCCGCCGGGTTGGAGACGAACGACACCTTGGAGATCAGCCTGATCAATGGCGTGATTCAGTTGGTGCCGACACACAAGGCCCGCACCAAGGGGCGGGCGATGAGTCGATTCCTTGGTGCGGCGGGTGCGGTGTACGGAGCCACTGCAGACGATGTCGACGCCTACGTGCGCGAGCAACGCGACAGTTGGTAGCCATGCTGGATGTGCCAGGCCTGCTGAGGCGCCGCCAACAAGCGTGCTGGCGAACGACAACGTGTTGCTCGTACCGGTCGCGGTGAACAGGAACTGCGGGCTCTGATGAGAACCGTCAACGCCCCAGCACCGGTCCCAACGCCACGCCCGTGTGCGACCCCTTCGCCACCACCTGCTCCGGCGTGCCGGTCACCACCACCTTGCCGCCGCCCGAGCCGCCCTCAGGCCCCAGGTCGATGACCCAGTCGGCTTCGGCCACCACGTCCAGGTCGTGTTCGATCACCACCACGCTGTGGCCGCCATCCACCAGCCGGTGCAGCACGCGGATCAGCTTCTCGACGTCGGCCATGTGCAGGCCTACCGTTGGCTCGTCCAGCACGTACAGCGTCAACGGCGGTTTCTGGCCGCGGCGGGTGACGTCGTCGCGCACCTTGCTCAGCTCGGTGACAAGCTTGATGCGCTGGGCCTCGCCGCCGCTCAGCGTCGGTGAGGGCTGGCCCAGCGTGAGGTAGCCCAGGCCCACATCCTTCAGCAACTGCAGCGGGTGGGCGATGCTGGGCATGCTGGCGAAGAAGTCCACCGCTTCGTCCACCTCCATCTGCAGCACGTCGCCGATGCTTTTGCCGCGCCAGGTGACGGCCAGCGTCTCAGGGTTGAAGCGCGCGCCGTGGCACAGGTCGCAGGCCACTTTCACATCGGGCAGGAAGGCCATCTCGATGGTGCGCAGGCCCTGGCCTTCGCAGCCGGGGCATCGTCCTTCACCGGTGTTGAAGCTGAAGCGGCCCGGCGCATAACCCCGGGCCTTGGCTTCCAGCGTCTCGGCGAAGAGCTTGCGGATGGTGTCCCAGAAGCCGATGTAGGTGGCCGGGCATGAACGGGGCGTCTTGCCGATCGGTGTCTGGTCCACTTCAAGCACGCGGTCGAGTTGGCTCCAGCCCTCCAGGCCGGTGCAGCCCACCAGCGGCGGCTTGGCCTCGCCCTTGTTGGCGATGTGCCACTTGCGCGGCACGTGCGTGGCCACGTTGGCCAGCAGCACATCGCGCGCCAGCGTGCTCTTGCCCGAGCCCGACACGCCGGTCACCGCCACCAGCCGGCCCAGCGGCACCTCGACGTTGACATCGCGCAGGTTGTGCAGCGAGGCGCCCTTGAGCGTGAGCCTGGGCACGTCTTTGTCGACGGCGCGGCGCGGCTGCAGCGGGTGCTTGAGCGGGGCGTTGAGGAAGCGGCCGGTGATGGAATCGGCGTTCAGGCAGAGCTCGGCGGCGGTGCCTTCGGCCATCACGCGGCCACCGCGTTTGCCGGCGCCGGGCCCGATGTCGATGATGTGGTCGGCGCGGCGGATGGTGTCTTCGTCATGCTCCACCACCACCAGCGTGTTGCCGCTGGCCCCGAGCTTGTGCAGCGTGTCCAGCAGGATCTGGTTGTCGCGCGGGTGCAGGCCGATGGTGGGCTCATCGAGCACGTAACACACACCCTGCAGGTTGCTGCCCAGCTGGGCCGCCAGGCGGATGCGCTGCGCCTCGCCGCCGCTCAGCGTGGGCGCGGCGCGGTCGAGCGTCAGGTAGCCCAGGCCCACGTCTTCCAGGAAGCTCAGGCGGCTCTTGATCTCGCTCACCACATCGCGGGCTATTGCCCCCTCGCGGCCATCGAGCTTCTGCCGGGCCACCCACTTGGCGGCATCCTGCACCGACAGCGCGGCCAGCTCGGCGATCGAGCGCTCGCGAAAGCGCACCGCCCGCGACACCGGGTTGAGCCGCGCACCCTCGCAGGTGCTGCAGACGCTGCCTTCGAGGTCGTCCACCTCGGGTTCGGCAAAGGTTTTCTCGCGGCCCTTGTTGTCGCTCTTGTCGTCCTGTATCGAGTCGTCCAGCGCCTTGCGCTGCTCGCGCGTCAGCGTCAGGCCGGTGCCGACGCAGTCGGGGCACCAGCCGTGTTTGCTGTTGTAGCTGAACATGCGCGGGTCCAGCTCGGGGTAGCTGGTGCCGCACTGCGGGCAGGCGCGTTTGATCGAGAACACCTTGGCCTTGCCGATGCGCCCGCTGGTGCCGGCGGCCATCGCGGTCTGCAGGCCCTTCAGCGGCGTCAGCAGGTGCAGCACGCCTTTGCCATGTTCCAGCGCCTCGGCCAGCTTGGCGCGCAGCAGCGGCTCCTGGTCGGGCTCGACGATCAGGTCGACCACCGGCAGCTCGATGGTGTGTTCCTTGTAGCGGTCGATCTTCGGCCACTTGTCGGTGGGCAGGAACTCGCCATCCACCCGCAGGTGCGTGTAGCCCTTGCCCTTGGCCCACTTGGCCAGGTCGGTGTACACGCCCTTGCGGTTGATCACCAGCGGTGCCAGGAAGCCGATGTGCTGGCCGCGATAACCGCCAGCCTCCGGCGCGCGCATCATCTGCGCCGCGATGGACTCGGGCGTCTGCGGCTGTACCGCGACCCACTCGTCCGGCGGGGCATGGAAGTCCGAACACTTCGGGCAGTACTGCAGCCCCAGCTTCACGTACAGCAGCCGCAGGAAGTGCCACACCTCGGTGGTGGTGGCCACCGTGCTCTTGCGCCCGCCACGGCTCAGGCGCTGCTCGATGGCCACGGTGGGCGGGATGTTGTACACCGCGTCCACCTCGGGCCGGCCGGCCGGCTGCACGATGCTGCGGGCGTAGGCGTTCAGGCTTTCGAGGTAGCGCCGCTGGCCTTCGTTGAACAGGATGTCAAACGCCAGCGTGCTCTTGCCCGAACCCGACACACCGGTGACCACGCTGAACTTGCCCAGCGGGATCTCCACACTCAGGCCCTTGAGGTTGTGTTCGCGGGCGTTGACGATCTGGATGGCCTGGTGCTGCGCCACCGCGCGGCGCTGACGTTTCGATTCCAGCACCAGCGACTGCAGCGGCCGGCCTTCTTCCACCGCCAGGCCACCATGACCCAGGCTGGTTTCGTACTCACGCAACGACTTGCCGGTGTGGCTGGTGGGGTGCGCCTTCACATCGGCCGGCGTGCCCTGGGCGACGATCTCGCCGCCGGCTTCGCCGCCTTCGGGGCCCAGGTCGATGAGCCAGTCGCTGGCGCGGATGACATCGAGGTTGTGTTCGATGACGATCAGCGAATGCCCGGCCTCCAGCAGCTTGCGGAAGGCCCGCATCAGCTTGGCGATGTCGTCGAAATGCAGCCCGGTAGTGGGTTCGTCGAACAGGAACAGCGTGCCCTTCCTGGCCAGCTTCTGCCGGCTGGCGCTGCTGCTCTTGGCGGCCTCGGCCAGAAAGCCGGCGAGCTTGAGCCGCTGTGCCTCGCCGCCGCTCAGCGTGGGCACGGGCTGGCCCAGCTTCACATAGTCAAGCCCCACATCGGCCAGCGGCTGCAGGCTGCGCACAACGTCGCGGTCGTTGGCAAAGTAGCGCACCGCGTCGGCCACGGTGAGCTCCAGTACGTCGGCGATGCTCAGCTCGTGGCCGGCGCGGCTGATCTTCACCTCGCGCAGCTCGGGGCGGTAGCGGGTGCCGTCGCAATCGGGGCAGCGCAGGTAGACGTCGCTGAGGAACTGCATCTCCACATGTTCGAAGCCCGAGCCGCCGCAGGTGGGGCAGCGGCCATCGCCGGCATTGAAGCTGAACATGCCGGCGGTGTAGGCCCGCTGCGCGGCCAGCGGCGATGCCGCAAAGATCTCGCGCACGCTGTCGAAGGCGCCCACGTAGCTGGCCGGGTTGGAGCGCGCGGTCTTGCCGATGGGCGACTGGTTGACGAACACAGCGTCGCTCAGCCAGTCGGCGCCGAGCAGGCGGTCGAATGCCCCCGGGCTCTCGGTGGCCTGGCCGAAGTGGCGGGCCAGCGCGGGGTACAGCACATCCTGGATCAACGAGCTCTTGCCCGAGCCGCTGACGCCGGTGACCACCACCAGCCGCTGCAGCGGGAACTCGGCCGTCACCTGTTTCAGGTTGTGCTCGCGCGCGCCTTCCAAGATGAGCCGCGGCGTCGAGTCGATCACCGGCCGGCTCATGCCGAGGTGGATGCTGCGGCGTGCGCCCAGGTAGGCGCCGGTCAGCGTGTCGGCATGCTTGATCTCCTCCGGCGTGCCGTCGAACACGATGCGCCCGCCCTGCGTGCCGGGCCCTGGGCCCATGTCGATGATGCGATCAGCCGCCAGCATCACCGCCGGGTCGTGTTCCACCACCACCAGCGTGTTGCCGGCATCGCGCAGGCGCAGCATCGCTTCATTGATGCGGTGCATGTCGCGCGGGTGCAGGCCGATGCTGGGTTCGTCCAGCACGAACAGCGTGTTCACCAGCGAGGTGCCTAAAGCGGTGGTCAGGTTGATGCGCTGCACCTCGCCGCCGCTGAGCGTGCGGCTCTGCCGGTCCAGCGTCAGGTAGCCCAGGCCGACGTCGCACAGGTACTTCACGCGGGTGCGGATCTCACCCAGCAGCAGTTGCAGCGCGTCGTCGAGCATCGTGCTGGGCAGGGTGATCTTTTCAAAGAACACGCGCAGCCGGTCGATGGGCATCAGCATCAGGTCGTGCAGACTCAGGCCCGGCAGGGCTTCAAGCTGATTGCGTTGCCATTCAACGCCCACGGGCATGAACCGTTTGGCCGGGGGCAGGCCCAGATCGGCATCCGGCTTGGTGCCCAGGCGCCACAGCAGCGATTCGGTCTTGAGCCGCGCGCCGCCGCAGGCCGTGCAGGGCGTGTAGCTGCGGTACTTCGACAAGAGCACGCGGATGTGCATCTTGTAGGCCTTGCTCTCCAGGTATTCGAAGAAGCGCTTGATGCCGTACCACTGCTGGTTCCACTTGCCGTTCCAGTTGGGCGAGCCGTCGATCACCCAGGCCTGCTGCGTGGGCGTCAGCAGCGCCCACGCCGTGTCACGCGGGATGCCGGCATCGGCACCGTACTTCAGCAGGTCGTCCTGGCATTCCTTCCAGGCCGGCGTCTGCAATGGCTTGATCGCGCCGCCACGCAATGTCTTGCGGTGGTCGGGAATCACCAGCCCCATGTCCACGCCGATCACCCGGCCGAAGCCGCGGCAGGTGTCGCAGGCACCGTAGGCCGAGTTGAAGCTGAACATCGACGGCTGCGGGTGGCTGTAGCGGCGGTCGCTGTCGGGGCTGTGCAGGCCTTGGCTGTAGCGCCACAGGTCCGGCTCGCTTTCATCCTTCAAGGCATACACATTGCACCGGCCGCCGCCGCGCTTGAGCGCCATCTCCACCGCTTCGTTCACCCGCACCTTCTCGGCGCTGCTGAAGCGGAAGCGGTCGGCCACCACATCCAGCAGCTTCCGTGGTCCAGCCGGCGTGGCGATCTCGCGTTCGGCCTGCACCCGGGTGTAGCCGCTGGCCGAGAGCCACTGCTCGATCTCGGCCGCCGTGGTGTTGGCCGGCAGCTCAACCGGAAAGGTCACCACCAGGCGCGGATCACCGGCCGCTTCGCTGCGCGCCTGCAGGTCGGCGTAGATGCTGTCCGGGTCGTCCTCGCGCACCGGCTGCGCGGTCACCGCATCGAACAGCTGCGCGGCGCGGGCGAACAGCAACTTCAGGTGATCGTTCAACTCCGTCATCGTGCCGACGGTCGAGCGCGAGGTGCGCACCGGGTTGGTCTGGTCGATGGCGATGGCCG
>JBDTQF010000011.1:0-31440 GCA_039932275.1 Burkholderiales bacterium
CCGGCAGCGTGCGCCAGGGGATGCCGTCGCCGTCCACATCCTTGTAGCGGCCGAAGTCGCGGCCCGCTTCCAGCTCCGCAGCGGTCATGACTTTGCCGCGGTCGAGCCGGCGCGAGTCGTCCCAGGTGAAGGGCTCGCACAGCCGCGTGTTCATGCCAATGTCGAGATCGGTCATCACGAACACCGGGGTCTGCAGCCGGTCGGCCAGGTCGAGCGCGGCCACCGAATGGTCGAAGCACTCGCGCGGGTCCTGCGGGAACAGCAGCACATGCTTGGTGTCGCCGTGCGAGGCGTAGGCGCAGGCCAGGATGTCGGCCTGCTGGGTGCGCGTGGGCATGCCGGTGGAGGGCCCACCGCGCTGCACGTTGATGATGACCGCGGGGATCTCGGCAAAGTACGCCAGGCCGAGGAACTCTGTCATCAGCGACACGCCCGGGCCCGAGGTGGCCGTGAAGGCGCGCGCGCCGTTCCAGCCCGCACCCACCACCATGCCGATGGAGGCGATCTCGTCCTCGGCCTGCACGATGGCGTAGCGCTGCTCGCCGGTGGCCGGGTCGACACGCATCTTGCTGCAGTAGCCCTGGAAGGCCTCGACCACCGAGGTGGACGGCGTGATCGGGTACCAGGCACACACCGTGGCACCACCGTACACGCAGCCCAGCGCGGCCGCGGCATTGCCTTCGACGAAGATGCGGTCGCCAACCTTGTCGCTGCGCTGCACCTGCAGCCCAATGGGCTTGCTGTTCAAGTGTTCGGCCGCGAAGTTGCGGCCCAACGCCAGCGCCCGCATGTTGGAGCTGAGCAGTTTCTCCTTGCCCTTGTAGGTCTCGCTGAACAGCGTCTCGATGACCTTCGGGTCGATGCCCAGCAGCACCGACAGCGCACCGACGTACAGGATGTTCTTGAACAGCTGGCGCTGCCGCGGGTCGTCGTAGGTGGCGTTGCAGATGGCCGTGATCGGCATGCCCAGCACATGCACGTCGGGGCGAAAGGCGCTCTCCGGCATGGGCTTGGTGCTGTCGTAGAACAGGTAGCCGCCGGGCTCCAGCTCGGCCACGTCCTGCGCCCAGGTCTGCGGGTTCATCGCCACCATCATGTCGATGCCGCCGCGCCGGCCCAGCCAGCCCGCTTCGCTGACGCGCACCTCGTACCAGGTGGGCAGGCCCTGGATGTTGCTCGGGAAGATGTTGCGCGGGCTCACCGGCACGCCCATGCGCAGGATGGCCTTGGCAAACAGCTCGTTGGCCGAGGCCGAGCCCGAGCCGTTGACGTTGGCGAACTTGACGACGAAGTCGTTGACGGCTTCGATGCGCTTCATACAGGAACTCCTCTCGGCGCAGGTTGAACGCTGCGGTCGCGGCACTGCCGGCCGGCCTGCGTGGTCTGCAGCAAAAACTTCTGCATGTCCCACGCGCCGGTAGGGCAGCGCTCGGCACACAGGCCACAGTGCAGGCAGACGTCCTCGTCCTTCACCATCACGCGCTCGGTCTTCAACCCGGTGCCGACGTACAACGCCTGCGCCAGGTTCAGTGCCGGGGCGTGGAGCCGCTCGCGCAGGTCCGCCTCATCGCCGTTGTCGGTGAAGCTGATGCAGTCCATCGGGCAGATGTCGACGCAGGCATCGCACTCGATGCACAGCTTGGGCGCGAACACCGTCTGCACGTCGCAGTTCAGGCAGCGTTCGGCTTCCTTCAGCGCCGTGGCCACGTCGAAGCCCAGTTCCACCTCGATCTTGATGCTGGCCAACGCCTTCTCGGCGGCAGCCCAGGGCACCTTGAAGCGCAGGTCGTTGGACACCGCGTTGTGGTAGCTCCACTCGTGGATGCCCATCTTCTGCGAGATGAGGTTGGTGTACGGCGCGGGGCGCTGCCGCGGGTCTTCATGGTTGAGGAAGCGGTCGATCGACACCGCCGCCTCGTGGCCCTGCGCCACCGCGGTGATGATGTTCTTCGGCCCGAAGGCCGCATCACCACCGAAGAACACCTTCGGCACGCTCGACTGCAACGTCTTCTCGTCCAGCACCGGCAGGCCCCATTCGTTGAAGGCCACGCCGCTGTCGCGCTCAATCCACGGGAAGGCGTTCTCCTGGCCCACTGCGATCAGCACCTCGTCGCACTCGAACACCGCGTCGGGCTCGCCGGTGGGCACCAGCTTGCGCCGGCCCTTGGCATCACGCTCGGCCTTCACCACCTCGAACAACATGCCCACCAGCTTGCCGCCTTCGTGCAGGTAGGCCTTGGGCACATGGAAGTTGATGATGGGGATGCCCTCGTGCTGCGCATCCTCCTTCTCCCAGGGCGAGGCCTTCATCTCGTCGAAGCCGCTGCGCACGATGACCTTCACGTCGGTGGCGCCGAGGCGACGCGCCGAGCGGCAGCAGTCCATCGCAGTGTTACCGCCGCCCAGCACGATGACCCGCGGCTTCACCGCCGTGACATGGCCGAACGACACCGAAGCCAGCCAGTCGATGCCGATGTGGATGTTGGCCGCCGCCTCGGCACGGCCGGGCAGGTCGAGGTCGCGCCCCCGCGGCGCACCGCAGCCGACGAACACCGCGTCAAAACCCTGATCGAGCAACGCCGCCATGGATTCGATGCGCTGGCCGGCACGGAACTCGACGCCACGGTTGAGGATGTGACCCACCTCCTCGTCGATCACCCATTCCGGCAAGCGAAAGCGCGGGATCTGCGTGCGGATGAAACCACCCGCCTTGGCCTCGCCATCGAACACCGTGACCTGGTAGCCCAACGGCGCCAGATCGCGGGCCACCGTCAGCGCTGCGGGCCCGGCACCGATGCAGGCCACCCGCTTGCCGTTGAAAGCACCGATGGCCGGCAGCCGGTCGGTGATGTCGTCCTTCAGGTCCGCGGCCACCCGCTTGAGCCGGCAGATGGCGACGGGTTCTGGTTTGGCCGCATTCGCTTCCTCGACCCGGCCGCGCCGGCAGGCCGGTTCGCAGGGCCGGTCGCAGGTGCGGCCCAGGATGCCGGGGAACACGTTCGACGCCCAGTTCACCATGTAGGCGTCGCTGTAGCGGCCCTGGGCAATCAGGCGGATGTATTCGGGCACCGGGGTGTGAGCCGGGCAGGCCCACTGGCAATCGACCACCTTGTGGAAGTAGTCCGGGTTCTCGGTATCGGTGGACTGCACGGGCGCGTCTCCTTCTTCATGGAATCACGAAGCAAGTCACTGACTGGTGGCCTGCGACCCCACCGGGACAACGACGCTACGGCGGGTGCGCCGTCTCAGTCTACGCCCGACGACTTGCCCTGCAACCCGTTGTTGGCTCGGCAAGACACGGGGATACCCGCGCCATCCACCACGCTCTCAGGAAATGCATGAATGGTCTATCCAATTCCAGATGAGCATACCGACTCCCGAAACAACAAGGGCCAGCCTACCGGCTGGCCCTTCAATCGTTAGCGCCGAATCCGTCAGGGCACGCTGATCTCGATATGCCCCGCAGCCACACCGCTGCGCGCGCCAATGAGTGCAGCAACGGGTGCGTTCTGCATCACAAAGACATTGGCGCTATCCGAACTGCGTGCACCGAGTTTGATGCCGGTGGGCCCAGCGCCGAGCAACCCCGCGAGCGTGGCCGAGTCGGTCACCGCAGATCCGCCCGCGAGCCCGCCACTGAAGCTGTACTGCGTGCTAGTCAGGACCGTCGTGCCCCACGCCGCTGCGCCAGTAGCGCCCACAAAAGTGCCACCCGCGAGACCACTTGTTTCCGGCAGACCAAGGCGGAACCGCCTGGCGCCCGATCCGTCGGACGAGTTGTTGGCACGCAGGAAGATGCGCACCACACCGGACTTAGCCACGCGGAACTTGGTGGTATCGGTGTGCACACTGTCCACCCCCGTGAACTCGGTACCGCTCACAGTCAGGGCATAGGTCGAGACCGAGCCAATCGGGCATGCGCCGATGGTGAAGATGCCAGTGTTGGTGCAGACTCGCATCGTGCCGGAACCGAAACCCATCTGTCCAATGCGCGAATCCGCTACGCCCGTGCTCGACACGTCGATACCAAACAGGTTGAAGGCCCCCGTCAGTTCGGCCACCGTCGTCACAAAGTTGCGTGCCGCGACAAACGGCTTGACGCCACTGCCAAAGTCCAGGCCACCGACCACCAAGTCCTCCGCTGTGCGGAACTTGGCGTTGCCGCTGATCGTGAAGGTCGTTCCTGCACCATCGGCAGTGAATGAACCACTCTGATTCAGCCCGTTCCCCGACAGCGTGTAGGTCGACTCGTTGAAGTTCACATCCAGCGCATAGGTCCTGGCGTCCGCCGCGTAGACGGTGTATGAGCCGTTGCGTGTGTCGGCAGTCTGTGCCGATGCGGTCGCCGTCGCGGTGTTGTTCGAGGCGCTGCCGTCGCTCAAGGCCGAGGCGGTCGTCGTGCTGGTCAGGCTGCCGGTCGCCCCCACCGGCACTGGCACTGTAACGACGAGGGTCAACGTGCCGGAAGCTGGCAGCGTCGGAATCGACAGCGGGAACGATGACCCGGACGGACAGGTCGCACCCCCCGACGCGGTACAAGTCACGCCGCTGACGCTGTAGCCAGCGCTCAATGCCTGGGTGATCGACACGGTATTGGCCGCATCAGGCCCGGCGTTGGCAACCGTCACCGAGAAGGTCGCGTTGCTCCCGGCATAGGCTACCGCCGGACCCGTGGCCGCTACGCTGACATCACTGTTCAGCGTTGGCGTAGAGCCCCCCCCGCAACCGGCCATCGCCAGCACGAACGCACTCAAGCCAATGAATCTCACACGCATCACTCTCTCCATTTTGTGAACCCCCGCGCAGCGCCTTCAACAAGCGCCACACACACGACAAGGGAGAGAGCACGTACAGCTCAACCGGCGCGCCGGATGGGTGCCGGTGCGGCGGTATGCTTTGTTGACTTGACTCCTCCCTCGGTCTTGCCCGTCGGCGCCTTCTGTCGTGGGTCAATTGCCCGGCGCGTCAAGCAAAACGGCATCGATTATCGGGGCACCGTCGGCAGTTCAGTCACCCGCACCACCTTGTTCAGTTGCTCGACAACCCTGCCCTTGCGCGCCCGCTTGCCCACAAAGGGCACCAGCGCGGCCAGCTTCAGGTCCACCTCCTTGGCCTTGCCACCGCGGCCGGTGCCCAGCACCCGCACCGCCTGCGCGAAGCTGGCCACCGACACCAGCGGGTCTTTGGCATCCACGTCCATCAGCGTGAGGCCACGCCCCCCGTTGGCCTGCAGCTTGAGTTCGGCCAGCGGGTAGACCAGCAGCCGCCCAGTCATCGCCAGGCAGGCCACCTGGGTGTGCGTCTCGGCCACCACCACCGGCGGCAGCAGGTACTCACCCGGCTCCAGGCTCAGAAAGGCCTTGCCGCCCTTTTGCCGGCCGGTCATGTCGCTGATGCGTGCCAGCAAGCCGAAACCGCCGGTATTGGCCAGCAGCAGCAGGGTGTTCGCCGCACCCGCCAGGTAATGGGCAATGCTGCTGCCGGCTTCCAGGTCGATCATCGTGGTCACCGGCTGGCCGTCGCCACGGGCATTGGGCAGGCCGGCCACCGGCACCGAATACACCCGACCGTTGGAGCCGAACACCAGCAGCGTGTCCACGGTGCGGCACTCGAAGGTGCCGTACAGGCTGTCGCCGGCCTTGAAGGCAAACGAGCCCATCTCGTGGCTGTGGCCCTGGCGTGCGCGCACCCAGCCCTTGCTGCTGACCACCACGGTGACCGGCTCGTCGACCACCTTGACCTCGATCACCGCGCGCTTTTCTTCCAGGATCAGCGTACGGCGCTCGTCGCCATGCGCCTTGGCATCGGCCTCGATCTCCTTGATCACCGTGCGCTTCAAGGCACTGTCGCTGCCGAGGATCTCGCCCAGCTTGGCTTCCTCGGTGCGCAGCGCGGCCAGTTCCTGCTCGATCTTGATGGCTTCGAGCCGCGCCAGCTGGCGCAGCCGGATGTCGAGGATGTCGTCGGCCTGCCGGTCGCTGAGCTTGAAGCGTTCGATCAGCGCCGGCTTGGGCTCGTCGGCATTGCGGATGATGCGGATCACCTCGTCGATGTTCAGCAGCACCAGTTGGCGGCCTTCGAGCACGTGGATGCGCTCGCGCACGCGGCCCAGGCGGTGTTCGGTGCGGCGGCGCACCGTGGCCAGGCGAAAGCCCAGCCACTCCTTCAGGATCTGCCGCAGCCCCTTCTGCACCGGCTTGCCATCGGCGCCCACCATGGTGAGGTTGAGCGAGGCCGAGCTCTCCAGGCTGGTGTGCGCCAGCAGCGCGGTAATCAGCTCAGCCTGCGCCACCGTGCGGCTCTTGGGCTCGAACACCAGGCGCACCGCGGCGTCCTTGCTCGATTCATCGCGCACCGCATCCAGCACCGCCAGCAGCGCGGCCTTGAGCTGCACCTGCTCGGGGCTGAGCGCCTTCTTGCCGGCCTTGACCTTGGGGTTGGTGATCTCCTCGATCTCTTCCAACACCTTCTGCGTGCTGGTGCCAGGCGGCAGCTCGGTCACCACCAGCTGCCACTGGCCGCGCGCCAGGTCTTCGATCTTCCAGCGTGCCCGCACCTTGAGCGAACCGCGGCCGACTCTGTAGGCCTCGCGGATGTCGGCAGCGCTGGAGATGAGCTGGCCGCCGCCCGGGAAGTCGGGGCCCGGCAGCAGGCGGTGCAGGTCATCGTCGCTCAGCCGCTCGTCGCGCAGCAAGGCCACCGCGGCCGCAGCCACCTCGCGCAGGTTGTGGCTGGGCACCTCGGTGGCCAGGCCCACCGCGATGCCCGAGGCGCCGTTGAGCAGCACGAACGGCAGCCGTGCCGGCAGCTGGCGCGGCTCCTCGGTCGAGCCGTCGTAGTTAGGGATGAAGTCGACCGTGCCTTCGTCGATCTCGTCCAGCAGCAGCCGCGCGATCGGCGTCAGCCGCGCTTCGGTGTAGCGCATGGCCGCGGCACCGTCGCCGTCACGCGAGCCGAAGTTGCCCTGGCCGTCGATCAGCGGGTAGCGCAGCGAGAAGTTCTGCGCCATGCGCACCATGGCGTCGTACGCCGCGGTGTCGCCATGCGGGTGGTAGCGGCCCAGCACATCACCCACCACCCGCGCGCTCTTCACCGGCTTGGGCCCACCGGCGGTGGTGAACGCCAGGCCCATGCGCTCCATCGCATACAGGATGCGACGCTGCACAGGCTTCTGGCCATCGCACACATCGGGCAGCGCCCGGCCCTTCACCACCGACAGGGCGTATTCAAGGTAGGCACGTTCGGCGTAATGGGCGAGCGTGACGGCGTCGGTTGGCGGCGCGGCGGCGGCGGGCACGAAGAGATCAGTCTGGTCAGTCATGGTGCGGCGGGAACGGCGGAAGGCGCATTTTGCCTAGCCGCTCCCGGCCGACCATGACCACCTCCTAGCGCGCAAACGTCTCCCTCAGCTTCAACTTCCAGAACTTGCCGGTCGATGTGCGTGGCACGGCGGCGATGACCTCGTAGCGGTCGGGCAGTTGCCACTTGGCGAAGCCGTGCTGCAGCAGATGGGCACTCAGGTCTTCGGGACTGGCTTGCTGCCCCGGTTTGAAGGCCACGCAGGCCAGCGGGCGTTCGCCCCATTTGTCGTCGGGGATGGCGATCACCGCGGCCTCGGCCACGGCGGGGTGGCCCATCAGGGCGTTTTCCAGATCGACCGAGCTGATCCACTCGCCGCCGCTCTTGACCAGGTCCTTGGTGCGGTCGGTGATGCGCAGCATGCCGATGGGGTCGAGCGTGGCCACGTCGCCGGTGCGCAGCCAGCCGTCGGCGGTGAACTTGTCGGCTGCGGCGGCCGGGTCGGCATGCACGCCGGCGTAGTAGCTGCCGGTGATGTACGGGCCGCGTACCTGCAACTCGCCCATGGTGGTGCCATCCCACGGGGCGATGGTGCCCTCGTCGGTCATCAGACGGATGTCGACCATCGGCACCATGGTGCCGGCCATCGCGATGCGGCGGAACCGTTCGTCTTCGCCAGCGTCGGCGTATTCGGTGCGGGGGTGCGAGACGGCGGCCAGCGGCGAGGTCTCGGTCATGCCCCAGCCCTGCCGCACGTCCACACCGTGGCGGGCGAAGGCGCGCGCCATCGACTCCGGTACCGCCGCACCGCCCACCAGCGAGCGCATGCCCTGGGGCAGCTTCCAGCGGCCGGGCTGCTCGGTCAGGCCACGCTCGTAGGCCTGGATCAGCCCCAGCCAGATGGTGGGCACGCCGAGCGCCAGCGTCGGCGGCTCGGCCTTGATGAGGTCGAGCAGGTCGTCGGGATGCAGGTGCGGGCCGGGAAACACCAGCTTGATGCCCTGCATCACCGCGCCGTACGGGATGCCCCAGCTGTTGGCATGGAACATCGGCGTCACCGGCAGCACGCAGTCGGTGGCGCCCAAGTCCCAGATGTCCGGCATCATGCCCACCAGCGTGTGCAGCACGGTGGAGCGGTGCGAGTACGCCACACCCTTGGGCCGGCCGGTGGTGCCGGAGGTGTAGCACATGGCGATAGCGTCGTTCTCGTCGTGATCGACGTACTGGAAGCCGTCGGGGTCAGCCCCGGCGAGCAACTGCTCGTAGTCGGTGAACTCGGCCGGCACCGACGCGCCCGAGAACGGGAACACGATCACCCGTTCGAACTTGTGCAGGTGCGCGAACTGGCGGTACAGCGGCAGCAGCACGTCGTCCACCACCAGGAAGCGGTCGTTGGCATCGGCCGCGATCCAGCCAATCTCGTCGGCCGCCAGGCGCAGGTTCAGCGTGTGCATCACGCCGCCGGCGGCGGGGATGCCGAAGTAGCACTCGAGGTGGGCGTGGTGGTTCCAGCTGAGCGTGGCCACGCGCTCGCCTTTGCGCAGGCCGAGCCCCTTCAGCGCCGACCCCAGCGCGCGGGTGCGGCGGTAGATCTCGCCGTAGGTGTGGCGGCGCAGGCTCTTGTCGGGCAGCCGGCTCACCACCTCGTTGCGCGGGAACAGGCGGCCCGCACGTTCCAGGAAGTGGTTGATCGACAGCGACACCGCCATCATCGTGCTGTTCATGGCTGAGTCTCCTTCGGGCGTGGTCATGCGCCATTGTCAGCACGCGTGCAGCGCATTGCACCCGTTGAGACCCTCGCTTGCCGGCCCGCCACGGCGCTCGCACGCCGGGCCGTTCGCCAGCGGCGTCAGCCCGCCTGAGGCTGCACCTTGTCCGATTCAGCCGACAGGCCGGCCTCCTGCAGCGTCTTCGAGGACACGGGTGCCAAGGCGGGCCCACTCGATGGCCACGCTGCGTGTCATGCCGATCACGCCGTGTTTGGACGCGGTGTAATTCGCCCGGCCGGCATGCCCGCCCAGGCCGTCGAATGGGGTGATGGTCACGATGGCACCCTGCCGCCGTTCGGCCATGCGGCGCCCCGCGGACTGCACCAACTTGAACATGCCGCTGAGATTGACGTCGATGCAGTCGGATCTGGACGAGCCCGTTTTCTTGCGCCGCTCACAAGTACTCGGGGTACAACGAGCGACCCAAACGAAAAAGCCGCCCGAAGGCGGCCTTTAAGCAATCAGGCCTATCGGCCCAGATTACTTGGAAGCAGCGTCCGCAGCAGCCGAAGCCGCTTCCATCGGAGCCGAAGCGGCTTCCATCGGAGCCGAAGCCATCGGAGCGGGAGCCGAAGCAGCTTCCATCGGAGCGGGAGCGACAACCTCTTCCGGCTTCTTGCCGCAAGCGGCCAGAGCAACAGCGGCGATCAGCGAAGCCATCAGGAGCGACTTATTCATTGCTTATCCTCAGTCTAAGAGTCGAACAATTATCGGTAATTGAGGGACTCTCTCAACCAAGCCGCAAACTGCATCGGCTCGATCGCTGGGTCCCACTTCAGTATCGGAAGCTCGAGCACTTCGATACCAGACTTCGATTATACATAGCTGCCCCATATCGGGGGCTCACAGCCCCAATGTGGTGACCGGCAAGCCCGCTTCGCTGCGCGCATACAACGCTTCGACGCTTTCGGCACAGGCTTGAAGGCCCATGGCATCGCTCACGAACTGCCCGCGGCAGCGCAGGTCATCGGCGAGTTGCAGCGCGTGGTGGCCTGGTGCCAACGCCAGGGCATGCACCCGGGGCCGGTCATCCTCGTGCACCAAGCGGCATTCGATGCCATGCACCCACGGCGCATGCCAGCGCACCCAGCGGGGATGCCGTTTCCGCAGCTGCTCGAACGATGCCGCCATCAGCACCAGCCGACGACGTGGGCCAATCCACTGCGCAAACGCATCGACCACGTCGCGCTCACCCAGCGGCCAGCGCGCGAAGTCAGCATCGACCAGCCACAACGTCGGGCAGCCGCACGTGACGGCCGCGGCCATGAAGGCACGCACGCCCTGCTCGAACGCCACACGCCCGTCAATCCGCCCTTGCAGCAGCGGCTCGTCCATTGCTTTCGACTCCTTTCACCCACCGACCTGCAGCCAGCCATCGGCCAGCCACGTGGCCAGCAACTGCTTCAATGCCTTGCTCGCGCCACGCAGTTCGCCGGCAGCGAGGTGGCGCCGGTCGGCCAGCACATGCAGCGTCTGCGCATCGCGACCACCGGCTCGCCAGGACTCGCCGTTCAGGAACACATGGTCGTCGTCATAGAGCATGCAGCTGCGCGCATCGAGCCGCACGCCGGCCATGACATCGTGGCTGGCGCCCGGCGAGAAACACACCTGCGGCTTGGGCTCGCTGAGGTACTCGCCCAATGCCCGCGCCAATGCGCCGGGCTCGTCCAGCGCCCGGCGCAGGCCCTGCCGAGCAAAACGCAGCAGCGCCTCGGGCAGGCGGCCGGGCGTGTCGGTGGCCGCCTGGCCCGGGTCGCGGTAGATGTCGCCGGCATCGGTGTCGTCCAGATCGTCGGCCAGGCGCAGCAAGGTTTCGCGGGCCAGCTCGTCGCGGCGCGCCGAACGAAAGCCCACCGAGCAGGTCATGCAATCGCCGTCCACCGCATCGCCGTCATGGGCCCAGCCGGGTGGCAGGTACAGCATGTCACCGGGCTCCAGCACCCACTCCTGCTCCGGGCGGAAGTTGGCAATGATCTTGACCGGCAGGTTCGGCCGCAGCCGCGCGTCCGCCATGCGGCCGATGCGCCAGCGCCGCCGCCCATGCACCTGGATCAGGAACACGTCGTATGAATCGAAATGCGGCCCGACGCCGCCACCCGCGCTGGCCCACGAGATCATCAGGTCGTCGAGCCGCGCCTGCGGAATGAAGCGGAAGCGGTTCAGCAGGGCATGCGCCGCGGGCACGTGCAGGTCCAGGCCCTGCACCAGCAGTGTCCAGCCCGGTTGCTGGATCGGCAGCAGCGACCGCCGCGGCAACGGTCCGCATTGCAACGACCAGGCGGCGCGCGGGCCATTGCCCGAGCGCGTCACCAGGCGCGATTCGACATCGTCCCGCGCCGCCAGGCGGAACAGCTCGGCCCGCGTCACGGGTGGCTGCAGATCGGTGAAAGCCTGGCGCACCAGCAGCGGCTGCTTGTGCCAGTGCCGGCGCATGAAGGCCGCCGGGCTCAGGCCGCCGAGCATCGGCGTCGGTTCGTTCAAGGCCGGCGGGCCGACGGTATCGAGGGAGGGGGAAATGCTCATGCGGCCATTGTGCCGAGCCCTGTCTAGCTCATGCGATGATCCGGCGCATGCCGATTCAAGCCCCCTGTGTCGTCAGCCTGAGCTGGCGGCTCGAAGATGCCCATGGTCAACTCATCGACGAGTTGCCCGAGCCGCTGGAGTTCTTCTACGGCGGCGACGACCTGCTGGCCAAGGTCGAGGAAACGCTGGCCGGCCAAGAGCCCGGCTTCGAGGCCACGCTGCACCTCGAACCCGAACATGCCTTTGGCGACTACGACGCCGAGCTGGTGTTCTTCGAGCAGCGCGCGCTGTTCCCCGAAGGCATCGAGCCCGGCATGCAGATCGACGGCCCGCCCGAAGGCACCACGGTGGCCGACATGCCGGCCGATGTGCTCTACACCATCACCGAGGTGTACGACACCCATGTGGTGCTGGATGGCAACCACCCGCTGGCCGGCATCGCACTGGTGTTGCAGCTCAAGCTGCACGGCGCCCGCGAGGCCACCGACGATGAACTTGCGCAGCGCAGCGTGGGCGAATCGCCGCTGAGCGTGGCCGGCAACGCGCCCGGCAACGACACCCTGCACTGACACTGGCTCAGCCGCTGAGCCAGCGTCGGCTCAATGCCGGCCGGTTGAGCCGAAGCCGCTGGCGCCGCGGTCGCTGGCGGCGAATTCGTCGACCACGCGAAAACTCGCCTGCACCACCGGCACGATCACCATCTGGGCGATGCGCTCCAGCGGCTGGATCACGAAGTCGGTGTTGCCACGGTTCCAGCAGCTCACCATCAGCGGGCCCTGGTAGTCGCTGTCGATCAGCCCGACCAGGTTGCCCAGCACGATGCCGTGCTTGTGGCCCAGGCCGGAGCGCGGCAGGATCATCGCGGCCAGCCCGGGGTCGGCGATGTGCATCGACAGGCCGGTGGGAATCAGGCTGGCCTGGCCGGGCGCCAGCGTCAGCGGCGCATCGAGGCAGGCACGCAGGTCCAGCCCGGCGGCCCCCGGCGTGGCATAGGCCGGCAGGTAGGCGGCCATGCGGGGGTCCAGTACCTTGAGGTCGATGGTGGTCATGGGCAGTTCAAGTTCATTCAGGCCGCACGGGCGTTCAAGCGCCGCGCGATCTCGGCCACCAGCTGGCGCGCCAGGCTGAGCTTGTCGGCGGCGCGGCCGTCGGCGGGCAACTGTCGAGCATGCTCGGCATCCACCAGCAACAGCGTGTTGTCATCGCGCCCGAAGGTTGCTGGCCCGAGGTTGCCGATGATCAGCGGCAGCTTCTTGCGCAGCAGCTTCTCGCGCGCATGTTCCAGCAGCTTCTCGCTCTCGGCCGCGAAGCCCACGCAGTACGGCGGCACCGGCAGCTGCGCCACCGCGGCAAGGATGTCGGGGTTCTCGCTGAGCTCGAAGGTGGGCGCCACTTTCTTGCCGTTCTTCTTGATCTTCTGGTCGGACAGCGCGGCCGGTCGCCAGTCGGCCACCGCTGCCGTGGCGATAAACAGGTCATGCTCGGTGGCCCGCGGCAGCACGGCATCGAACATCTGCTGGGCCGAGCGCACGTCCACCCGCTGCACACCCCGCGGCGTGGGCAGGTGCACCGGCCCGGCCACCAGCGTGACCTCAGCCCCAGCCTCGCGGGCCGCCCGGGCGATGGCAAAGCCCATCTTGCCGCTTGACAGGTTGGTGATGCCACGCACCGGGTCGATGGCCTCGAAGGTCGGCCCGGCAGTAATCAGCAGCCGACGGCCCTGCAGCACCTTGGCCGCCAGCGCGGCGCACAGCTCCTCGACGATGTCGGCTGGCTCCAACATGCGGCCGTCGCCGTACTCGCCGCAGGCCTGCGCGCCCGCGCCCACGCCCAGCACCACCGCGCCATCGGCCACCACCTGCGCCAGGTTGCGCTGTGTGGCCGGGTGGGCCCACATCTCGCGGTTCATTGCTGGGGCCACGATCAGCGGACAGCGGCTGTTACCGGAACCCCAGGGTCGGGCCAAACAGGTCAGCGTGAGCAAATCATCGGCCCGGCCCTGCGCCAGCCGGGCGATGAAGTCGGCGCTGGCCGGCGCCACCAGCACGGCGTCGATGCCCGCGTTGTCGGCCCCGCGGGTGAGGTTGATGTGCGGCATGCCGTTGGGCTCGCGCGCATCCCAGATGTCGGTGGCCACCGCCTGGCCCGACAGCGCCTGCATCGTCTCGGCCGTGATGAAGCGCAGCGCGCCTTCAGTCATCACTACGCGCACCTCGGCGCCTTGCTGCACCAGCAGCCGCACCAGCTCGGCACTCTTGTAGCAGGCGATGCCGCCGGTCAGGCCCAGCACGATGCGCCGGCCGGCCAGGTCGAGCCGCGGGGAAGAGGCAGTGGTCGTCATGGGCGGCAAGTCTAATCGGGGCGGGCTGAGCACATCGCCCAACGACCGGGTTGGCAGGCCCACGGCACATTTGCACGGGCAGCGTGGCCGAACCGGCGGGGCGACTGAACTTGGCGGGTCGCATCGACTCGATCCTCCGACAATCGCCGCTCACATGCCGCTCCTTCCCTTGCCCGCACGCCGCCCCCTCCTTCGCCATTCAATCGCTCGGCGCCGCTGGCCGTTGCGGCCACTGGCCGCCGCCCTGCTGGCTCACACGGCCATTGCCCAAGCCCAGGACGCCGACGGTGCACCTAGCGCACCCCCCACCGCGCAGCCGGTGCAGCTGGAACGGGTCGAGATCCGCGGTACCCGCAGTGAGACCGAGCAGCGCCGCCAGTCCACCGCCTCGAAGATCATCATCGGCCGCGACGAGATCGAGAAGTACGGCGACAGCAACGTGGCCGACGTGCTCAAGCGCCTGCCCGGCGTGACGGTGGGCGGCACACCGGGCCGCGGCGGCGACATCCGCATGCGTGGGCTCAGCGGCGGCTACACGCAGATCCTGATCAACGGCGAGCGCATTCCCGAAGGCTTCTCGCTCGACGCGCTGGCGCCGGAGCAGATCGAGCGCATCGAGGTGCTGCGCGCACCCAGCGCCGAGTTCGGTGCGCAGGCCATCGGCGGCACGCTCAACATCGTGCTGCGCGGCGGCGTGACACGGCCACGGCGCGACACCCTGGTGCTGGCCAGCGCCTTCGAGGGCGGCCGGCCCAAGCCCAGCGTGGGCTGGGCGCGCTCCGACAAACAGGGCGACCTGAGCTACGACCTGTCGGCCAACCTCGGCCGCCACAGTTGGCTCAGCCGCAACACCACCCGCACCGTCAGTCAGTTCGGCGCGCAACCAGTGGTCGATCGTTCGGAGCAGTACGCCAGCCGCAGCCACATGGAAACCGCCAACGCCAGCGGGGTGTTGCAGTACCGGCTGGGCGCCGGCGAGAGTGTTTCGCTCACGCCCTACTTCGCCTACTCGCAAGCGCGCAACTGGGCTCACAGCGAGGTGACACCGGACACCGCCACCACGTTTGCCGCCACGCGCACACCCTTCACCTGGTACTGGGGCACCGCACGCGCCACGGCACGCTGGCAGCTGCGCCCGGCCGAGGGCGCCAAGCTCGACGCCAAGTTCAGTGGCCACTACTCGGGCTGGGGCAATGCCACGCAGCGCGACGAGTTCGGCCCGGCCAGCGCCGGCCTGCCGCTGACGCGTGAACTCGACGGCACCGGCCGCACCCGCGACCGTGGCTTCAACACCAGCGGCAAGTACTCTCGGCAGCTCGACAACGGGCACGAGCCGGCTGCCGGCTGGGACCTCGACCTGAGCCAGCGCGGCGAACAGCAGGCCACGCTCGACCAGGTCTATGCGCCCGTTCCCAACACCGATCCGCGCAGCCAGACCCTGGGCACGCGACGCCTCATCAGCGCGCTGTGGGCGCAGGACGAATGGACCCTGACGCCGCAGTGGACGCTGCAGGCCGGCCTGCGCTGGGAGCGCATCGCCACCCGCAGCGGCTGGGTCGACGACACCGGCCAGCCGGCCGCGGCCAGCCAGCACAGCAGCGTGGCCACGCCGCTGCTGCACGCGCTGTGGCGGCCCGACGCCGACAGCCGCGACCAGGTACGCCTGAGCCTCACGCGCAGCTACAAGGCGCCCACCGCGGCGCAGCTGGCGGCACGGCGCTCGATCTCGCGCAACGTGCCCACCGACCAGACCAACAGCCCGAGCACGCCCGACTACATCGGCAACCCGCTGCTGCGCCCCGAGCTGGCCACCGGCCTGGACGCCGCCTACGAGCACTACCTGGGCAGCGGCGGCATGGTCAGCGTGGGCGTGTTCCACCGCCAGATCCAGAACCTGATCCGGACCGTCACCACCCCCACCGCGCAGGCCGTGCCCTGGGCCAGCGCGCCGCGCTACACCTCGCAGCCGGTGAACCTGGCGTCGGCCACCACCAGCGGCATCGAACTCGAAGCCAAGGTGCGGCTGTCAGAGCTGGCCCCAGCGGCCGCGCCGGTGGACGTGCGCGGCAATCTCAGCCTGTTCCGTTCACGCGTGGCCAGCGTGCCGGGGCCCAACAACACGCTCGACCGCCAGCCGGGCTACACGGCCAACGTCGGCGCCGACTACAAGCTGCGCAGCCTGCCGCTCAGCCTGGGCGGCAACCTCAACTTCACGCCCGGCTACACCACCCGCACCAGTGCGGAGTACAGCAGCCAGACGGGCGTGCGCCGAGCCCTCGACGCGTATGGCCAATGGACCTTCAGCCCCACCGCGTCGCTGCGGGTCTCGGCCAACAACCTGCTGCCACTGCATGCCACCAGCAGCAGCAGCTTCATCGGCCCAGGTGGCAGCGAAAGCACCTGGACCGATGCACCCACCGTGACCGTCCTGACGGTGCGGCTGGAGCTCAAGATCTGAAGCGCGAGCGCGCTTCAGGGCTACTCAGGCGGCGTCGGCCACGCAGCACACCACCTGCCGCAGCTTGCCGCTGCGCGGGTCGGGCTCCGGGGGCGTGCGGCTCAGCCGCACATGCACCTGCCCCAGCCCCTGCAAGGCCAGGTAGTCACGCAGCGCCTTCACGGCCTGCTGGCCCGCCGCGGACGGCTCAGCGCACTGCGACAGATCCAGCCGCAACTCGACCGCGTCGGCACCCGTCTGGCGCAGCTGAAAACGGCGCACGGGGCTGTGTTCTTCGATGACGGTGGTCAGCGCCATCGGCGACAGCCGCACCGCGCGGTGGCGCGCATCGGTGAAGTGCAGCACATCGTCGCTGCGTCCGTGCACACGGATCGACGAACGCGGATTGCCGCACGGGCAGGCATCGGCATGCACCATCACGCTGTCGCGCAGTTCGTAGCGAATGATGGGCTGCACCTGGTTGGCCAGGTTGGTCAGCAGCACCGAGTGGGAGGCTTCACCCGCGGGCACCGGGCGCCCGGCGCGGTCGATGGGCTCCAGCAGCACCCAGTCGTCGTTGACGTGCAGGCGGCCATGGGGGCACTCGAACGCGATGTTCATGCACTCGGAGGCGCCGTAGTCGTTCACCACCGGCACACCGAACGCCGCCTCGGCGGTAGCTCGCAGCGCCGGTGTCAGGCGCTCGCCGCCGGCCCACAGCGCGCGCAGGTTCAGCTTCAACCGGCCCTGGGTCTGGCAGGTGGCCAGTTCGCCCAGCATGCTGGGGTAGCTGGCCAGGAAGCCGGGCTGGAAGTCGTTGAGGCGCGCGCACAGCTGGTCGATCGGCTCGATGACGGAGAACAGCCGCGACTGCGCCCCCACCCAGGGCTGGATGCGACCCATGCGCTGCCAGAACGTCACACCGGCATAGTGGCGGTCGACTGCGGCCACCAGCGCCGAGCGCGCGCCCGCCCACCAGCCGCCCTGCATCAAGCGGCTCACCAGATCGCGGCCATCCTGATGCCAGGCCGTCAGCGTGGCATACACCGCCAACGCCGAGGCGTCCTGCACAAAGATGGCCGGCTCGCCGGTGGTGCCGGAACTGGTCCACACCGCGTACCGGCCCAGGTAGTCGTCGCCGATGCGTGAGGGGTCGGCGGTGAACTCGCGCACGCCGGCCAGCGTCACCTGCGGGTCGGTGGCCCATTCGTCGAAATGCGCCATCAGCTCGGCCTTGCGCACCGGCAGCAGGGTCGTCCACGGGTCGCCGCTGCGCCAGCCACCCCAATGCCGGCGGTAGAACGCCGAATGCCGTTGGGCATGCATGACCAGCGCCTGCGTGCGCAGCGCGACCCAGGCCGCGCTGACCTGCTGCCACGGCGCGGCGGCAGGCCAGTCGAGCCAGGGGTTCCAGCCGGCCTTCGCTTCGCCGGACGGTTCGCCCGGCGTCTTGCCTTGCGTCCCCATGGGGTCTCCTCGTGAGGCTCGTGACGAGCGCCTCACTATCCGCTCTTTCACGGCCCGTGCCGTGATGAATCGCAACCGGAGCGCTGAGCCGCCAAGCCATGCCCGCCGAAACGTTTGCACCGTGCTCCCCTCTTTTCGCACACCCTTTGGCACACCTTGCTGGGCATGCAGGCCGGCGAACACTTGACCCTGTTGAGCCGTCCTGGCTACATTACTGACCAGTCAGTCAGTAAGTTGTTCCCAATGACCCCACCCTCTTCTGCCCCGGCCGTCGCCCATCAGCGGCGCAAGGCCGAGCGCCCGCAAGAATTGCTCGACGCCGCCTTGGCGCTGTTCGTCGAGCGCGGCTTCGCCGCCACCCGCACCGAAGAAGTCGCGCAGCGCGCCGGTGTGTCCAAGGGCACGCTGTACCTGTATTACCCCAGCAAGGAAGACCTGCTCAAGGCGGTGATCAGGCACTTCCTGTCGTCCCAGATCAGTGCCGGCGCCGAGTTGGCCAAGGCGCATGGCGGCAGCGCCTCCGAGCTGTTGCGCGACGTGCTGATGCCCTGGTGGCTGCAGGTGGTCAACAGCCCCGCCTCCGGCGTGTTCAAGCTGGTAATCACCGAGGTGCGCAACTTCCCCGAGATCGCCGACTTCTACCGCCGCGAAGTGGTCGAGCCCGGGCAGCAGGTCATTCGGCAGATCGTGCAGCGGGGCATCGAAAGCGGTGAGTTCCAGCCGCTGGACGCCAACTCGGCCGTGTTCTCGATCCTCTTTCCGATGGTGATGCTGTGCCTGCACCGGCATTCGCTGGGCGCCTGCCTGCCGGACCAACCGCAGCTCGATCCCGCACATTTCGTGCACGCCCACTTCGACCTGCTGCTGCAAGGCATGCTGGCGCGTCCTTGACATCCCTCATCCTTGAGCGACACGGACAGCCAGGTCCGGCTTCTAGAATGCCGGGCTGGGCCGCTGCAGAGCGGCCTGCATACCGCTCTACGATGCCGCCCGGAACACGACCATGAACCTCGAACAAGCCCGCTTCAACATGATCGAGCAGCAGATCCGTCCCTGGGACGTGCTCGACCCCGCCGTGCTGTCGCTGCTGGCCATCGTCAAGCGCGAGGACTTCGTGCCCGCGGCGCACCGCGCGCTGGCCTTCATGGACCTGGAGGTGCCGCTGCCGGGCGGCCAGTGCATGCTGGCGCCGCGGGTCGAGGCCCGCCTGCTGCAGGAGCTGGCGCCGCAACGCCACGAGCGCGTGCTCGAGATCGGCAGCGGCAGCGGCCACATGGCCGCGCTGCTGGCGCACAAAGCCCAGCAGGTGCTGAGCTTCGAGATCCGTCCCGAACTCGCGGCCATGGCGCGCGACAACCTGCGCCACGCCGCCATTCTGAACGTCGAAGTGCGCAGCGGCGATGGTGCGCGCGGCGATGCCGGCCGCGCGCCGTGGGACGCCATCATGCTGTCGGGTTCGGTGGCGCAGGTGCCGCAGCAACTACTCGACCAGCTCAAGGTCGGTGGGCGGCT
Organism: Burkholderiales bacterium; assembly: GCA_039932275.1. Taxonomy (GTDB): domain Bacteria; phylum Pseudomonadota; class Gammaproteobacteria; order Burkholderiales; family Burkholderiaceae_C; genus Sphaerotilus. The sequence continues at coordinate 19,349 of JBDTQF010000011.1, forward strand.
GGTGGCCATCGTCGGCAACGAACCCGTGATGACGGCGGTGCAGATCACCCGCACCACCGAGCGCGACTGGCGCACCACTGTGTTGTTCGACACCGTGGCCCAGCGACTTGAAGGTTTTGCCGAGCCGTCGGCCTTCACGTTCTGACGCCACCTATACCACCGCCGTCCGTGACCCGAGGACTGTTCATGACCCTGCCCCAGCGCCCCTTGCTCAAGCTCCGCCCGTCCTTGATGGCGCTGGCCCTCGGCGTGGCCTTCACCAGCAGCGTGCAAGCCCAGAGCTTGAAGGAGCTGTACGAAGCAGCGCGCGGCTACGACGCCACCTACCTGGCGATCCGGGCGCAGACCGAGTCGGCCGAGTACCGCACCGAGCAGGCCCGGGCGTTGAAGCGGCCTGCGGTGCAGTTCGACGCCAGCCTCGGCCGCAGCATTGCCGACACGCCCTCGTCGCCCTCGGTCCAGTACCAGGCCAGCAATGCGCTGGGCGGCACGTTCAGCGGCAAGCAGTCGCTGTTCAACGCCGCCAACAACGCCACCATCTCGCAGGCCGAGCGGGCCTACGACCTGGCCCGTGCGCAACTGCGCGGCGCCGAGCAGGACCTGATCGTGCGCGTGGCGCAGGCCTACTTCGACGTGCTGGCCTCGCAGGACGCGCTGGCCACGGTGCAAAGCAGCAAGAAGGCCATCTCGGAGCAGTTGGCCTCGGCCAAGCGCAACTTCGAAGTCGGCACCGCCACCATCACCGACACCCGCGAAGCCCAGGCCCGCTACGACCTGGCCACCGCGCAGGAACTGGCAGCGCAGAACGACCTGCGCGTCAAGCAGGTGGCGCTCGACCAGCAGGTCGGTCGCAACGGCGTGGCCCCCAAGCCGCTGGCCCTGCCGGTGGCCGTGCCGCCGGTGCAGCCGGCCTCGATGGACGCCTGGGTGCGCAACGCCGAGACGCAGAGCCCCGCCATCCAGCAGGCCGCCATCGGCCTGGACGTGGCCAAGCTCGAAACCGAGAAGGCCCGCGCCGGCCACCTGCCCACCGTGGGCCTGAGCGCCAACTACGGCAAGACCTACGCACGCAACGACCTCATGCTCGCCAGCGGGCCGTTGAACAGGAATGGCACCTCCACCAACACCAGCATCGGTGTGGGCGTGTCGGTGCCGCTGTTCGCCGGCTATTCGGTCCAGAACCGCATCAAAGAAACCCTCAAGCTCGAAGACAAGGCCGCCAGCGACCTCGACTTCGCGCGCCGCGCCGTCACCCAGGCCACCCGCACCGCCTTCCTCGGCCTGCAGTCGGGCCAGTCGCAGGTGCTGGCGTACGAGGCGGCCGAGTCGTCCTCCAAGCTGGCGCTCGAAGCCACGCAGACCGGCTACCGCGTCGGTGTGCGCGTCAACCTCGACGTTCTCAATGCCCAGGCCCAGCTGTTCACCACCCAGCGCGACCTGGCCAAGGCGCGCTACGACCTCATCGTCAACAGCCTGCGCCTGCGCCAGGCCAGCGGCGTGTTGACGCCTGGTGATGTCGACGCGGTGAGTGCGCTGATCGCACCTTGATCTGAAGCCCGGCCCAAGGTTCAGGCCAGTTCTCAGGCCAGACGCCGGATGCGCTCGGCCAGTGCTGCGATGTCGGCCGTTGTCAGCCCCGCCGCTTCGACTGCCTGCGCCTGCCGCAGCCGCTCGTAGTTGCCGCGCTGCGAGCGTGCATACAGCGGGTCATAGTGCAGCAGCATCAGTTCCTCGAACAGTGGCGCCAGCTCACCCGCCCTGGCCCAAGCCTGCCAGCGCGTCAGCGTCTCATTGGCCTGCAAGCCGTGCAGCAGGCCGATCTGCGTGGCCAGGCCCTCGCGGTCATCGCCCAGGTAGGCGTAGTCTTCCAGCAGATAGCGCAGGCGGGTGGACAGGCTGGCATCGATCTCGATGCAGGGGCTCTCGCGCAGCCGATCGAGCAAAGAGGTCGGCAAGGCCACGCGACCGATCTTGCGGCTCTCGGCCTCCACGTAGACCGGCCGGCTGAGGTCGAGCCTCTGCAGCACCGTTGCCACGCGGGTCTCGAACTGCTTCTGCGAAGGTTGCGCCACGCCCGGCACTGCGCCCAGCACCGAGCCCTTGTGGCTGGCGCAGGCTTCGAGGTCGAGCACCTGTTCGCCGGCCGCCGCCAGCGCCTGCAGCACGCGCGTCTTGGCGCTGCCGGTGGGGCCGCACAACACACGCAGCGGCAGCTGCGGCGCCAGCGTGTCGATGAGCGCAATGACATGCCCACGCCAGCGCTTGTAGCCGCCGGCCAGTTGTTGGGCGTCCCAGCCCACCAGTCGCAGCCACTGCACCATCGAGCCGCTGCGCATGCCGCCGCGCCAGCAGTACACCAGCGGCCGCCAGCCATGCGGCTGCTCGGCAAAGCGTTCGCGCAGGTGCCTGGCCAGGTTGGCCGCCACCATCGCGCCGCCCAGCCGCCGCGCTTCGAAGGCGCCCTGCTGCTTGTAGAGCGTGCCGACGATGCGGCGCTCGTCGTCGTCGAGCACCGGGCAGTTGATGGCGCCGGGAATGTGGTCGATCGCAAACTCGGCCGGCGAGCGCGCATCGATCAGCGTATCGAAGCGGCCGATGTCCTCGACCCCGACAGGACGGGCGGCCATCAGGAGGACAGCGGCACAATCCGCCCTTCGCGCCTCATTGCTTCGCTGATCAACACGTTCTTCATGGACTCCATCCAACTCACACGCTTCTCGCACGGCGGCGGCTGCGGCTGCAAGATTGCCCCCGGCGTGCTGAGCGACATCCTGGCGCGCAGCGCGCCCGGCCTGGTGCCACCCGAGCTGATGGTGGGCATCGAAACCAGCGACGACGCCGCCGTCTGGCGCCTCAACGACGAACAGGCCCTGGTGGCCACCACCGACTTCTTCACCCCGATTGTCGATGACGCGCGCGACTTCGGCCGCATCGCCGCCACCAACGCGCTGTCCGACGTGTACGCGATGGGCGGGCGGCCCATCCTGGCATTGGCCATCGTCGGCATGCCGCTGGACAAGCTACCGGTCGACGTGATCGGCCGCATCCTCGAAGGCGGCGCGAGTGTCTGTCGCGAGGCCGGCGTCCCCATCGCCGGCGGTCATTCCATCGACGTGCTCGAACCTATCTACGGGCTGGTGGCGCTGGGCCTGGTGCACCCCAGCCGCGTGCGCCGCAATGCCGATGCCCGCGCCGGTGACGCGCTGGTGCTGGGCAAGCCGCTGGGCGTGGGCGTGCTGTCAGCCGCGCTTAAAAAAGGCCGGCTCGATGCCGACGGCTACGCCGAGATGATCCACCACACCACGATGCTCAACCGCGTCGGCACCGACCTCGCCGCACTCGACGCGGTGCACGCGATGACCGACGTCACCGGCTTCGGCCTGGCCGGCCACCTGCTGGAAATCTGCCGCGGCTCGCGCCTGGCCGCCACGGTGCACATGCACGCCGTGCCGCTGATCGAACGCGCCGCCGCCTTTGCCCGCGAGGGCATCGCCACCGGCGCCTCGGCGCGCAACTGGGCGGGCTACGGCCTCGACGTTCAACTCGGCAGCCTCACCGCCGACTGGCAGCGCGCCCTGCTCACCGACCCGCAGACCAGCGGCGGCCTGCTGGTGAGCTGCGCACCCGAGGCGGTGCCGCAGGTGCTGGCCTGTTTTCACGCGGCCGGCTTTGCCCAGGCCGCGCACATCGGTGTGCTGGCGGCCGGCGTGCCCGCTGTCCGCGTCGAAGCCTGACCCCTTCTCTTCCTTCCCTTCCCACGAAAAGAGTTCCGACGATGCGCCCTGCCCTCCGACTTCTTGCCCTTGCCTTCACCCTCGGCTTCGGCGCCGCCGTGCACGCCCAACAGGTGCTGCGTGTCACCGCCATCCCCGACGAATCACCCACCGAGCTGGCGCGCAAGTTCGCGCCGCTGGGCCAGTACCTCGAAAGCAAGCTGGGCATGAAGGTCGAGTGGACACCGGTCACCGACTACGCCGCAGCCGTCGAGACACTGGTCAACCGCAAGGTCGATCTGGCCTGGTTCGGTGGCTTCACCTTCGTGCAGGCCAGCGTGCGCTCGGGCGGCAAGGTCATCCCGCTGGTGCAGCGTGAAGAAGACGAGAAGTTCCGCTCGGTGTTCATCACCGACGCCGCCAGCGGCATCAACAAGCTCGAAGACCTCAAGGGCCACACGCTGAGCTTTGGCTCGCAGAGCAGCACCTCCGGCCATCTGATGCCGCGCAGTGCGCTGCTCGGCGCCAAGATCAACCCCGACGTGGACCTCAAGCGCGTGGCCTATTCCGGCGCGCACGACGCCACCATCGCCGCGGTGGCCAGCGGCAAGGTCGATGCCGGTGCACTCAACATCTCGGTGTGGGAGAAGTTCGTCGCCGACAAGAAGGTCGACCCGAAGCAGACCAAGGTGTTCTACACCACGCCGCCCTACTACGACTACAACTGGAGCGTGCATGCCGACATGCCGGCCGCGCTGCGCCAGAAGCTGCAGCAGGCCTTCCTGGCGCTCGACCCGGCCACGCCGCAGGGCAAGGAGATCCTCGGCCTGCAGCGCGCCACCCGCTTCATCGAGACCAAGCCCGAGAACTACAGCGGCATCCGCGCCGCCGCAGAGAACGCCGGTCTGCTGAAGTGACCGGAAGCGACGCTCCGGCCGTCGAGCTGCGTGGCGTCAGCGTTGCGGCGGCACCCGGCACAACCGGTGCCGTGCTGCACGGCCTCGACCTGACCATCGCCGCCGGCGAGCAGGTGGCGGTGATCGGCGCATCGGGCGCTGGCAAAACCACGCTGCTGCTGGCGCTGGCCGCGGCCCTGCCGCCGCTGGCCGGTGAATTGCGCGTGCTGGGGCAATCACCCTGGTCGCTGCGCCCGGCCGCACGCCGGCAGTTGCGCGCCCGCCTGTTCCTGGCGCCGCAGGTGCCACCGCTGCCACCGCGCCAGCGCGTGGTCAGCGCGGTGCTGGCGGCCCGCCTGCCGCAGATCGGCCTGCTGCGCAGCCTGCGCATGCTGCTGGCGCCGCGGCTCGATGCCGACGAGGCCGGCCGCGCCCTGGCCGCGCTGGCCGCGCTGCACCTGCCCGACAAGCTCTGGCACCGCGTCGATCGCCTGTCGGGCGGCGAACGCCAGCGTGTCGGCCTGGCGCGCGCACTGGTCAGCGACGCCGCGCTGTGGCTGGTGGACGAGCCGCTGTCCGCCCTCGACCCGACCCGCGCCATTGAAGCCATCGCCGCGCTGCAACAGGCCGCACGTGAGCGTGGCCGCACACTGGTTTGCAGCCTGCACCAAGTGGCGGTGGCGCGCGAACGCTTCGGCCGCGTGCTGGCACTGCGCGACGGCCGGCTGGTCTACGACGGCCCCGGCAGCGGCCTGGACGATGCGCGCCTGCAGGCGCTGTACGGCGACGCCTTGTCGGCCCCGCTGGCCAGTCCGCCCGAGAGCGAACTGCAGCCCTCCGCCGGCCTGCCGAACACCATGTGCCGATGAATCCCGGAGTGCCGTCTTCACCGGCCGAAGCACTGGCCCGCGACCCGGCGCTGCTGCGCCGTTGGACGATGTTGCTGTTCACCGCCGTGCTGGCCTGGCCGCTGCTGGTGTGGACGGAGTTCAAGCCCTGGACGCTGTTCGACGCGCGCAGCCTGGCCACCACCGGCCGCTTCCTCGCGTCGTTCGTGCCGCCACGCCACGACGGCGAATTCCTGCACCTGCTGCTGCAGGAGACCTGGCGCACCGTGGCCATCGCCACCGCCGGGTTGGTGCTGGCGGGCGTGATCGCGGTGCCGGCGGCGCTGGCCGTCTCGTCGCGACTGAGCATCAGTGCGTTGGGTGCGCGCATGGCCGTCGGTCCGGCGGTGCTGCGGCAACTGTTGCGCTGGGCCTTGATCGCGCTGCGCTCCATCCCCGAACTGGTCTGGGCGCTGGTGTTCGTGCGCGTCGTCGGCTTGGGCCCGACGGCCGGCGTGCTGGCGATCGGCATTGCCTACGGTGGCATGCTCGGCAAGGTGTACGCCGAGATCCTGGAAAGCAGCGACCCCGCGCCCACCCAGGCGCTGCTGCGCGGCGGCAGCGGCCGGCTGCAGGCCTTTGCCTTCGGCGCGCTGCCGCAGTGCGCGGGCGAACTATTGAGCTACACCGTCTACCGCTGGGAATGCGCCATCCGCTCGTCGGTGGTGCTGGGTTTCGTCGGTGCCGGCGGGCTGGGCCAGCAGCTCGACAACGCCACCAAGATGTTCGCCGGCGCCGAGGTCAGCGCCATCCTGCTGGTGTTCATCGCGCTGGTGGCCGCGAGTGACCGCATCAGCGCCGGCTTGCGCAGGCTCATCGGATGAGCCAGTCGCCCTTCCTCGAACTGCCGCCGCGCCCGCGCGAAGCGCGCCGTGGCGCCGGATGGCTCGCCCTGGCCGCCATCACGGCCCTGGTGGTGGCCAGCTTCGTCAGCCTCGACCTGCGCTGGGCCGAGTTCCTCGCGCCCGATGCGCTGGCCCGCATGGGCGCCTTCGGCCTGAGCTTCTTCCCGCCCGAAACCAGCGGGCCCTTCCTGGCTCGCACACTGCAGGCGACGCTGGAGACTTTCGCGATGTCGCTGCTCGGCACGGCGCTGGCTGCGGTGGCTGGGCTGGTGCTGGCCATCCCTGCGGCCAGCCACACCCTGGCCTGGCGCGTGCCCACGCGCTGGCTGCTCAATGCGCTGCGTTCGGTGCCCGAGCTGGTGTGGGCCGCGCTGCTGCTGGTCTCGGCCGGGCTGGGGCCCTTCCCCGGCACGCTGGCGCTGGCGCTGCACACCAGCGGCGTGCTGGGCCGGCTGTTTGCCGAGGCCATCGAGAACGCCCCGCCCGGCCCCGCCCAGTCGCTGCGCGTGCAAGGCGTCGGCGGGCTTAAGCTGTTCGCCTGGGCCACGTTGCCGCAGATCAGCCCGCAGCTGCTGTCGTACAGCCTGTACCGGTGGGAGAACAACATCCGCGCCGCCGCCGTGCTCGGCGTGGTCGGTGCCGGCGGGCTGGGTCAGATGCTGAGCTACCACCTCGGCCTGTTCCAGATGCACCAGGCCTGCACCGTGCTGCTGGCGATGATGGCGCTGGTGGCCGGCGTGGACGCGCTGTCCTACGCGGCCCGGCGCATCCTGGGCCGCTGACCTCGGGGCGCGGCCCGTCTGCCCCCCGCCCTCGCGCCGACCCCTATGGTGGGCGCCGCCTGCGGCGGGCACCATGTGGTGATCTGAGACTCACGCCGCCATTGACATGCTGCCACCCCTGTTGTCCCGCAACGACCTGCACCCCTTCAGCGGCCAAGACGTGCCGTCGCTGCTGGCACACCGCGCCGCGACAAGGCGCGACCATCCGTTCATCATCTGAGAACCCTTCGACAGCCCAGCCGAGACCTGGACCTACGGCCGCTTCCACGCCCACGCCGGCCGCATCGCCGCGGGGCTGCTCAAGCGCGGCGTGAAGGCCGGCGATGCGGTGCTGATCCACCTGGACAACTGCCCCGAAGCGGTGCTGGCCTGGTATGCCTGCACCTGGATCGGCGCGGTGGCCGTGACCACCAATGCGCGCGCGGCCGACGACGAGCTGAGCTACTACGCCGAGCACTGCGGCGCCGTGGCCGCCATCACCCAGCCCAAGTTTGCCGCCCGCATCGCCGCGAACTGCCGCTACTTGCGCTGGCAGGTCGTCACCGCCACCGACAACGGCACGCCGCCCGCCCAGCCGGTCGAAGCCGGCCAGCGCTTCGAAACACTCGAAGCGGCCGAGATGGCCCCGCGCCGCGCGCCCGACCCACTGGCGCCGTGCAGCCTGCAGTACACCTCCGGCACCACCTCGCGGCCCAAGGCGGTGCTGTGGAACCATGCCAACGCGCTGTGGGGCGGCCGCACCAACGCTGCCCATGAAGACCTGCAGCCCAGCGACGTGCACCTGGTGCACCTGCCGCTGTTCCACGTCAACGCCGCCAACTACTCGGTGATGGCCTCGCTGTGGATGGGTGCCACCGCGGTGATCGTGCCGCGCTTCTCGGCCCGCCGGTTCTGGCCGGTGTCGCTCAAGCATGGCTGCACCTGGGTCTCGATGATCCCCTTCTGCATCAAGGCCTTGATGGAACACGAGGTGCCCGCCGACCATCGCTACCGGCTGTGGGGCGCCGGCGCCTGCGCGCTGCCCACCGATGCGCATTTCCGCGTGCACACCATCGGCTGGTGGGGCATGACCGAGACCATCAGCCACGGCATCATCAGCTCGCCGCACTGGCCCAGCACGCCCGGTTCGATCGGCCGGCCGGCGCTGGAATACGACATCGCCATCGTCGAGGACGACGAGGTGCCCAAGGCGGAGGGCCGCGCTGTCGAGCCCGGCGGGTCGGGCCAGCTGCTGGTGCGCGGCATCCGCGGGCTGTCGTTGTTCCAGGAGTACCTCGGCAACCCCGAGGCCACCACCGCCACCTACACCGCCGACGGCTGGTTCCGCACCGGCGACCGGGTCGATCTGCTGCAAGACGGCTCCATCCGCTTCGGCGACCGCGTCAAGGACATGCTCAAGGTGGGTGGCGAGAATGTCGCCGCATCAGAAGTCGAACGGGTGATCGCCGGGGTCCCCGGGGTTTTCGAGTGCGCGGTAGTGGCGCGCTCGCACCGCATGCTCGACGAGGTGCCGGTGGCCTTCGTGATCCCCACGCCCAACGCACCGGCGGACCTGCACGCACGCATCACCGGCGCCTGCACCAGCGGGCTGGCCGACTTCAAGCGCCCGCGCGAGGTGCGCCTGGTCGAGCAGATGCCGCGCTCGACGCTGGACAAGGTGGCCAAGGCCGAATTGCGCAAGCAGTTGGAAGCGGAGGGCGAGCCGGCGTACTGAGCGCTTACCGCATTGCCGCGGCGCCCCTTGAATCGGCGCCACCGCGCCCCACCTCCAGTACAGGGCGGAGCCGTTTTCCCCCGCCCCAGCAAGGTGGCATCGATGCAAGACGTCAGGCAGATTCAGCTCCCCGAACGGTTCCGCGTGGTGGTCACCCTGGCGCAGCTGCTGCAGCGCCTGGAGGGCAGCAGCCATCCGGTCGATGCCGGCCAGTACCGGGTCGTCGCACGTCGGCTGTCCGAAGCCCTGGACGAACAGGCCCAGGACGCCACCAACGACGATGATGCGCTGGCCGCGGTGCTGCGGCTGTTCCCCGCCGCCGCCGATCTGTACGAGAACCTGCGCTACGCCCAGGCCGGGCTGTGCCTGGCGCCGCTGGAACGCTCGCTGGGCACCGAGATGGAGGCGCGCTCGGTAATCGAACGCGCCGCCCGCACCTCGGCAGCCTGAACTCTCGGCTGGGCCTGCAGCTTCAGATCTGCACCCGCGCGCCCAGCTCCACCACTGCGTTGTCGGGCAGGCGGAAGAACGTCACCACGCTGCCGGCGTTGTGGCTCATCGCGGCATACAACCGCTCGCGCCAGTGCGCCATGCCGCTGCCCGGCATGGGCACCACGGTTTCGCGGCTGAGGAAATAGCTGGTCTCGAACAGCGGGATCTCCAGCCCCTGTGCGGCGCACAGCTTGAGCGCGCGCGGCACGTCGGGCTCCTGCATGAAGCCGAAGGTCAACGTGACGCGCCAGAAGCCCTGGCCCAGTGCCTCGACCCGGGCGCGTTCACGCTCCGGTACGAACGGCACCTCGGCAAAGCGCACCGTGAGGATGACGTTGCGCTCATGCAGCACCTGGTTGTGCTTGAGGTTGTGCAGCAGCGCCTGCGGCACGGTCTGCGGGTCGGCCACGGCATAGACGGCCACGCGCGAGGCCCGCGCGATGCTGGCCGGGTCGAGCGCCTCGATGAAGCCCGGCAGGTCGGTGCCGTCGCGGCGGATGGCCTGCAGCACGAGCGCGCGGCCACGCTGCCAGGTGCTCATCACCACGAACAGCCCCAATCCCACCGTCAGCGGGAACCAGCCGCCGTCGAAGAACTTCACCGCGCAGCCGGCCACCAGCAGCGCATCGACGGCCAGGAAGAAGATGGTGGCGCCAATGGCCAGCGGCGCCGGCAGCCGCCAGCCCATGCGCACCACCACGAAGGTGAGCAGCGTGGTGATCATCATCGTCAACGTCACCGCGATGCCATAGGCCCCCGCCAGTGCCGCCGAGCTGCCGAAGCCCAGCACCGCCGCCACCACGCCCACCAGCAGCATCCAGTTAACCGCCGGCAGGTAGATCTGCCCGGCCTCGCGCGCCGAGGTGTGCCGCACCGCCATGCGCGGCAAGAAGCCCAGCTGGATGGCCTGGCGTGTCATCGAGTACGCGCCCGAGATCACCGCCTGCGAGGCGATCACCGCGGCCAGCGTGGCCAGCCCCACGGCCGGCCAGATCAGCGCCGGTGGGAAGAGCCGGTAGAACGGGTTTTCGATGGCACCCGGGTCGGCCATCAGCAGCGCGCCCTGGCCCAGGTAGTTCAACGCCAGTGACGGCAGCACCAGCGCGCCCCAGGCGATCTGGATCGGCCGGCGGCCGAAGTGGCCCATGTCGGCATACAGCGCCTCGGCGCCGGTCAACGCCAGCACGATGGCGCCCACCGCCAGCAGCACCGCCGGGCCGCGCGAGACCAGGAATTCAGCCGCCCGCAGCGGGTTCAGCGCCGCCAGGATGGCCGGCTGCGCCGCGATGTGCACCACACCGCTGACCGCCAGCACCGCGAACCACAGCACGATCACCGGCCCGAACACCCGGCCCACCACCGCGGTGCCGAAGCGCTGCACCATGAACAGCCCCACCAACACCAGCAGCGACAGCGGCACCACATAAGGCTTGAGCGCCGGCGTGGCCACTTCCAGCCCTTCCATCGCGCCCAGCACCGAGATGGCCGGCGTGATGATGCTGTCGCCATAGAACAGCGTGGCGCCGAACACCCCCATCAGCAGCAGGCCCTGGCGCAGCCGCGGTCGATTGGCCACCGCCTGCGCTGCCAGCGCCGTCAGCGCCAACCCGCCGCCCTCGCCGCGGTTGTCGGCGCGCAGGATCAGCACCACGTACTTCAGCGTCACCACCAGCATCAGCGCCCAGAAGATGCACGACACCGCGCCGATGAGGTTGGCCGCATTCAGCGCCACGCCGGTGGCCGGCGCGAAGATCTCTTTCACGGTGTACAGCGGGCTGGTGCCGATGTCGCCGTAGACCACGCCGATGGCGCCCAGCGTGAGTGCGGCCCAGCCGCCGCGGTGGGGCTCGGCGGTCTCGCCGTCAGCCGGCGTAGGGGAGATCGAGGCAACGGGGTTCATGCGGCGTCACGAAGGTGGTTCATCAAGCCCGGAGCGTGCCGGCCCCCGCATCAGGAAGGCATAAGGGCACCCGCCGCGCCGGCCGCCCTCACTCGTCCGGATCGACCAGCCGGTAGCCCACGCCCGGCTCGGTGAGCAGGCGCCTGGGCTCGGCCGGTTCCGGCTCCAGCTTGGCGCGCAGCTGGGCCATGTACAGCCGCAGGTAGTGGGTGTGCTCGATGAACTCGGCGCCCCACACGTCGGCCAGCAGTTGCCGGTGCGTCACCACCTGGCCGGCGCTGCGCACCAGCCGCGCCAGCAGCTTGAACTCGGTCGGTGTCAGGCGCACCGGCTGGCCATCGCGCTGCACCCGCTGGGCGGCCAGGTCGACCGCCAGCTCGGCGTGGCGGTACTGGGTGATGGCGGCACGCACCGTGGTGCCGCGGTGGCGCAGCGCCACGCGCATGCGCGCCAACAACTCGGCGATGCCGAAGGGCTTGACCAGGTAGTCGTCGGCGCCGGCATCGAGCAGGCGGATCTTCTGCCCCTCGGCCTGGCGGGCCGAGATCACCAGCACCGGCAGCGCCTTGCGCCGGCGCAGCTCGGCCAGCAGCTGTTCGCCGTCGCCGTCGGGCAGACCGAGGTCGAGGATCACCAAGTCCACTGGGCGGCCAGCGGTCAGCCCAGCATGAGCGAGCAGCGCCAGCCCTTCGGACAAGCTGGCCGCGGTGAGCACCTCGTAGCCTTCCACCACCAGCGCATCGCGCAGCGTGGTGCGCAGGGCACGGTCGTCTTCCACCAGCAGCACACGCAGCGTCATGCGGCGGGCTCCTGCGCGGCTTCGGCGGCGGGCTGCGGCGGCGGGCTGCGCACCGGCAGCACGC
>JBDTQF010000012.1:0-29521 GCA_039932275.1 Burkholderiales bacterium
GGCGAACCCGTCGCTGATCCTGCTGGACGAGCCTACTGAGGGGCTGGCGCCCGTCATCGTGGATCAACTGTCGGAGATCTTCAACAAGGTGGCCGACCAGGGCACAGCGCTGCTTCTGATCGAGCAGAACATGAGTCTGGTTGTTCGCGTGGCTCATCGCTACTGCGCCATGGCGAAGGGGTCCGTGGTGGCGTCCGGTGCCGTCGAGAACTCGCGATCGGGTCTGCACGACCTTGAAGCACACGTGATGGTGTGACGGTTTCCCTTGTGTACGCACAGGCTTGTGCCGTACCGGCCGCTGGACCGCTTCCGGCTTTCAATCCAATCCAGGAGACAGACATGCTCAACATGAAGAAGCCCATTTGCCAACTTGTCGTTGGCGCGGCGCTGCTCAGTGCCTTGCCATTGATCCATGCGCAATCCAAGGATCCCGTCAAAGTCGGACTCGTGGCATCCAAGTCTGGCGTGTTCGCGCAACAGGGCGAGGAGGTGATCCGGGCCGTGCAGTTCGCGGTTGACGAGGCGAACGCCAAGGGTGGGGTGGACGGTCGCAAAGTCGAGATCCAGACCGGCGACGACGAGGGAACGCCGGACGCGGGCCGTCGCGTGGGCGAGAAGCTGGCCCGCGATGGGCACAACCTCTTGATTGGCGCGATCCCTTCGTCGATCTCACTGGCGTTGGCCCAGAATCTGGACCGCTGGGACGCCGCTTACTTTGTTGTCGCCAGCAAGTCGGACAAGCTGACCGGCGACACGTGCAAGGCGCGCAGCTTCCGAACCAACCATTCTGACGCGATGGACATCGCCATGATCAATGAATGGGCCAAGTCGCTTCCGGAGAAGGTGTTCGCCGTGATCGCAGCTGACTACGTGTGGGGCCGGGACTCCGGAGGCTCCTTCAAGAGGGCGGCTGAAGCGGCCGGAAAGTCAGTTCCCCTCAGCCTGTACGCTCCCCTCGGAACGAAGGACTTTGCTCCGTACATCGCGCAGCTCAAGGCCGCCAACGTGGATGCGATCTGGGTCGCCGAGGTAGGCCGCGATGCCATCGCATTCGTGAAACAGGCCGAGGAGTTTGGATTGATCCCGAAGACACGGCTCATTGGCCATGCGCTGATTCAAAACTTCATCATCAGCGCCACCGGCAAGGCCCTGGAGAACACGCCCGGCAGCACGGGCTACACAGCCGGCATCGACAATCCACGCAACAGGGCGTTCGTGGCGGCTTGGAAGGCAAAGTTCAATCGTGCGCCAACCGACAACGAAGGCCAGGCGTACAACGGCATTGAAGTCATGTTCGAGGGTGTGAAGAAGGCCGGCAGTGTCAAGCCAGCCGATGTGAGCAAAGCGTTGCGCGGGCTGCAGATTGAGACGATCTACGGAAGAGTGACCATGCGCGCAGATGACAACCAGCTGCTGCTGCCGAACTATGTGGCGCGCGTCAAGATGGTGGACGGGGTGCTTCAGCCCGTCATCGAGCAGACCTATCCCGCTTCGCTTGCCCCGGTGCCGTCGCCTCTGTGCAAGATGTCTTGATCGTCATGCCCTGAGGGGCGATTGGCGGAAACGGCCCGGCGTCCGACGAGAACTCCCCGTCTTCAACGAAGCGGCCGGCGACGAGGGGGTTGGGGCCGCGCTTACGACGGGCTCAGGCGCTCTCAGGCGCGGGCTCGCTGCGGGGGTGTGGCGGCGCGGCGGATGGGATCGCTGCCGTCCCAATTGATCGCCGCGTCGCGGATGAGTGCCATGCGGGCCTTGACGGCCGGACGCAGATCGAGCACTTCCATGACCGAGCCACCCCGGGCAAGCAGGCTTGCCCGGGGGTTATGCAGACCTTCCCTAGCCGAAAACTGGTGCCCGCTTGGCGCAGAACGCCCGAATGCCTTCCCGACCGTCCGCAGACTCAACGCACGCCGCGATCTGACGGGCTTCCATCTCCATCTGGGTCTCGAGCCCGTTCTCAAAGCTTGAAAGAAGCAGGCTCTTGATGGCGGCATTCGAACCGACGGCACTCTGCGCGATCCGCTCCGCCAGAGCGAGCGCCTCGGAACGGAGTGCATCGTCTGCTGTCACCCGGTGGATCAGATTCCATGCCAAGGCCTCATGAGCACTGAGGCGACGATTCGTGAACATGAGTTCCTGCGTCTTGCGCAGGCCGATCAGACGGGGCATGAAATATGTGGAGCTGCCGTCCGGGCTGAGTCCGGCTGCCGAATACGCCATCGTGAAGCTCGCGGACTCGCTCGCGAGAACCATGTCGCCGGCCATCGCGAGACTGAAACCCCCTCCGGCGGCCATCCCGTTCACGGCGACGACCAGTGGCGCCCTCATACGCGCAAAGGTGGAGACCGCCTTGTGGGCGTCGTTTGCAAGCTTCTTGACGCCGGCGCTGGCGGCGTCGCCGAGCGCCGCCATTTCCTTGATGTCACCGCCGACGGAAAAGCAGGTCCCAGTTCCCGTGAGCACGACGCAACGAACATCAGGATCGGCATCTATCTCGCCCGCGACGGCGGCCAACTCCGAAACCATCACCGAATTCAAGCCGTTGCCGAAACGCGGGCGATTGAATTGAACCAGGACAACGCGCCCCATTCGTTCGACGACGAGGCACTCTCTTTCCTTCAAGGCAGATGCTGTCATGCCGAGTACTCGCAGTGGTGAGCGGTCGCCTTTAGCACGCCAAGCCGAAAGAAACCGTTCATTCTGGCGTCGGCGGCGTTGGTTCGCTTGTACGTGGCCACCCCCGCGTCTTGCCGCCCGTAAAGAGTGACGGTTGATTGTGCATTCGCCGTGGTTGCCGTTGACAAGGCCAGGGCGCCGGCTCCAAGGTATCGTGACTGCATCGAAGTGTCTCCAGTGTTGATGAGGCAATTGCGGTTACGCAGGCCGCTTTGTCGATCATTTGCGTCGATGTCCAACCGGACTTGATGGGTCCGAACTTCGAGCGCGGAATCGGCTCCAAAGGATCACTTCGCGGAGCCATCGCCTTGGGCCCACCCTGCACGCCAAGGCTTCGTCGAGTATTTATATCTAACAAATGTAAGGTAGATTGGGGCTTCAAACGAAACAAGGCGTGAATACCCTGATGGCGGTTGCCAAGACGCCGTACGAAACAGCTTGGCGGCCCCGCTCCGAATGAGAGGTAACGGTGTAGCGGCAACGCGTTGAAGGCTGCAGTGCCGGCGAAACTGTGGGGGATCCCCGCCGCCTGCGTTGAGTCCGTCGAGCCGCGAAGATCGCGGCCACAACGGCGCGCGTTCTTGGCGTCCTACTCGCGCTTGATGCCGGCGGCCTTGACGGCGGCCGCCTAGCGCTGGGTTTCGGACTCGGGAAAGGCCGCGAACTCGTCCGGCGTGCCGCCCACCGGTTCGACCCCCTGCGACAGCAGTCGTTGCCGTACCTGCGGATCGTTCAGGCCGCGCGTGACCTCGGCCGCCAACTTGTCGAGGATCTCCTTCGGCGTGCCGGCGCGGCCGACCAGGCCGAGCCAGGAATTGCCGTTGGAACCCGACCCGGTCTTCGAACTCGCCTTCGCCGGCGTCTACACGGAGGCGACCTCGTGAGCGCCGGTCTCACGGAGATGAAGTACAGGACCAGCGTCGCACAGGCACTGCGCGACAGCATGGCCGCCGACCCGCGCGTCATCGTGATGGGCGAAGACATCGGCGCACCCGGTGGCTCATTCAAGGCGACGCGCGGCTGCTCGACGAATTCGGGCCGAAGCGCGTGCTCGATACCCCGATCTCGGAGGCGAGCATCGTCTCCGCTGCGGTCGGCGCGGCGCTGTCGGGCCTGCGCCCGGTGGTTGAGATCATGTTCATGGACTTCATCACGCTGGCGATGGACGCCCTCGTGAACCAGGCCGCCAAGGCGCGCTTCATGTTCGGTGGCCAGTGCAGCGTGCCGATGGTGCTGCGCACGCCGCATGGCGGGGGCTTGAGCGCCGGGCCGCAGCATTCGCAATGCCTCGAGGCCTGGCTGGCGCACGTGCCGGGGCTCAAGGTGGTGTGCGCGGCCACGCCGGGCGATGCCTATGGCCTGCTGCGCGCCGCGATCGAAGACCCGGACCCGGTGATCTTCATCGAGCACAAGGGCCTGTATGGCAGCAAGGGCCCGGTCGACGTGTCGGTGCGCGACGTGATCGGCAAGGCGAAGACCGTTCGCGTCGGCCGCGACGTGACGCTGGTGACCTACGGCGCGACCGTGCACACCTCGCTGGCGGCGGCGTAGGAGCTGGCCGGCGAGGGCATCGAGGTCCGACCGCAAGAAGGACATGACGGCCTGCCCGACGAGCGCTGGGGCGAGCGCGTCGCGGCGGTCGTCGTGCTGCGGCCGGGCACGACGCTCAGGCGTTCGAGGAGGGTGTTCTTCGTTGACCATCTATCGAACATTTGTTAGTCTTGGTGGCGCGCCCTTGTGCGAGGTCACAGCATCGTGAAGACGGGTGGTGAAGGCGTCGGGCGCCAGGTTCGACTGAACGTCGCCATTTCATTGTTCCAATCACAGGAGAAACTCATGCGCATCGGCAGTGTCGAATTCGAGAAGAAGGGCCGCGTCGCCGTCATCACGCTGGACGAGCCGACCAAGCTCAACGCCTTGTCGGCCGACATCCGCAAAGGCGTGCTCGAAAGCCTGGCGATGATCGACGCCGACGACGAGATCCGCGCCGGCATCGTCACCGGGCGAGGCGATCGGGCCTTCTGCGCCGGTGCCGACATCGGCGGCCTTCCGGTTACGCCGGAGCAGGTGCGCGCCTTCATCGCCAGCGTGCTGGCGTTCGTGGAATCGCCCGAGCGCTGCCGCAAGCCGCTGATCGCGGCGGTCAACGGCATGGCCTTCGGCGGTGGCTTCGAGCTGGCCATCGCGTGCGACTTCGTCATCGCGTCCGACAAAGCGAAGTTCGGCGTGCCCGAGATTCAGCTCGGCCTGCTGCCCGGCTTTGCGCTGGTGCGCCTGCACGACATCGTCGGCCGCCCGAAGGCCAAGGAGCTGAGCATGCTGGGCGAGCCGATCGACGCTGCCGAAGCGGCGCGGGTGGGCATCGCGCTGCGCGTGGTGCCGCACGACAAGCTGCTCGACGAGGCCATGGCCTTCGCCGAGAAGATCGCTGCCAAGCCGCGCATGGCGGTCGAGATGGCAAAGTCGTTCTACAACCGCGGGCTGGGCGGTGACGAGATGCGCTACGCCGTCGATGCCTTCCCCTTCCTGTTCCTGACGGACGACGTGAAGGAGGGCGTGGCCGCCTTCCGCGCCAAGCGCAAGCCCGAGTTCAAGTGATGGCGCGTCCGGTCCTTCACAACGCGTTCTGCGACTCGCTCGGCATCGAGTACCCGATCTTTCTTGCCGGCATGGGCGTCGGGGGGCGAGCCACGCCACCGAAGCTGGTGGCGGCCGTGTCGCAGGCGGGCGGCTGCGGTGTGCTGGGTTGCGCGGGGCTGTCGCCCGAGGAAACGCGGTGCCGCATCCGCGAGGTGCGCTCGCTGACCGACCGCCCGTTCGCGTCGACCTGCTGCTGCCGGCGCGCATCGCTGACGCGCCCGACACGCGCAGCGGCGTGCGCGACGAGATCAAGCGCCGCTTCCCCGCGCATGCAGCGTTCGTGCAGGCGCTGATCGAGCGCTACGGCCTGCCCGCGGTGCAGCCCGCCGACGAGACGGTGGTCAACACCGAGTACGCCAAGTCGGTGCTCGACGTGGTGTTCGAGGAGCGCGTGCCGCTGTTTGCCGCCGGTCTCGGCGACCCGGACTTCCTGCTGCCGCGGCGGTGAGCCCGACGCCGGTGATCGCCGCCGGCGGCATCGGCGATGGCCGCGGCATCGTCGCCGCGCTGGTGCTCGGCGCGCAAGCCGCGTGGCTCGGCACGGCGTTCCTGGTGGTCGATCAGCGGGTCGACCGAGGGCCGCCGTGGGTCGCACGCCGGCAGGTTGCGGCTCAGGTCGGTCCACGGCGACAGGCACACGCCCGCAGCCGGCAAGGGAAGGCCAGCGTCGCGCAACGCGACCAGCGGGGTCACCACCAGTCCGCCGCCGGCCGAATCGCCCGCGGGCACGATGCGCCGCGGCTCAACCCCTTGCGCGTCGATCAACCAGCGATAGGCCGCGACGGCATCGTCCAGTGCCGCAGGGAAGGGGTGCTTCGGCGCCAGGCGGTAGTCGAGCACGAACGCACGCAGCCGCTCGATCGTTCTCTCGCCCGCCCGTCCCCGAGCGCGGCGCACCATCGGTCGGCATCGGGACAGAAACGGTCAGGCCAGCCAGCGCTTGCGACGCCGGTAGTGCTTGATGTTGTGGAAGTCGCGGCCTTCGGCACCGCCGAGATAGGCATCGCGGATGTCCGGGTTGTTCCTCATTACCTCGGCCTTGTCGTGCATCACGACGCGGCCGTTCTCGATGAGATAGCCGTGCGAGACGATATCGAGTGCCGCAATCGCGTTTTGCTCGACCAGCAGGATCGACATGCCCTCGTCGCGATTGATGCGGCGGATGATCTCGAAGATCTCGGCGACGATGACCGGCGCGAGGCCCAGGCTGGGCTCGTCGAGCATCAGCAACTTGGGCTGCGTCATCAGCGCGCGGGCGATCGCCAGCATCTGCTGTTCGCCCCCCGACAGGTAGCCGGACTTGGCGGTACGCCGCTGGTGCAGACGCGGGAAGTACCCGTAGACCTTCTCCATGTTCCGGGTCATGTCGGCTCGGCTGCCGCGCACGGCCGAGGCGGCGATCAGGTTCTCGTCGGACGTGAGGTGTTCGAAGACGCGGCGGCCTTCGAGTACCTGCGCGATCCCGAGCTTGACGCGCTCCTGCGGCGCGATCTTTGCCAGGTCCTGGTCCCGGAACTTGACGCTGCCGCGGGTCACTTCGCCACGCTCTGTCTTGAGCAGGCCGCTGATGGCCTTCAGCGTCGTGCTCTTGCCGGCGCCGTTGGCACCGAGCAGGGCGACCATCCCGCCTTCGGGCACCTCGATTGAAATACCCTTGACCGCCAGAAAGACGCGGTCGTAGATGACTTCGATGTTGTTTAGGGTCAGTGCATTCACGATCTACTCGCGTTGAGGACGTCGGCGTAGTCCTTGACCGCCTGCGCGA
Source organism: Burkholderiales bacterium (assembly GCA_039932275.1). Classification (GTDB taxonomy): domain Bacteria; phylum Pseudomonadota; class Gammaproteobacteria; order Burkholderiales; family Burkholderiaceae_C; genus Sphaerotilus. The sequence goes on from JBDTQF010000012.1 coordinate 7,082, forward strand.
GCTGCGGAACGGCCGCGACGTAGATTTCCGTCAGGTCGTAGCACAGGCCGAACTTGATCGGATTCGCCGCCAGCGCGGCGTGGCTGGCGATCGTCATGGCAAACGCGCCGATCACACACTTCAGGTGCTTGAATCGCATGGTGTTCACTTTCGCTGGCAACCGCAGGGGAGGTTTGCGAGAAGGGTGGGTGAAGGCCGGGGTCCGGGTGCCGCAGCGCCCGAACCCCGCAGTACCTACTGGCCGGCCTTGGAGAACTCCGCGGAGTGTTTCTTCACGGTCGCCCACACGAGATCCGAGTAGTCGGCCGCCCAGTCGGACTGCGGGACCCACTTGGCGCCGTCCCACTGGTCGATGCGGCTCTTGCCACCGCCACCGTGGTCCTTGGCCGTGACGGTCAAAGGCGGCACCAGACCATTGGCGTCGAAGTTCTTGAGGCTTTCCATGCCCTTGCGCATCTTTTCCGGGGTCAGCGGCCACTTGTTAGCCTTGATCGCGAGGCGCGCGGCCTCGAACACCGGGGCGTAGACCGCCAGGCCGATGTTGTAGTAGGTGTCACCCAGGAACTTGCGGTCGCCGTTACCCTTGCCCTTGTCGTACAGCTCTTTCGTGATCTGCTGCATCAGCGGATGCGCGGTGCCACTGACGACGACCGAGGACTTTCGCAGCCCCTTGGCAGCATCGGCGCCGATGTTTGCGAGATCGGCTTCGTTGAGCCAGACAGTGATCATCTTGTCCAGCGGGACGCCGTTGCGCTTGGCTTCCTTGGAGGCCACCACGTGCATTGACGAGAACCCCCAGTGGATGATCAGGTCAGGCTGGAAGCGGCGGATCTGCGACCACGCGGCCGACTGATCATTACCGGGCAGCGGGTAGGGGAACATCTGCAGGTCGAAGCCTTCAGTCTTCTGCAATTCCTGCAGCACGGGAATCGGCTCCTGGCCGAAGGGGTAGTCGATGTACAGGAAGGCGATCTTCTTGCCCTTCAGACTGCCGCCGGACTGCTTCTTGTAGAAGCCGACGATGTTGGCGGCCTGGCCCCAGTAGGTCGGGCCCAGGGGGAACACCCACTTGAAGACGTCACCGTCCACCGCGTCGCCACGGCCGGTAAGGGCCTGGATCATGACCATGCCGTCCTTCATCGCACGCGGCAGCACGGCACGCGACACCGGCGTTGAGAAGAAGTCGACCGTCATCGCTCCCTGCTGTTTGACCTTCTCGTAGCATTCGATGCCGCGCTGCGGCTCGTTGCCGTGGTCCTGCACGATGATCTCGATCGGGTGGCCTTCGATGCCACCCTCGGCGTTGAGCACTTCTGCGTAGTCACGCACGGCCTGCGCGTACTGCGGGGTGATGAAGGTGTAGATCTTGGTCAGGTCGTAGCACAGCGCGATCTTGATCGGTTCCGCCGCGAAGGCGGGTTGCTGCGACGCGAGCAGCAACGGCGCCGCACTCAGCAGCAGCTTCAGCCGTTTGAACATGGAACGTTCTCCTTGGGGTGAGGGAAGTGGAAAGCGACGGAAATCGCGTCTGGCAAGGACGCGTCGACACTACGACACTACTTTCGCTCATAGCCGAAAGGCCAGAAGATCAGGTAGTTGCGCAGATTCGCGTAGATCTTGGCCAGCCCGAGCGGCTCGAACAGCAGGAAGCCGATGATCAAAATGCCGTACAGCAGGCTCGGGATGTGGGCCAGCAGTTCGATGCCGATCTTCAGCTGCATCGCATTGGCGGCGGCGTAAATGAGGTTGGCGACAATGCCCGGCAGCAGCAGGACAAAGGCCACCCCGAAATAGCAGCCGATCACGCTGCCGAGGCCGCCGACGATCACCATCGCCAGCACCTGGATCGAGACGCCGACAGTGAACTGTTCCGGCGTCACGGCGTGATAGAAGGTGAAGATCAGGATCGCACCGCTCACCCCGCCGATGAAGGACGACATGGCGAACGCCGTCAGCTTGTAATAGAAGCTGTTGACGCCGATGACTGCGGCGGCGAAATCTTTCTCGCGCACCGCGACCAGCGCACGGCCGAGGCCGGTGCGGCGCAGGTTCAACATGAACAGCGTCACGAGCGCGCACCAGAAGAACGCGACGTAGTACTGGCCCGCGTCCGAGACCACCTCCATGCCCAGCAGTCGCATGGGCGGTGCCTGGATCGTGGCCTGGGTGCCGCCGCTGACTGCGGGCACCTTGTTGATCACCCAGTCCAGCACGAACTGCAGGGCGAGTGTGCTCAAGGCGAGGTACAGGCCGCGCACGCGCAGCGCCGTGATCGCGAACGCGCAGCCGATGACGGTGGCCACCACACCGGCTAGCACCAGCGCGATCTCGAACGGGATGCCGCCGCGCGTGGCGTGCACCGCCGTGTAGGCGCCGATCCCCATCACGGCCGCATAGCCGAAATGGAATTGCCCGGCCCAGCCGAGGATCAGATTGAGCCCGAGCGCGGCCCCGGTCCAGATCAGCCAGGGCTGCATGTAGCTCTTCAGGTACAGCGGGCTGATCAGGAATGGCGCGAGCAGGCCGATGACGAGCAGCACGCCGATCTGCCAGCGGTCGAACGGAATCGGGAAGAGCTGTTGCGCACCCCGGTAGGTGGTGTGGTGGAGGCCGGCCTGACGGTAAAACATGGAATTCAGATCCTTTGAATGTCTTCGCGGCCGAACAGGCCATGGGGCCGGATCAGGATGGTGAGAATCAGCGTCGCAGCGACGACCAACTCGCGGCTGCCGCCGCCGACCAGCCGGTCGAGATAGCCCGACGCGATGCCCTGGAACGTGCCCATCAGCACACCGGCCACGATGGCCCCGCCGATGCTGTCGAGCCCGCCGAGAACGGCCACCGCGATGCCCATGAGCAACAGCTGCGACAGCGACTGGTCGACGCCCTGGATTGAGCCCCACAGCACGCCGGCGAAGGTCGTCACGACCGCCGACATGGCCCACGACAGCGCCACGCCGCGCTCGACCGAGATGCCGACCGACCAGGAAGCGGTGTAGTCGTCCGAGATGGCCCGCAGCACGATGCCCATGCGAGTGCGGAAGAACAATACGAAGAAGCCGAACAGCAGCAGTGCCACGACACCGCCGGCGAGGTAGGAGCGATTCACCAGCACGTCGCCGCCCAGGAACAGCGGATCGGAGGTGATGCCCAGCGGGATCATCCGATTGGTGCCGCCCCAGGTCACCAGCGCGGCGGCGCGCACGAAGATGTCGATCGCCAGTGTCATCATCAGGATCATCATCAGCGGTCGGCCGGCGAGGCGGCGCAGCGCCACGCGTTCGATGCCCATGCCGATCATGAACATGACGACCATGGCGACCGGCATGGCCACCCAGAATGGCATTCTGAGGAGGTCGAACACCGCCAGGGCCACGTAGGCGCCCAGCATCGCGAGGGCACCTTGTGCCAGGTTGGGCACCGACGAGGACTTGTAGATCAGGACGATGCCGAGTGCGACGAGCGAATACATCAGGCCCGAAAGGGCCCCGTTGATCGCCAGTTCGGCGAGAAGTGCGAGGTCCATGTCAGACGTTCTCCACTGAGAGCTGACGTTCGATCACGCCGGTTTCGCCGCTGTCGTAGGTGATCTGGGCTTTCATCACCACCGAATCGGCATTCGAGTACAGCGCATTGATCACCGCCAGGTAGCGTTCTTCGATCACGTTGCGGCGCAGCTTGCGGGTGCGCGTGATTTCGCCGTCATCGGGATCGAACTCCTTGTGCAGGTTGGTGAAGCGCCGGACCTGTAGCGGCTCGGGCAGGACGCGGTTGACGCGGCGGACTTCTTCGAGGACCAGCTTGCGCACCTCCGGCTTCTGCGAGAGGTCGGCATACGAGATGTAGGCGATGCCGCGCACCTCGGCCCAGTGCCCGACCGCCTCGTTGTCGATGCAGACGATTGCGGCGAGGGTGTCGCGCCCGGCGCCCAGCACGGCCACGTCGCGCACGTAGGGGCTGAACCTGATCCGGTTCTCGATGTAGTTCGGGATGTAGCGCTCGCCCTTCGAGGTGTAGACGACCTCGGCCAGCCGACCCAGCACCACCAGATGGCCGTCGGGTTCGAAGTAGCCGGCGTCGCCCGTGTGCAGCCAGCCGTCGATCAGCGTCTTGGCGGTCGATTCGGGGTTGTTGAAATAGCCGCTGAAGATGCTGCCGGAACGCACCAGGATTTCGCCGTCGTCGGCGATCTTGGTCTCGACGCCCGGCAGCGGCCGGCCCACGGTGTGCAGCTGCACCTCGTCGAAGGCCTGGACGGCGTTGAACGCGCTGCTTTCGGTCTGGCCGTACAGCTGGCGCAGGTTGATGCCCAGCGCCCGATAGAAGAGGAAGGTGTCCTCGCCCATCGCTTCGCCGCCGGTGAGCGCCGTGCTCATGCGGTTCAGTCCGAACTGGTCCTTGAGCGGGCCGTAGAGGACGATCTCGCCGATGCGGGACATCAGTCGCTGCATCGCGCTGGGCGTCTTGCGATCGAGCAGCAAACGCTGGACCGTCACGCCGAGGGTGATGAAGTAGTCGAACACGCGCTTTTTGAGCGGCGTGGAGTCGGCCATGCGCACGCGGATCGTCGTCAGCAGGTTGTCCCAGCTGCGCGGCGCGGCGAAATACACCGTCGGCGCGATCTCGCGCAGGTTGTGCAGCACGGTTTCCTGGCGCTCGGGGATATTGATCGTGAAGCGCAGCCCGATGCCTGCCGCCATGGTCACGACGAAGTCGCCGATCCAGGCCATCGGCAGGTAGGCGAGGATCACTTCGTCGAAACGAAATACCTTGCCGCGGTAGCTGTTGCCCACGCCGGCCAGCAGGTTGCGATGCTGCAGCACTACACCCTTGGGCTTGCCCGTGGTGCCGGACGAGTGCATTAAGACAGCCGGCCCCTCGGGCACGGCGCGCGCGATCAACGATTCGCGCAGCGCCGGCTCCGCCTTGAGGCGCTGTGCGCCGGACGCGCGCAGGTCGTCCCAGGACACCAGGCCTTCGGCCTTGTAGCCGCCCATGCCACGCGCGTCGTCGTAGATGATGTGTTGCAGCGACGGCGCGTTGCTGCGCAGCTCAAGCAGCTTGTCGACCTGCTCCTGGTCCTCGGCCAGCGCGAACCGCGCCTGTGCCTCGCTGGCAAAGTGCTCCACTTCGTCGGGGTTGGCGTCCGGATACACCGGCATCGCGTAGCCCTTCAGCGCGGACGCGGCGAGCATGCCCACATACAAGCGCACGCGGTTGTCGCCCAGCACGAGCATCGCGTCGTGCTCGACGAAGCCGCGCTCTTCGAGCCCTGCGGCGATCGCCAGCATCTCCTCAAGCATCTGTGACCAGGTGAAATCCTGCCAGATGCCGAGCGCCTTTTCACGCATGGCCACCCGGTCCGGGTACGCCCGCGCGTTGAGAGCGAGCAGACGCGGCAGCGTCGTTTGTTCGCCGAGATCCCACTGTGAGGCAGAACCCGCCGCGAGCGTCGTTGGGTCACGCTGCATGCTTGTTTGCCTTCCCCAGATAGGCTTCGATGACGCGCGGATTGGCGACCACGTCCCGTGGCAGCCCGGTGCCGATGATCTCGCCATAGTTCAGCGCCATGATGCGGTCGCAGATGCCGAGCACGACGTCCATGTGGTGCTCGATCAGCAGCACCGTGATGCCCCGTTCGTCGCGCGCGTCGAGAACGAATCGGGCCATGTACTCCTTCTCTTCCTGGTTCATGCCGGCCATCGGTTCGTCCAGAATCAGGAAGCTCGGCTCGGCCACCAAGGCGCGCGCCAGTTCGACGCGCTTCTTGAGGCCGATCGGCAGGGTTTCCACCATGTCGTCGCGGACGCTCTGCAGCTGCAGGAACTCGATGATCCCTTCGACCATGTGGCGATGGGCGATCTCCTCGGGCTGGGCCAGCCACGGGTAAAGGACAGTCTTCAGCACGCCGGGATTGAGGTGAACGTGGCGGCCGAGCAGGATGTTGTCCAGCACGCTCATGCCGTTGAAGAGCGCCAGATTCTGGAAGGTGCGAGCGACGCGCCGACGGGCCACGTTGTGCGGCTTCATTCCGGTGATGTCGGTGCCATCGAGCAGGATGCGGCCCTTCTGCGGCGGGTAGAAGCCCGTTATGGCGTTGACCAAGGTGGTCTTGCCGCTGCCATTCGGGCCGACCAAGCCGAAGATCTCGCCTCGGTCGATGCGCAGGTCGACACCGGTCACGGCCACGAGGCCACCGAACCGGCGTTCGAGCCCTTGACATTCGAGTACCGGTACCGCCGCGGCGACCCCGTCGACGGCATTCATGGAGACGCCCTTTCATTGGGCGATACCTGCCTAATGTTAGGCGATGTCCTGGGAAAAGTGGGCATTCGGGTGGTCTCCATGCTCCGGTCGAGCATTCCATTTTGTGATCGTCTACCGAGAGGAAACGGCCCAATCGGAATGTTGGCGCACTTCGATAGCGAATACGCGTTTCTAACAAGCGTTCGATAGTGCGTCAATAGGCGCAGGCCCTGCTGTACTGGTTCGCGATCCTACGGTTGCTAGAGTGAACTGCAGTCAGCGCAATCCCTGACCGCTGATGCTCATGGTCCGCACATCGACATCGGCAAGGCCGAAGGCGCGCGACTGGTGGCCGGTGGCCGGCGACTGACCGAAGGCGCCCTGGCAAAGGGCTACTTCGTCTCTCCGACCGTCTTCGCAGATGTCGACCCCGGCATGCGAATCGCGCAGGAAGAGAACTTCGGGCCGGTGGTGTCGATGATCCCGTTCGACACCGAAGAAGAGGCCGTGAGCATCGCCAACGGCGTGAGCTACGGGCTGACACTGCCGGCCTGTGGACGCGCGACCTGGGCCGTGCGCATCGCCTGTCGGCGCCGGGCCCGCGTTTCAGCGCCACGCCGGCCGCGCTGCCGCGCGCCCCGCACACCGCCGACGACGGGGCGCTCGAACCGGTGCGGCGCTGGGGCGTTCCGGCGTCGGAACTGGACGCGCTGGTTCAGCGCGGCGTCGTTCGCGCCGGGGGCGCCCGCACGGGCTGGGTCTCAGTGCTGAGTGTCAGGGCTGTGCCTTGGCCGGCACGGCCGAGTCGCTCGCCGCACCGCTGGCCAGCATGCGATCGATGTCGGCCGGCGCGTAGCCGGCCTCGGCCAGCAACTCGCGCGTGTTCTCGCCGAGCAGCGGTGCGTGGCGGCGGATCGACGGCGGCGTGTCGGACCAGGTGCCCGGGATGTTCATCGTGCGGATGCGTCCTTCGCTGGGGTGATCGATCCAGTCGAAGAATCCGACGTCGGCCAGGTGCGGGTCGTCCATCAGCGTGGCCGGCGTGTGCATCGACGTCACCGGGATGTCGGCCTTCGCGAGCGCGTCCATCCACTCGGCGGTGGTGCGGGTGAGCATGGTTTCGGTGACGAAGGCGTAGAGCGCATCGACGTTGCGTGTGCGGTCGGCCATGCGCAGGAACCGCGGGTCGCTCAGCATCTCCTCGCGGCCCAGCATCTCGCAGAAATTCTTCCAATGCTTGTCGATGTAGATCAGCACGCAGATGTACCCATCCCTTGTCTTGCAAGGGCGCCGGTCCTTCGCGAGCAGACGCACGTAGCCGGCGTCGGCCAGTGGCGGATCAAAGGTCTGGCCGTACATGTGGTCGGACAACACGAACTGCGTCATGGTCTCGAACATCGGCACTTCGATCGCCTGGCCGTGCCCCGTGCGTTCGCGTGCATAGAGTGCCGAGGTGACGGAGTACACGGCGGTCAGGCCGGTGGTGCGATCACAGATGTTGGTGGGCAGATAGCGCGGCTCGCCGGTGACGCGGCCGACCAGCGAGGGCAGCGCCACGGCACCCTGGATCAGGTCGTCGAGCGCGGGCTTGCCGGCGTAGCGTCCGCCTTCGCCGAAGCCGTAGGCGCCGCAGTAGATGATGCGCGGGTTGATCGCCGCGACATCGTCATAGCCCAGCCCCAGGCGTGCCATCGAACTGGGCCGGATGTTGAACAGCAGCACGTCGGCGTCGACGATCAGGCGCTTCAGCGCCGCCAGCGCATCGGGCTTGCGCAGGTCAAGTGCGATGCTGCGCTTGTTGCGGTTCAGGGCCAGGTACATCGGCCCCATGCCTTTGCTGTGGCTGGGCCCGATGTTGCGCACGGTGTCGCCCTCGGGCGACTCGACCTTGATGACATCGGCGCCCAGGTCGGCGAGGATCTGCGACGCGAACGGACCCATGACCACGCTGGTCAGGTCGATGATCTTGATGCCGGCCAGGGGCCCGGTGTTGGCCGAAGTCTTGACTTGTGCGGAGGTCATGGGTTCGAAGCGGGCGGTTTGAAGTAGTCGGGCATGCCGGCGGGCCAGAAGTCGCCCCACAGCACCATGCCGCCGTCGATGTTGACGGTCTCGCCGGTGATGTACTTGCCCGACGCCGCGGTGAGGTAGACCACGGCTTAGGCGAGGTCCTGCACGTCACCCGCCTTGAGCATGGGGTTGGTGCGGAACAGGCCGCCGACGTTCTCGGGCCTGTAGTTGTTGAAGCCATTGCTCTCGATCGCGCTGCCGCCATCGACGTTGAGCAGCTCGCCGGTGGTGAACTTGCCGCTCGGTGCGGTGAGGTAGATCACGGCATGAGCGATGTCCTGCACATCGCCGTGCCTCAGCATCGGGTTGCTGCGAGGTGCGCTTGAAGGTGCACACCACCACGCCCTCCTGGTTGAAGCCTTCGGTGGCCACGGTGATCACGCCCATGGTGGGGCGCGACTTGGATTCGCGCTTGTCGCGTAACGCCGAGCGCGAGTAGACCGTGTCGCCCTCGAACACCGGCTTGGGCAGGCGCACCTCGTCCCAGCCGAGGTTGGCGAACACGTTGTACGACACGTCGATCACCGACTGGTCTGTGACAAGCGCCAGGGTCAGGCATGAATTGACCAACGGGCGCGCGAACTCGGTCTGCGCTGCGTAGTGTTCGTCGAAATGCACCGCCGCGACGTTCTGTGTCAGCAGCGTGAACCAGATGTTGTCCTGCTGCGTGAGCGTGCGCCCGAGCGGCTGGCGGTACTCGTCGCCGACCTCGAAATCTTCGAAGAAACGACCTTCCCAACCTGGTTTGACGCTCATCGAGCTAGTCTCGGGCGAAGGTACCGTCGAAGACGATCGCGGTGACCTGCTTGACGAAGTCCTGGAACGATCCCTTCTGCGGGTTGTACCACTCGACCGTCCAGTTCAGCGCGCCGATCACGAACAGCCGCGACACCGCGGTGCTGATGTCGCGGCGCAGCTCGCCGCTTTTCAGCGCTTCTTCCAGGAGGCGATCCCAGTAGTCGGCATAGCTGCGGCGAATCTTGCGGTGGCTGTTCTTTGCGGCGGTCGGGATCTGTCCGTAGATGCGGATGTTCGCCGAGGTGAAATCGCCGTGATGAAGCAGGCCCCACAGGTGCCCTTCGATCGCCGCTGCGACCCGTTGGCGTGCCGTCGCCTCCGGGGGGAGTGCATCGACCCGCTGGCGCACCGCATCGGCGACGACCTGGATGCCCTTGTCGAGCACCTCGCCCAGAATCTGCTCCTTGGACTCGAAGTGGTAGTAGATGCTGCCGGCCTTGATGCCCGATGCATCGGCGACTTCACGCAAGGTGGCGGCGGCGTAGCCGTGATGGCGAAAGAGCCGCGCAGCCTCGAGCAGGATGCGTTCGCGCGTGGCAGTGTCCGCCTCGACGGCAGGCGGTTTCTCGCGGGTCTTGGTGGACATGGTGTGGTTGTCAGTTAGGTTGGGCGAAAAGAAAAATGGTACAGCAGAGCTACTATTTTCGATTTCCCTGATCGCGTCTAACTAACGTATGTTCGATGTTATCATAGCCCCGCCTTGCCGACGCAGGCAAGCACTATGGTGGGGGTTGGACGCCTCGGCGATTGGCCGAGGTTTCGAGCCCCCAATGTCAGGACCTACAAGGAGACCGGACATGCTGTTCAACGACGACCAGATCGCATTGCGTGACGTGGCGCGCCGCTTCTCGCGCGAGAAACTCAAGCCGGGTTACCAGAAGCGCGAGGCCGAGCAGGGCTTCGACCGCGCATTGATGAAGGAAATCGGCTCGCTGGGACTGATCGGGGTCGATCTGCCCGAAGAGTACGGCGGCCTCGGCCTGAGCGGTGTCACCTCCGGGATCATCACCGAAGAAATGGCGTATGGCGATTTCAACGTCAGCTACATCCAGCTGCTCGGCTCGCTGATGGGGGCGATCGTGCATGCCAACGCCAACCCCGAGCTGGCGCGCCACTGGAACAGCCGGCTGGTGGCCGGCGAAGCGATCATCAGCCTGGGCTTGACCGAACCGCGTGGCGGCTCCGACGCTGCCAACCTGCAGGTCAAGGCGCGCCGCGACGGCAACGACTTCATCATCTCGGGCGAGAAAACTTCGATCAGTTTTTCCGACCAGTGCGACGCGATCGTATTGTTCACCCGCACCGGCAAGCCCGACTCGGGGGCGCGCGGCATCACGGCCTTTCTGGTGCCGATCGATTTGCCCGGCATCCAGCGCACCCGCTTCAACGACGTGGGCAGCAAGATCATCGGCCGCGGCTCGGTGTTCTTCGACGACGTGCGCGTGCCGGCCGAGAACATGATGGGCGCCGAGGGCAAGGGCTTCACGCAGGTGATGCAGGGCTTCGACTTCAGTCGCATCCTGATCGCGCTGCAGTGCATCGGCGCGGCCCAGGCGTCGATCGACGAGACCTGGGAGTACATGAAGGAACGTCAGGCGATGGGTGCGCCGATCGTGCAGTACCAGGGCGTGTCGTTCCCGATTGTCGAGTTCGAGACGCTGCTCGCGGCCTGCCGCCAGCTCTGCTACCACGGCCTGGCGCTGCGCGACGACGGCCAGCCGCACACGGCCGAGTCGGCGATGGTCAAGTGGATGGGCCCGAAGACATCGTTCGACGCCATTCACCAATGCATCCTGACCTTCGGGCACTACGGCTGGTCCAAGGATCTGCCACACCAGCAGCGCCTGCGCGACGTGATGGGCCTCGAGATCGGCGACGGCACGGCGCAGCTGATGAAGCTCATCGTCGCGCGCGAACGCGCCGGTCGCGTGGCGGTGCAGTACGCGGCGGAGAACCGCAAGTGAGCGGAACCTCTCCACTTTTGGTCAGTCGCGAAGGCGCGGTGGAGGTGCTGTAGCTGGCGCGCCCCGACAAGTCCAACTGCCTGTCGATGGCCGTGCATGCGGCGATCGAAAACGCGATGGACGAGTTCGAGAAGGCGGGTTCGGGCGTGCGCGCGGTGCTGGTTCGCGCCCAGGGCAAACACTTCTGTACCGGCGCTGTCCTCGACGAGGTCAAGGGCCTGCGCAGCGACCCAGCCAAGATCCTTCATCCGTTACGGCCACCAGGTGCTGCCGCGTCTGGAGGCCAGCGAACTGCCGGTGGTCGCCGCCTGCCAGGGTCTGGCGCTGGTCCTCGCCGCGCATGAACGGCTTGAGGAAACGCTGCTTCTGGTCTTCGCTGCCGTGCAGCGCCAGGTTCAGCGCGGTGAAGATGCCACCGGCGATCGCTACCGAGAAGTCCACGCCATAGGCAAAGAGCGACTCGCACAGCAGCGCGTAGGAGAACACGTCACCGCCGTCGTCGCCATCGGCCTCGGGCACGAGCAGGCTGTGAAAGCCGAGCTTGGCAGCCTTTTCTTAGGCCTCCAACGGGAACGCGCGGTCCATGTCGCACTTGCGGATGTAATCGCGGCCGATATCGCGATCAACCCAGCGAAGGACCGAGTCCTTCCAAGCCAGCTGTTCTTCGGTCAGAAATTCATGCATTCGCTCCGAGGGATGACCGACTGCGGGGCCGGTGAATCAATGCGTCTGCCGGTGACCGGCCTGGCCCGCCAGAAGGCCAGCCAGCGGCGAGAGATCGGGCAGGTCTTCGAGACGTTCGATCAGATCAAGAATTTCTTGGCACGATTCTTCGTCGAGCAGAGGGCTGGCCAGATTGTGGAATTTCGTTTCGAGTTGGGCTTGCTGTGCCGTCAGATCGGTGGCCGGGATGCCGCTGTCATAGCGCAGCTCGAAGGTCGTGCCGTCGACGGTCTGAATCTCCACTTCGGCCCGGGTCAGCTGAGTGGAGTGCAGGACCAGTTCAACGCGGATGCGCTCGCGCAGGGTCGAGAGCAACGGATCGGCTGCGCTCGCTTCGCTGTAGCTGGCCATGCTCGACGTGTCGATGCCGGCCAGCGCCATGGCCACTGTGTGGCGCAGGCTGAACTTGGTTTCCAGACCGGTGCGTGGGGTGGCGATGTTGCACACGCCGTCGCTGCCCGACGACACGCGCACGATGACGCGCCGCACCTTGGCGCCCGTCAGCCGGTGCTGCCGGCACAGCCGGCGCGTGGCTTCGATGGCCGCGTGGGTGCCGTAGCAGGCGGCGTGGTATTTGAACAGGTTGCTGCGAAGATGCAGACCGTTGGCCGGTTGCACCAAGGCCGCGTCGGCGTCGAAATCGGGGCTGTGGGTGGCCGCGAAGCCTTGCATCGATTCGATGGCATCGGTGCGGCTGGTGAAACCGCGCGCTGCAAGCTGCGCCGCCATCATGCCGTCCGCACTGGCCTTGCCGGCGTGCAGCGGCTTGCACATCGTGCCGAACATCGATTTCAGGCCCGCTGCTTCGGTGGCGGCGATGCCCAGCGCGACGGCCGTGTCGTCGGCGTCGAGATTCAACAGGCGCGCGCAAGCCGCCGCAGCACCGAACGTGCCGATGGTGCCGGTGGCATGAAAGCCCTGCGCGTGGTGCCCCGGCGAGACGGCCGCGCCGATGCGGCACAGGGTTTCGTAACCGGCGACGAACGCCGTCATGAAATCCGCGCCGCTGGCGCCCCGGGCCTCGGCGAGCGCGAGAAGGGCAGGTACCAAGACGACGCTGGGGTGCCCGGTGAACGACATGTTGACGTCGTCATAGTCGAGCGCATGCGAGGCCGCTCCGTTCACCAGCGCCGCCTGTCGACAGCTGGTGGCGAAGCCATGGCCCACCACGGTGGCATGGGGCATCCCACCCTGTTCGCGCGCTTCCTCGGCCAACATGTGCGTCAGGGGCTCGCGCGCGCCCGGCAAGGTGACCGCGATCCAGTCGAGCAGGCACTGGCGCACCAGCAGGCGCGCATCGGCCGGCAGATCGGCAAAGGCCCAGGCGGCGTTTTGCCTCGCGAGCGTGCTCGTGAGATGCAGGCATGGCGCCGACAACTTCTTGATGACCGGAGTTGAAGCTTGGGCAATCATGCTATTTCCCCTTCCATTGCGGCTTGCGCTTTTCTCGGAACGATTTCGGTCCTTCAAGCGCGTCTTCACTGAGGTAGACAGAATCGAACGCCCGGTGCGACGCGCGCAGCGCCGCCGTTCGCCCCATCTCGGTGGCCATGCGCACCATTTCCTTGGCGCCGCGCACGGTCAGCGGCGCGTTGACCCTGATCCGTGCGGCCAGTTCCTTCGCGCCCTGCAGCGCCTGCCCCTTGGGCATGACGCGGTTGACATAACCGAGTTCGTACGCCCGCTGCGCGGTCAGCGGGTCGCAGGTCATCGCCACTTCCATCAGGATGCGCTGCGGCAGCATGTGGATGACCGGTGAGGCCCAGGGCATGCCTCGGCCGACCCGACCTTCGGTGATCGCGAACTTGGCCGTCTCGTCGGCGACACACAGGTCGCACATCTGGGCCAGCAGCCAGCCACCGGCATAGGCATAGCCCTGCACGGCGGCGATCACGGGCTTGGTGACCTCGACGTTGTCGCCGAGCACCGGCATGAAGTTCTTCGGCGGAATGCGCAGCACCGTATCAGCGGCCTCGACCAGGTCCATGCCGGCGCAGAAGGTGTCGCCGGCACCGGTGAGGATCGCCACCTGGGCGGACTCATCGGCCTCGAAGCGCGGCCAGACCTCGAAGAAGGCCTGGCGCACGGCGCGGTTCAGAGCGTTCTTGCGCTCCGGCCGGTTGATCGTAATGACCGCCACACCGTCGCTGACTTCGTAAAGCAGTTCGTTGCTCATTTCTTTCCAGCGGTTCGTTGAGATGAGGTGCCCGATCCGATGCGGTGGCCGAGCGCCCGCGAGAGTTGAAAAGCAGTGTCGATCGCGATGCCCGTCAATCGTTCGGCCGCGGCCCGGCCGCGCTCGATGGGCGCGGCCACGATCACCGCGGCGTTGACCTGGCCGTTCGGATCAAAAATCGGTGCAGCAAAGCCCGCGACGTCGGGTGTCACTTCGCCGAAGGTCGATGCACAACCCGCGATGCGGATGCGGTCGAAAACCCGCGCCAACTGCCGGCGATCGGTGATGGTCTTGTCGGTCAGTGCACGAATGTCGGCGCCCTTGAGGTAGTCGCGGCGCCAGGCGTCGTCCTGGAACGCCAGCAGCACGCGGCCAGCCGAGGTGGCGTGTAGCGGACGCGTGGTCCCGATCGGCACGGTGTAGCGGACCGGCTTGTGGCTCTCGATGATCTGCGTGTAGGTCAGGCGGCCGGCAGCCCGGTCGATGACCGCGAGCAAGACTGTCTCACCAGACTGGGCCCGTGCATCGAGCAGGTAGGGCGTGGCCACGATGGCCAGCGAGCGCGCCGCCACGAGCGCCGCGCCGAGGACGAACGATTCCGGCCCGAGCCGGTACACGGTGTCGTGGCGCTGCAGGTAGCGTTCGGCCGCGAGACCGCGCAGCAAGGAGTGCACGCTGGTTTTGGGTGCGCCGAGCTGGACGGTGAGCTCCGCCAGCGTCAGGCCATCCGGCTCGGCGGCGAGCACGCGCAATGCACGGAGCACGCGCGCCAGCGCCATTGGCGCGGCGTCGCGGCGCGACACAGCGACTTCTGGCTGCTGAGATGCGAGCGAAGGCTGCACGGTGATTTGTCTCCTAGGAGTTCTTATATCGGAACATGTGTTCCGAATCGTTCACCAGCCTAGCGGGAGTTCACGGGCCCGTCAATCGCACCAACCCGGGTGGTCGATCAATCACTGCCTGAAGACGCCGGGACAAGTCGTGCGGCCGAGGCGATCGACGAAGATGCCGTCGTCGCACGCAACGTCGGCGGCGCGCGCCAGTTCGTCGTTGGCGACGACGCCGATGCCCACGACCACCAGGTCGGCGTCCACCCGAGCGCCGTCGTCGAGCACGATCGCGCGACCGGCAAACCCGGTCACCTGACGACCCAGACGCACGTCGACGCCTCCATCGAATCCACCTTGCCGAACGCTACGGCACGCCCGACGAGCAGGCTGCGGCGATCCTGTTCCTGGCCTCCGACGAAGCCTCCTACATCACCGGTGTGACGCTGCCGGTGGCCGGCGGGGACCTGGGCTGATCGGCCTGAACGATCACTCGGTCGTCGCCGGGGATTCGCCGATCGGCATGGATGCCGGCGGCTTGCGCAGCAACGCGATCAGCGGGATGCCGATAAGCGCCACCCACATCATCAGCCTGAAATCCTCCAGGTAGGCGAGCATCGCGGCCTGCCGGCCGACCTCGGCGTCCAGGGCCAGCAGACCTTGCGCGTTTGTCCGTGGGGCGAGGGGGGCGGCGCAGGGTTGTGAAGTCGCAAAACTAACACTTGTTATGCTATCCTGAATGTGTTCTCACCGAAACCGCAGGAGCTCCCGAACATGTCCGATCAGTCGCCGGTTCGCCAGGACGTCGATGCCGATGGCGTCGCCACGCTGACCCTGAACCGCCCCGATCAGCTCAATGCCTTCGATCTGAAGATGATCGAGGCTCCCGATGCGGAACTGATGACCGCCACCTACGAGCTGGCGCGCACGATCGCGTCCAAGCCGCAGCAGGCGGTCCGCTTTTTCCGGCGCGCGGTCTGCCAGAGCCAGTCGATGGCGCTGGCCACCCATCTGGACATGGTGTCGTCGCACATGGCCGTGCTCGAAGACCCGCCCGAACACCGCGCCGGCATCGCCGCCTTTCGCGCCCGGGCGCGCGGCGCCAAGTAGCCGGTCGAGGCCGGGATGGCAGGCGTACTCGACGGGATCACGGTCGTCGACCTGTCGCGCCTGATCGCCGGGCCGTATGCAGCGATGGCGCTGGCCGATCTGGGTGCCCGCGTCATCAAGGTCGAAGCGCTGGCGGGTGAGGACGGGCGCCACCTGGGGCCGCCGTTCTACGGCGATTCGAGCGTCACCTACATGGCCTGCAACCGCGGCAAGGAGTCGCTCGCGCTCGACGTTCGCAGGTGGTCGTGCACAACTTTCGCCCCGACTTCGCAGAAAAGTACGCGTTGACCTACGACGCGGTGCGGGCGACCCATCCCGAGATCGTCTACGCCGCCGTCACGGCCTTCGGCGAGCGCGGCGAATACCGCCTGCGCCCGGCGGTCGACAGCGTCGTGCAGGGCATGGCGGGCGGCTTCTACGCCAGCGGCGACGAAGGCGACGACCCGATCCGCATGGGCCTGCCGCTGGTCGACGTCACCTGCGGCATGTGCGGCGCC
Organism: Burkholderiales bacterium; assembly: GCA_039932275.1. GTDB lineage: Bacteria > Pseudomonadota > Gammaproteobacteria > Burkholderiales > Burkholderiaceae_C > Sphaerotilus. The sequence continues at coordinate 23,493 of JBDTQF010000012.1, forward strand.
TTCGGCATCCTCGCGGCAGTGATGCACTGGCGCCAGACCGGGCGCGGCCAGGCGGTCGAGACCGTGCTGATCGACACGATGTTCAACCTGATGGCGACCAAAGTGGCCGAGCATGCGGTCGAGCAACGCGAGCCGGCGCGCGCCATCAACCCGCCGATCGCCGCGCCGAGCCGGCACTTCCGTGCCGGCGATGGCCGCTGGTTCAGCCTTTCGGTGATCAGCGACGGTGCCTTCAGCCGTTTCTGCGAGGCGATCAACCGACCCGCGTGGGTCGAAGATCGGCGCTATGTGAGCAACGCCGGTCGCGTCGCGCACCGGCCCGAGATGGCGGCGGAACTGTGTGCGATCTTTGCCACGCGTCCGGCCGCGCATTGGGTCGATGCCTTCGCGGCCGCCGACATTCCCAGCGGCCCGGTGAACACCGTTTCCGAGGCGATGGCCGACCCGATTCTTGCGGCGCGCTTCGTTGCGCACCCGGCGCTGCCGGGGCTGCCGCTGATCCCGTTTCCTTCGCACTTAGGCGAAGGCATGCTGCGCCCCGAGGCGATGGCGCCGCCGCCGCGCGCCGGCGAGCACAGCGCCGCACTGCTGCGTGAACTCGGCTGCGACGACGCCGAGGTGGCGCGGCTGGTGGGCGAGCGCGTCGTGCGTTTGGCCGACCCCCAACCACCGAGGACCAGTTCATGAGCCACGCCGAAGCTGCTGAAGTGGTCTGGCGCCCGTCGCCGGAGCGCGTGGCGTGTGCGCGTGTCACGCATTTCACCGAATGGCTGCGCGTCCACAAGGGCCTGCACTTCGCCGACTACCCCGTGCTGTGGCAATGGTCGGTCGATGAGCTCAAGGCGTTCTGGTGGGCACTGGTCGAGTACTTCGAGTTGCCGCTCGAAGGCCAGCGCACGCCGGTGCTGGTCGCCTGAACTGAACCCGATTCGGGTGCAGCTCAGGGCCCGCGCCTCCTCTTTTTTAACCCTGCACTGGAGCAACATATGTCCGACAAAGAGATCTACTACGACGTCAAGGACTACGTCGGCACGATCACGATCAACCGACCGAAGACGCTGAACGCGTTCACCGGCGACAACATTGCCGAGATGCAGCGCCTGCTCGAGGTGGCCTCCGTTGACCCGAAGGTCGGCGTGATCGTCTTCACCGGCACCGGCGACCGTGCCTTCTGTGTCGGCGGCGACGTCAACTGGGAAAAGGATGGCGGCGGCGGCAAGAGCGGTCTGGAAGACCTGAGCTTCGTGTTCAACCGCCAGATCGTCGAGTGCCCGAAGCCGGTGATCGCGCGGGTCAGCGGCTACGCCATCGGAGCCGGGCATCACATCGCCTATTTTTGCGATTTCACGGTCGCCGCCGACCACTCCATCTTCGGCCAGAACGGCCCGCGGGTCGGCTCGCCGGCCGGCGGCCACATCGTTGCGCACTCGGCCAACGTGCTGGGCCACAAGCGCGCGCGCGAGCTGTGGATGCTGTGCCGCCGCTACACCGCGCAACAGGCGCTGGACTGGGGTCTGGTGAACTCGGTCGTGCCGAAGGAAAAGCTCGACGAGGAAGTGCGCAAGTACGCCGACGAACTGCTGTCGCTGAGCCCGACCTGCCTGCGCATCGTCAAGCGCTCGTTCTATCACCACATGCAGCCGATCATGGGCCGCGACATGTACGACGTGATCAAGGAAGTGGCGCCGAACTACTTCAAGACCGAGGAGCAACAGGAAGGCGCCAACGCCTTCCTGGAAAAGCGCAAGCCGGATTTCAGCCGCTTCCGCTGACGGCGCGCGTGGCGGGTCGAGAGCTTTTCAGCGCACTCGGTTGAATTGAATCGAGCGCCATGAGAACAGCCACCCGGTTTTCTTGGGTCCCTTGTTCGCTACGTTCGCCGGGTCCCCCTATGCCCTGGATGGTGGCGGCTCGGCGGCGCGCCTGCCCGATTCATGAAAAGTGATTTACACGGCATTCAGGAAGATGACCGTGCCGCCGATCCAGCTCCAGATGTCGGGCACCTCGTCGAACACCAATGGCGCACGATCAGCAGCATGCCCACGATGCCGCCGGCCACGGCGAACCAGCGGCTCGCCGTGGAGCGCTCGCGCAGGAACAGGATCGCGACCACCGAGGCGAAATCCGGCGAGACGAAGCTCAGTGCCGTGACCAGCGCGATCGGCGACATCGACAACGCCGAAAACGCCCGAGCATCGAGATCATCAGCATGACGCAGCGGATCAGATGCAGATGCAGCCGGCACGTGCGCAGCACCTCGAACCGGCTGATCATCAAGCCCGGCAGCATGAGCACTCGTTGTCATCGCCGAGCGGGGTACTTGCCGTCGGTGCCCAGGCGCACGTTCTTGGCCAGGCCATCGAAAGAGGGCGGTCGCCTGCGGTGCGGCTGGTAGGTGCCGATCGCCTGCGCGACCTCTTCGAGCGACTCGAAGCCATCGGGCTTCAGGTTCATGAAGGCGTGGATGTTGTCGACGCCGGCGGGCTCGATGTTGGCGCGATGTCCACCAGCACCAGCGCCGTCGCGTCGACATGCGCCTCGCCGACCGCGACCAGGCTGGTGCCGCCGCCCATCGAGGCGCCTACCAGCACCGGCCGGCGGCTGCCCAGCGCGGCGACAACGCACTCCAGGTCGCGCACCATCACGTCCTGGCCGTAGAGGCCATCGGGCGCCCAGTCGCTGTCGCCATGGCCTCGCGCATCGAAGGCGACGGCGTGGTAGCCGGCGGCGCCCAGTGGTTCGCCGGCACCCTTCCAGGCGTGGCGCGTCTGGCCGCCGCCGTGCTGCAGCAGCACCAACGGCCCGTCGGCCGGGCCCCAGGAATCGCCGGCGATGCGAATGCCGCCATGGCCGGGCCAGTGGTGCATCGGCTCGGGGGTGCCGGGGAGGCGGGTAAGGGCGGGGCGGGCAGTCATGATCTTGCATCTCCGCCTGGACCTGGTTGCCTCGGGTGGCTTGCCGCTGGCGCTCGGCGCGCGTCTGTGGCATCGTTTCAGTCTAACAAACGCACGTTTGATTTACCATCAACCGAAGAATCACCAGAACTTCGACAGGAGCCCGCATCATGTTCAACGGCAAAGCACTCGACAACAAGGTCGCCATCGTCACCGGTGCCGGCCAGGGCACCCTGCGCTACCCGCATGTCTTCGCCCCGCTGGACCTGGGGCACACGCGGCTGAAGAACCGCATTCTGATGGGCTCGATGCACACCGGGCTGGAGGAGACGCCCGGCGGTTTTCCGCGCATGGCCGAGTACTTTGCCGAGCGCGCGCGCGGCGGCGTCGGCATGATCATCACCGGCGGCTTCCCGCCCAACGACGAGTGCGGTCTGGACAGCAAGCTGGCCAGCCCCGAGCAGGCCGAGCAGCACCGTCTGATCACGCGCGCCGTACACGCAGCCGATCCCGACGTGAAGATCTGCCTGCAGATCCTGCACACCGGGGCGCTGGCCGATACGCCGGCCTGCGTGGCGCCGTCGCCGATCAAATCGCGCGTCGGCCGCTACACGCCCAACGAGCTCGACGAAGCGGGGATCGAGAAGCAGCTCAGCGATTTCGTCAACTGCGCGGTGCTGGCGCAATCGGCCGGCTACGACGGCGTCGAGATCATCGGCTCGGGCGGTTACCTGATCAGCGCCTTCATGGTGCGCAAGACCAACCTGCGTACCGACCGCTGGGGCGGGCCGTGGGAGAACCGCATGCGTTTCGCGGTCGAGGTGGTGAGGCGGGTGCGCGCCGCGGTCGGCGAGAGCTTCATCCTGATCTTCCGCGTTCCGGCGATGGATATGCTCGACGGCGGCCTGGCCTGGGACGAGATCACCTCGCTCGCGCAGGGACTGCAAGCGGCCGGCGTCAGCATCATCAGCAACCATTTCTGCTGGCACGAGGCGCCGGTCCCGACGGTCGCGACGATGGTGCCGCGCGCAGCGTTCTCGCAGGTGACCGGCCGGCTGCGCCGGGCCGTGAGCGTGCCGGTCATCGCGAGCAACCGGATCAACATGCCGGCAGTGGCCGAGCAGGTGCTCGCGCGCGGCGACGCCGACCTGGTGTCGATGGCGCGGCCGATGCTGGCCGACTCGCAGTTCGTGCTGAAGGCGGCGCAGGGACGCGAGGACGAGATCAACACCTGCATCGCCTGCAACCAGGCCTGTCTGGACCATTACTTCGGCGGGCACCAACAGGTGACCTGCCTGGTCAACCCGCGGGCGTGCAACGAGACCGAGCTGAACTACCGGCCCGCAGCGGCGCCCAAGCGCATCGCGGTCATTGGGGCCGGGCCGGCCGGCCTGGCCGCCGCCGCGGTGGCGGCCGAGCGCGGGCACCATGTCACGCTGTTCGAGGCCGGCACCGAGATCGGTGGCCAGTTCAACCTGGCGCGTCGCATTCCCGGCAAGGAAGAGTTCGCCGAGACCTTGCGCTACTACCGGCGCATGATCGACAAGCTCGGTATCGCATTGCGCCTGAGCACCGCGGCCGACGCTGCGCTGCTGCGCGCCGAAGGATTCGACGACGTGATCGTCGCCACCGGCATCACGCCGCGCCGGCCCGACATCCCGGGCATTGATCATCCGATGGTGCTGCCCTACATCGACGTGATCCTGGGCCGCAAGCCGGTGGGCCGGCGCGTCGCGATCATCGGCGCAGGCGGCATCGGCTTCGACGTTGCGACGCTGGTTTCACACGCCGGCATTTCCGCGTCGCTCGACGTGGCCGTGTTCGCGCGCGAATGGGGCATCGACTTCGACAATCACCCACGCGGCGGCGTCACCGGTGTGTTGCCGCAGGTGGAAAAATCGGAGCGTGCGGTCACGCTGCTGCAGCGAAAACCCGACGCGCTCGGCAAGACCCTGGGCCGCTCCACCGGCTGGACGCACCGCATCAGCCTCGGCCGGCGCGGCGTGCAGATGGTTGGCGGGGTCGAGTATCTGAAGATCGACGACGCCGGCCTGCACACGCGGGTGCGCGGCGAGCCCCGCCTGTTCGAGGTCGACAGCATCATCGTCTGCGCCGGTCAGACGCCACTGCGCAGCGTCTATGACGCGCTGAAGGTCGGCGGGGTACGCGCGCATCTGGTAGGCGGCGCGTTCGAGGCGGTCGAACTCGACGCAAAGCGCGCCATCGACCAGGCCAGCCGCCTGGCGGCCGCGATCTGATGCGATGATTGCTGCGTCGCTGCCGATAGCCGACTCGCCACGCCTGCATCGCACCGTCGCGAACGGCATCGGCCAGGCCTGGTTCGAGTGGTGCCCCGAGCGGCGAGGGCAGGGCGCGAGCGTCTGGCTGGTGCATGCGACGGGCTTTCACGGCCGAGTCTGGGACCAGGTGATTCGCCACTTGCCGTGCCGCCACGTCGTCGCACCCGAGCAGCGCGGCCATGGCCGCAGCGAGGCGGCAGACTTCGACGGCTGGGCAGACTTCGGCCACGACCTGACGGCACTGGCCGTCGCGCTCGACGCGCACGGCGCCGTGGGCGTCGGCCACAGCCTGGGCGCGCATGCGCTGGTGCAGGCAGCCGCCTACCAGCCGGGCCGGTTCTCGCGGCTGGTGCTGATCGATCCGACGATGTTCGCGCCGGCCGAGTATCACCGGCCGCCGCCGCCGTCCGGAACGCTGCACCCGGCCGCGGCGCGCAAGAACCGCTTCGAATCGGCGCAGGCGATGTTCGACCGGTTCGCCGAGCGGCCGCCGTACAACGTGTTCGATCGTCAGGCCCTGCGCGACTACTGCGAGCATGGCTTGCGCCCGGCCGACGGCGGCAGCGGCTTCCAGCTCGCCTGCGATCCGGCCTTCGAAGGCAAGGTCTATCCGCTGGCGCAGCAGAACCTGGGCATCTACGCCAGCATCCGTGCGTTGCAGATCCCGGTGCTCGTGGTGCGGGCCGGCTCGGGCGATCCGGGCATCCTGCCTTGGGATCCGCTGGGCTCGCCGACCTGGCCCGGCCTGGCACAGGAGTTTCGCCACGGCCGCGACCTGAACCTGACCGACAAGACCCACATGTTGCCGATGGAAGATCCAGAGCTCGTCGCGCGG
>JBDTQF010000013.1:0-29412 GCA_039932275.1 Burkholderiales bacterium
GGGCGTCAGGTCGTTGCCGGCGCGCAGGCGGCGGCAGATCGACAGACCGTCTTCGCCCGGCAGCATCAGGTCGAGCACGATCATGTCCACCGTCTCGCGGGTCAGGATGCGGTTGAGCGCCTTGGAGTCCTCGGCCAGCAGAACCTCGAAGCCTTCCTGCGTCAGGTAGCGGCGCAGCAGATCGCGGATGCGGGCATCGTCGTCGACCACGACGATGCGGTCGGTACGCTGGGCATTGGCTGTGGACATCGATGGGGCTCCGAATTTGTAACAGACGCGATTGTGCGCACGGCCAACCGGGTTTTTATCCGTGTTTGACCCGTTGTTACATTTCTTGCGACCGGCGGCATTTGGCGGTTTCATGGCTTGGGCGCCGCGCTGGCGGGCGCTTCGGCCGGGCGATTAGCATGGGCTCCCATTCGCTTTGGAGGAGCACCTTGATGCCGTTCAGCCTGTCGTCATTGCGTTGGTCGAGGTCATTGCGCCGGCCTGGTCTACTGGCAGCGCTGGCGCTGTGCGGCGGCTTCTGGGCCGCACCGACCGTCGCTGCTGCGGCAGAGCCGGACCGCAATGTGGTCAGCTTCTCGACCCAGGCCACCGTCGAGGTGAACCAGGACTGGCTGAGCATGACGCTGGCCGTCACCCGCGAGGGCAACGACCCGCAGGCGCTGCAGGGCCAGCTCAAACAAGTGCTCGATGGCGCCCTGACTGACGCCCGGCGCGCCGCTCAGCCCGGCCTGCTGGAGGTGCACACCGGCTCGTTCAACGTGACCCCGCGGTATGGCCGCGACAGCCGCATCACCGGCTGGGTGGGCACGGCCGAGCTGGTGCTCGAAGGTCGTGATCTGGCGCGCGTGGCGGCCACGGCAGGCAAGCTCAATGGCATGGTGGTGACGGGCAGCGGCTACAGCCTGTCACGCGACTTGCGCGCCAAGTACGAGTCGGAACTGGTGGCCCAGGCGATCCAGCAATTCCGCCAACGCGCCAGCGAGATCGCCGCGCAGTTCGGCTTCAGCGGCTATGGCTTGAAGGAGGTCAACGTGCAGGGGCTGGAGCAGCAGGGTGGCCCGGTGCCGATGTACCGGATGCGCGCCACCGCGGCCGCCGCTGCAGAAGCCGCCCCGGTACCCACCGAGCCGGGCAAGGGCACGCTCACCGCCACCGTGCAGGGCAGCGTGCAGCTGACGCGCTGACGAGGCGCAAAGATCGGCTACTGCGCCGTCCAGCCGCCGTCCACCGCCCAGGCCACGCCGCGCACGTTGTCGCCCGCTGACGAGCACAGGAACACGGCCAGATCACCGAGTTGCTCGGGCGTGACGAACTGCAGCGAGGGCTGCTTTTCGCCCAGCAGGTCGTGCGTGGCCTGCTGCACGGTGACGCCCTGTGCAGCGGCCTTGGCATCGATCTGCTTCTGTACCAGCGGCGTGAGCACCCAGCCTGGGCAGATGGCGTTGCAGGTCACGCCGGTGGTGGCGGTTTCGAGCGCCACCGCCTTGGTCATGCCAACGATGCCGTGCTTGGCGGCCACGTAAGCCGACTTCTGCGCCGAAGCCACCAGCCCGTGGGCAGAGGCGATGTTGATGACGCGGCCCCAGTTCTTGGCCCGCATTGACGGGATCGCCAGCCGGGTGGTGTGGAAGGCCGAACTGAGGTTGATGGCGATCACCGCGTCCCAGCGCTCCACCGGGAAGTCTTCGATCGGGGCCACATGCTGGATGCCGGCGTTGTTGACCAGGATGTCGACGCCGCCGAAGTCGGCCTGGGCGTAGGCCATCATCGCTTCTATCTCAGCCGGCTTGCTCATGTCGGCACCGTGGTAGCCCACCTTGACGCCGAGGGCGGCCACTTCGGCCTGCGGGCCGGCGTAGTCGCCGAAGCCATTGAGCACCACGTTGGCGCCCTGGCGGGCCAGGCACAGGGCGATACCGTGGCCGATGCCGCTGGTGGAGCCGGTGACGAGGGCGGTCTTGCCTTTCAACATGTGCAGATCTCCGGGGCAGGGTACTTGGATACGATGCATTATCGAGACCGATCCCAACGCCGCACCGACGACAAGACCATCATGCATGAACCACGCCTGCGTTATGTTTCCTGCCTCAATCCAAAGGGCCTTCATCGCATGGCCTATTGGGAGTGGGGCGACGCGGCCAACCCGCGGGTGGTGGTGTGTGTGCACGGCCTGACCCGCCAGGGCCGCGACTTCGACACGCTGGCCGCAGCGCTGGCCGACCGCTACCGGGTGGTCTGCCCCGACGTGGCGGGGCGCGGTGAATCCGACCGGCTGCCTGACCCGATGAACTACCAGGTGCCGCAGTACGTGGCCGACATGGTGACGCTGCTGGCGCGCCTTGATGCCACCGAACTCGCCTGGGTGGGCACCTCGATGGGCGGGTTGATCGGCATGGGGCTGGCCTCGCTGCCGGGAGCGCCGCTGAACAAGCTGGTGCTCAACGACGTGGGGCCCACCCTTGAGCCGGCGGCGCTGGTGCGCATCGGCATGTACCTGGGCCAGCCGGTGCGCTGGCCCACGCTGGAGCAGGCCGCCGACGACCTGTGGCTGATCTCGCAGGGCTTTGGCCCGCACAGCCGCGAACAGTGGCTGGCCCTGACGGCACCGCAGCTCAAGCCGGCGCCCGAGGGCGGCTGGATGCCGCGCTACGACCCGGGCATCGCCAAGCCGATGCAGGCCATCACGCCGGCCATCGCCCAGGCCGGCGAGGCGCTGCTGTGGCAGGCCTTTGATGCCATCCGCTGCCCGACGCTGCTGATCCGCGGCGCCGAGTCCGACCTGCTCTCAGCCGCCACCGCGCAGGCCATGACGCTGCGCGGGCCGCACGCCCGTCTGGTTGAGCTGCCGGGCGTGGGCCATGCGCCGACGCTGCTGCAGCCCGACCAGGTGCGTCTGGTCCAGGAGTTCATCGAGAGCTGACGCGCGCCGCATGAAGACCGCCAACCCCCATGCCGGCGCCGCGCCGGCCATCGTGCAGCTCAGCAGCGACGCCGAACCGGCGCACGGTGACGCTGCCGAGGAGGTGGCGCGGCTGGTGGCGGCCCGCAGCTTTGCGCAACCGCTGCTGGCCGGGCGGCGCTTCGACACCGGCGAAGACGCGCTCGGCCACGCCGACGGCGTGGCCGCCATCCTCGAATCCATCGGCGCCGCGCCGTCGATGCGGGCGGCCGTCTACCTCGTCTATGCCGGCGAGTTCCTGGTTGACCCGGAAACCCTGGTGAGACAAGCGTTCGGCCCGTCGTATGCCAGCCTGGTGGTGAACACCCGCAAGCTGGTGCAGGCCCAGCGTTATGCCCGCGATGCGCTGGCCGACGTCACCGACCGCGAGGTGCTGGCGCTGCAGCTGGAGCGGGTGCGCAAGATGCTGCTGGCGTTCTCGCGCGACCTGCGGGTGGTGCTGCTGCGGCTGGCCTCGCGGCTGCAGACGCTGCGCTGGCATGCACAGAGCAAGACCGCTTGCCCGGTGGCGCTGGCCAGCGAGACGCAGCACATCTTCGCGCCGCTGGCCAACCGGCTGGGCATCTGGCAGATCAAGTGGGAGCTGGAAGACCTGGCCTTCCGCTTCCTGCAGCCTGACGACTACCAACAGGTCGCGCGGCTGCTGGACGAGAAGCGGGTGGAGCGCGAGCAAGGTGTCGAGCGCTCGCGCCTGCAGCTGGCCGAGTCGCTGCGCCATGCCGGCCTGGATGGCGAGGTGCAGGGTCGGCCCAAGCACCTGTACAGCATCTGGAAGAAGATGCAGGGCAAGGGCGTGGACATCTCACGCGTCTTCGACGTGCGCGCGCTGCGCGTGGTGGTGGTCGACGTGCCCGAATGTTATGCCGCGCTGTCGCGCGTGCACGAGCTCTGGCAGGCGCTGCCTGACGAGTTCGACGACTACATCGCAAGGCCCAAGCCCAACGGCTACCAGTCGCTGCACACCGTGGTGCTTGACGAAGCCGGCAAGCCGCTGGAGATCCAGATCCGCACGCAGGCCATGCACGAGCATGCCGAAAGCGGCATCGCGGCGCACTGGGCCTACAAGGAAGCCGGCGCCAAGGGTTATGCCGGCGTCAGCGCGGCAGGCGATTTCGAGGAGCGCGTGGCCGAGGCACGGCGGGCCGTGCTGCGCCAGCTGCTGGCCTGGGAGCGCGACGTTGCCGACCAGAACCTGCCCGGGCCCAGGTCCTCCACGACCTCCGCGGAGGTCGCGGGCTCAGGCCTGTTCGAAGACCGCATCTATGTGTTCACCCCGCAGGCCAGCCTGATCGACCTGCCGGCCGGCGCCACGCCGGTGGACTTCGCCTACGCGGTGCACACCGAGCTGGGCCACCGCTGCCGCGGCGCCAAGGTGGACGGCGCGATGGTGCCGCTGAACACCCCGCTCAGCAGCGGCCAGACGGTGACCATCATCAGCACCAAGGAGGGCGGGCCATCGCTCGACTGGCTCAACCCGCTGCAGGGCTACATCGTCAGCCCGCGCTCGCGCGCCAAGGTGCGGGCCTGGTTCAACGGGTTGGCGTTGCAGGACACTATCGCGCGCGGCCGCGAAGCGGTGGAGAAGCTGCTGCAGCGCGAGGGTCGCACCTCACTGCGGCTCGACGATCTGGCGGCGCAGCTTGGTTTTCGCAATGCCGATGCGCTGTTCGAGGTGGTGGGCAAGGACGAGTACTCGCTGCGCAACATCGAGACGCTGCTGCGGCCCGTCGACACAACGGCCGAGCCGGACCTGCCCGTGCTCAAGCGCTCGCGCGGTGGTGCGGGGCAGGGCGGGGTGCTGGTGGTGGGCGTCGACTCGCTGCTCACCCAGCTGGCCCGCTGCTGCCGGCCCGCCCCGCCTGACGCCATCAGCGGCTACGTGACCCGCGGCAAAGGTGTGGCCGTGCACCGGCGCGACTGCGTCAACATGCGCCAGTTGGCGAAGCAACATCCTGAGCGTCTGATTGCCGTGGCCTGGGGCGAGCCGCGCCGCCGCGCCGGTGCAGGCGATGAGGCGCTGTACCCGGTCGACCTGAACGTGCACGCCCATGACCGGCAAGGCCTGCTGCGCGAGATCCTGGAGGTGTTCGCCAAGGAAAAGATGAATGTCACCGGCGTGCACACGCAGAGTCTGCGCAGCGGCAACAACGCGGGCGCCAACATGACCTTCACCGTCGAGGTGGCCGATGCGGCGCGGCTGGCCGGCGTGCTGACCCAGGTCTCGCGCGTCACCGGCGTGCTGTCGGCGAGGCGCCGCTGAGCCGGTTTGGCGGCCGCAGGATGCTATAGTCCGGCGCTTCCGTAGGCGCGTAGCTCAGCTGGTTAGAGCACCACCTTGACATGGTGGGGGTCGTTGGTTCGAGTCCAATCGCGCCTACCAAATTCGTAAGGCCTGTTCTCTTCTGGGAACAGGCCTTTTTCGTTGGAAGCGTTGCTGTTGATGGCGATTGGGGACATCAACCCCACTTCGCTCACTCTCTACACATCAACGCTGTTCGTGCTCTCGACCAAAAGACCAGCCTGGGTATCGACCATCGGCTGACCAAGCCCCGATCGCCCCAGACCAACGGCATGGTCGAGCGATTCAACGGGCGGCTGGAACAGGTGCTCAAACGATGGCAAACGTCCCACCCTCATCTGTTCTCGAAACAGGTCAGGAATCATCCGGGACCTGACAGTTAGAGCGGATGGGCGGCTACGCACGACCAAGCCCGATAACTGGGCAAACCCTAGCAACGGCGGATGCGAATACCCGACGGCGATCCATAGAATTGATCGCTCACAGTCGAGGAGACTCATCGCATGACCACATCACGCCGCACTGGCGCAGCATCGGCCGCTGCCGACGCCACGCAGACCCGGATACTGAAAAAGTATCCCAACCGGCGGCTGTACGACACACGCACCAGCAGCTACATCACGCTGGCCGATGTGAAGCAGATGGTGTTGGACGGCGAGACCTTCGAGGTGCGCGACGCCAAGACCGGCGAAGAGATCACCCGCGCCATCCTGCTGCAGATCATCCTGGAAGAAGAAACCGACGGCGCGCCGATGTTCACCTCGCAGATGCTGGCGCAGATCATCCGCTTCTACGGCCATGCCATGCAGGGGATGATGGGCTCGTACCTCGAGAAGAACCTGCAGGCCTTTGTCGACTTCCAGAAGCAGTTTGCGGAGCAGGCCGGCCTGCTCGACACCAAGGCCTTCAGCCCCGATGCCTGGACCAAGCTGATGAGCCCGCAGGCGCCGGTGATGCAAGGGCTGATGTCGACCTACCTCGAGCAGTCGAAGAGCGTCTTCGGCCAGATGCAGGAACAGATGCAGAAGCAGGCGGAGAGTTTTTTCCCCGGCTTCGTACCGCCGACGCCGAAGCGCTGAGCTTCAGCGCTGTAACCAAGGGCTGAGCACCGGCCAGACGGTGTCGAGCATGCGCGGCTGCGCCGCCTCGACCGGGTGGATGCGGTCGGCCTGGAACCACCTCAGCGGGTCGGCCTCGTCGGCCAGGCCGGCGAGCAAGAAGGCCACCAGCGCCACTTGCTCACGCTTGGCAACCGCAGGGAACAGTGCCGCGAAGTCGCGCGCGTACTGCGGGCCGTAGTTGGGCGGCACCTGCATGCCGATCAGCAGCACCTTGCATCCGGCCTGCCTGGCCATCTGGACCATGGCCAGCAGGTTGGCTTGGGTCATCGACAGCGGCAGGCCGCGCAGCGCGTCGTTGCCACCCAGCTCGATCACCACATGCGTGGGCCGATGCTGCGCCAGCAGCGCGCCCAGGCGCGAGCGGCCACCCGAGGTGGTCTCACCGCTGATGCTGGCGTTGACCAGGTTGGCAGCCACCTTGCGCTCGGCCAGCCGGGCCTGAAGCAGCGCCACCCAGCCGGTGCCGCGCTTGAGGCCATACTCGGCCGACAGGCTGTCGCCCAGCACCAGCAGTTCACGCCGCGCGACCGGCGCTGCGGCGCAAGCCCCGGAGCCGGCAGCGGCCAGCAGCAGGGCGATACAGTGCCGCCGGTTCCAACGCAGTTCAGCAACGTCCATTTGGGCAGTGTTCATTCATGACGCAAATGCCACCACAGCAGCCGCAACAACAGCCGCAACAGCAGCAAACCCAGGGGCCGATCATCGAGGTGCGGCGCCTGACCAAGCAGGTGGCCGACGCCGGGGGCAGTCTGACGATTCTGCATGAGATCGATTTCTCCCTGCAGGCACGCGAATCGGCCGCCATCGTCGGCGCCTCGGGGTCCGGCAAGAGCACCCTGCTGGGCATCCTGGCTGGGCTCGACACGCCCAGCAGCGGCAGCGTGCGGCTGGCCGGCATCGAGTTGTTCGAGCTGGACGAAGACGCCCGCGCCGCAGTGCGGGGCGACCATGTCGGCTTCGTGTTCCAGAGCTTCCAGCTGATGGGCCACCTCACCGCGCTCGAGAACGTGATGCTGCCGCTGGAGCTGCGTGGCGAGCGCGCCGCCCGCCGCCTCGCCACCGAGATGCTGCGCCGTGTCGGCCTGGGTGAGCGGCTCGGCCACTACCCCAAGCTGCTGTCGGGCGGCGAGCAGCAGCGGGTGGCGCTGGCTCGCGCCTTCGTCGTGCGGCCCCGTATTCTGCTGGCCGATGAACCCACCGGCAGCCTCGACCACGCCACCGGCGAATCCGTGATGCAGCTGATGTTCGAGCTCAACCGCGAAGCCGGCACCACGCTGGTCCTGGTGACGCACGACCCGGCCATCGCGACGCGCTGCGACCGGCAGATCCGCATCGAGGCCGGCCGCATCGCCTTGAATTAGGCCCCCACGTTCACTTCGTTCGCTGCCCCCAACTACCATCCCCGCATGTCTGCCACGCTGCTCTTCGGCTTCCACGCCGTCACCGTTCGCCTGAAAACGGCGCCCAAGTCGATCCGCGAGATCCATGTCGATGCCAGCCGGCGTGACGGCCGCATGCGCCAGTTCGTCGAGCGGGCCAGACTGGCCGAGGCCCGGCTGATCGACAGCGACGACACCCGCCTGACGCAACTGGCCGGCAACAGCCGCCATCAAGGCGTGGTGGCGCGCGTGGACGTGCTGGCCCAAACCCATTCGCTCGACGACCTGCTCGATGCGGTTCAAGGCCCGCCGCTGCTGCTGGTGCTCGACGGTGTGACCGACCCGCACAACCTCGGCGCCTGCCTGCGGGTGGCCGACGGTGCCGGCGCCCACGCCGTGGTGGCGCCCAAGGACCATGCCGTGGGCGTGAATGCGACCGTCGCCAAGGTAGCCAGTGGCGCGGCCGAGACGGTGCCGTACTTCATGGTCACCAACCTGGCGCGCACCCTGGGCGAATTGAAGGAGCGCGACATCCTGGTGATCGGCACCAGCGAGGACGCCGAGCAGTCGCTGTACGACATCGACCTCAGCGGCCCGGTGGCCTGGGTGCTGGGCGCCGAAGGCCCCGGCATGCGCCAGCTCACCCGCAAGACCTGCGATCGGCTGGTGCGCATCCCGATGCAGGGCGCGGTCGAGAGCCTGAACGTCTCGGTGGCTTCCGCCGTGTGTCTGTTCGAGACCTTGCGTCAGCGCAAGAACGCGCGTTGAGCGACTCACCGGCCAAAACCGCCGGTACGCATGTTTCGACGCCGTTGACGCGGGCGGCCGAGCGGCGAGGCCTGATCGCGATGTTCGGCTCCACCGGCTTTGAGCTGACCGCCGTTTTCATGTTCGGCCCGCTGCTGCTGTTCACCCTCAAGGGCCGTGGCATCGACACCGCCGCCGTGGCGTTGTTCAGCGCGGCGCAGTGGCTGGGCATGGCGCTGGCCGCGCCGTTCACCTCGGCCTGGGTCAGCCGCATCGGGCTGCGCCGGGCCTTGATTGCCAGTGGTGCGGTACCGGTGGCAACGATGCTGCTGATCACGCTGACGCCCTGGGTCTGGCTGTGGGCGCTGGCGTCCATCGTCGGCGGTGTGGCGGCCTCGCTGCGCTGGATCGTCGCCGAGGCCACGGTGGCCGAACTGGCCGGCAATGCCCGCCGCGGCCGCGTCGTCGGCTTATTCGAGGCCATGGTCGGCCTCACTTTCATGCTCGGGCCGGCCCTGCTGGCCGTGCTGGGCACCGAGGGCAGGGCGGCCGAGCAGGCCCGCTGGGTCGCCATCGGCCTGGCCGCCGTGGGTCTGCTGTGGTCTTTCCTGGTGCCACGCCTGGTCCACCATGCACACGGTGCGTCCCGGCTGGGCTGGCACGGTATCTGGGATGCCCTGCGCGCGGCCCCGGTGGTGATGGTGGCGGGCTTCGTCGGCGGCTTCTTCGAGGCCGGCCTGTCGGGCGTGCTGCCGCTGTATGGCCTGGCGCTGGGGTTCACCGCGGCGCTGTCGGCGCTGCTGGCCGCGGCCAGCGGGCTGGGCAGCAGCCTGATGATGGTGCCCGCTGGCGAGCTGGCCGACCGCTGGTCGCTGCGCGGCGTGCTGCTGGGCTGTGCGACGGTCAATCTGATCGGCTGCCTGCTGCTGCCCTTTGTGCCGCTGCTGGGTGGGCTGGCTTGGCTGATCGCTTTCGCCTGGGGCGGCGCGGGCGGGGCGCTGTACACCCTGGCGATGGTGGAAATCGGCCACCGCCATCAGGGCGTGGCGCTCGTCAACGCCACTGCGGTGCTGGTGCTGTCGTACACGGTGGGGGGCATGCTGGCACCGGTGCTGGCCGGCTCGGCGCTGCAATGGCAGCCGCAGTGGGGCTTTCCGCTGGTGCTGTCCTGCGTCGGCCTGGCCGGCCTGGGCGCCGCCTGGCGCTTGCGGCCCGGCTCAGGCCCTGCTCAACGCCGGGCCTGAGCCGATGGGACAATGGTGCGACGATATCGGCATGCCTGCCGCACCACGGAGCCGCAGACAGTGAAGCAACGATTACAGGCCTTGATTCGGAGCGCGCTCGGCACGGGGTTGCCGCGCACCGCTCGCCCCTGGTGGCAGCGCCTTCTGCTGCGCGACCCCAACGCGCTGCCGCCGGCCGGTGACGCGCTGCAGCGGGCCCGGCAGCGCCGCAGTGCACCGGTGGTGCCTGAACGTGGGGTGGTGCTGCGGGTGCTGCGCTGGCTGCGCATCGATCCGTCGAAGTGGACCGCCGCCTTCGAGCGGATGGCCCAGGCGCCCTGGTTGACCACCCGGCCGGCCCGCTGGGGCCTGGGCGCGCTGGCGGCGCTGATGTTCTGGCTCACGGTGACCACGCCGCTCGACTGGCTCGGCCAGGCGGTGTTTTTCATGATGCTGTGGCTGTTCGCGCTGCTGGTGCGGCGGCTGCCCGGGTCAGTGTCGATCCTCACGCTCATCACGCTGTCGATGATCGCCTCGTGCCGCTACGGCTGGTGGCGGCTGACGCAATCGATGGACATGCAGCCTGGCTGGGAAGCGGTGCTGGGCTGGTCGCTGCTGGGGGCCGAGTTCTACGCCTGGCTCATCATGGTGCTGGGCTTCGTGCAATCGGCCTGG
Source organism: Burkholderiales bacterium (assembly GCA_039932275.1). Classification (GTDB taxonomy): domain Bacteria; phylum Pseudomonadota; class Gammaproteobacteria; order Burkholderiales; family Burkholderiaceae_C; genus Sphaerotilus. Next base: position 10,413 of record JBDTQF010000013.1, read on the forward strand.
CCGCTGCGACGCGAGCCGCTGCCGATGCCGCCCGACCGCAGCCACTGGCCGACGGTCGACGTGTTCATTCCCACGTACCACGAACCGCTGTCGGTGGTGGAGCCTACCGTGCTGGCCGCCCGCAGCATGGACTGGCCGGCCGACAAGCTCAACATCTACCTGCTCGACGACGGCGGTCGCGACGAGATGCAGGCCTTTGCCCGTGCCGCCGGTGTGCACTACCTGCGCCGCACCGACAACGCTCACGCCAAGGCCGGCAACCTCAACAACGGGCTGCGGCATTCGAACGGCGAGTTCATCGCCTTCTTCGACTGCGATCACATGCCCACCCGTACCTTCCTGACCGCCACGATGGGCTGGTTGCTGAAGGACGCCAACTGCGCCATGGTGCAGACGCCGCAGCACTTCTTTTCGCCCGATCCCTTCGAGCGCAATCTCGACACCTTCCGCCGCATTCCCAACGAAGGCAAGCTGTTCTACGGCGTGGTGCAGGACGGCAACGACTTCTGGAACGCCACCTTCTTCTGCGGCTCCTGCGCGGTGGTGCGCCGCCATGCGCTCGAGGAAGTGGGCGGCGTGGCGGTAGAGACCGTCACCGAAGATGCCCACACCGCGCTCAAGCTGCACCGGCGCGGCTACGGCACGGCCTATCTGGGCATCACCCAGGCCGCCGGCCTGGCGACCGAAAGCCTGGCCCAGCATGTGGCGCAACGCACCCGCTGGGCCCGTGGCATGGCGCAGATCTTCCGGGTCGACAACCCGCTGCTGGGGCGCGGCCTGACCCTGGTACAGCGCCTGTGCTACAGCAACGCGATGCTGCACTTCTTCTACGGCATCCCGCGGCTGATCTTCCTCACCGCGCCGCTGGCGTACCTGTTCTTCGAGCTGCACATCATCCGCGCCACGGCGCTGGCCATCCTGGTGTACGCGCTGCCGCACGTGGTGCTGCCGCACATCACCAATGCCCACATCAACGGGCCGCACCGCCACACCTTCTGGGCCGAGGTGTACGAGACGGTGCTGGCCTGGTACGTGGCACTGCCCACCACGCTGGCCTTCCTCAACCCGCGCCTGGGCCGCTTCAACCCGACCGCCAAGGGTGGGTTGGTCGAAGAGGAACATTTTGATTGGCGCATCTCACGCCCGTACCTGCTGCTGGTGCTGCTGAACCTGGTGGGCTTGGGCATCGGACTGGTGCGGCTGTTCTCCTGGAACAGCTTCGAGGCTGGCACCGTGATGCTCAACCTCATCTGGACGACCTACAACCTGGCCATGCTGGGCGCGGCCATCGGCGTGGCGCGCGAGCGGCGCCAGGTGCGCGCGGCGCCGCGCGTGGCCGCCAACCTGCCGGTGTGCCTGATCCTGCCCGATGGCACCACCCACCTCACCGCGACGCAGGACTACTCGCTCAGCGGCCTGGGCGTGGAACTCGATCAAGCCTTGCCGCTGAACGAAGGCGACCGCCTGCAGGTCACCCTCAGCACCGGTGAGGACGTGCATGTCTTTCCGGTGAAAGTGACCACCCTGCGCGGCACCCACCTGGGCTTGGCGTTCGACTCGCTCAACCTGGACCAACGGGCCGCCGTCGTGCAGTGCACATTGGCCCGCGCGGATGCCTGGACGCAGTGGCCGCAGCGCTACGACAGCGACCTGGCACTGCAGGGCCTGCAGGAGATCGGCCTGCTCGCGCTGCGCAGCTATGGCGCGCTGCTCGGCACCTATGGCCGCTGGGCGGGGCGCCAGACCGCACGCCTGTACCGCCGGCTGCTGCGGCGCCCGGCGCCGCAGCCCGCTTGATGCCCGCCGGCTCAGCAGGCCGCTCCTTGATCAGCCCGCTGAGCCCTCCGGCGGCTTCGAATTCCCTCCGTCACTTGTCCTCGAAAAATAGCTGAATGGGTTACTGGAGTTTTTACTTCCTGGCCAAGCTTGGCCTTTATGCGGCCCAGCTGATCGGGCTGAACTGGTGGGCGAATCTGGTGTTCGCCATGGCCCTGGCCTGGCCGCTCATTCACCCGCGCGCCCGCTTCTGGCGCCATGTGGCGGCCGTGCCGGTGGCCATTGGCCTGTTGTGGCACGACTCCAATTGGCCAGGGGCGTCGCGCCTGCTGTCGCAGTGGTCGGCCGTCAGCGAGTTCAGCGGCCAGTACCTGGTCGAGCTGGCGGGCCGGGTGATCTCGTGGCAGGTGGTGGTTGCGCTGGTGCTGGGTGCCGGGCTGTACTCGCTGGTGATGCGCCGCCTGCGGCTGGGGGTGGTGGCCGTCGCGGTGCTGGCGGCCGTGCCGCTGCTGCCGCACCCCGGATCGGTCGGTTTGCCTGAGGGCCTGGCGCCCACGATGGGCAGCCCGGCGCCCGTGCCCGGCAGCGCTGCCGCGGCCCCCGCCGTCGCAGCCTACGACCCCTTGACCCCGCCGCAGCTGGACAAACTGCTGCTGCAGTTCTACGACACCGAGCAGGCCCGCTCGGTGGTGCTGGAGCCACGCGCCGCGCGCACGCCGCCCTTCGACATCGTGGTCCTGAGCGTGTGTTCGTTGGCCTGGGACGACCTGGCCGCCAGCGGCCTGGACGCCTCGCGCTTCTTCGCCCGCTTCGACCTGCTGTTTCGCCAGTTCAACAGCGTGGCCAGCTACAGCGGCCCGGCGGTACTGCGGCTGCTGCATGCGGGCTGCGGCCAGCCGCGCCAGCACGCGCTGTACGAACCGACTGAGGCGAACTGCATGGTGTTCCAGCGCCTGGAGCAGGCGGGCTACCGGAGCAGCCTGCTGCTCAACCACGATGGCCACTTCGATCACTTTGCCGAACAGCTCGCGCAGCTGGGCGGCCTGGGCCTGCGGCCCACCGACCCGTCCGGCGCGCCGGTGGCCATGCACAGCTTCGACGGCAGCCCGATCTATTCGGACATCGATCTGTTGTCGCGCTGGTGGCAGCGCGACAGCGCGGCGAAGGCCGACGGCCGCCCGCGTGCGCTGCTCTACAACACCATTTCCCTGCACGACGGCAACCGCCTGCCGGGCTCTGCGTCGACCAGCAGCCTGCAGACCTGGAAGCCACGCGCGGCGCGGCTGATGGCCGACTTCGAACGCTTCTTCGCGATGGTGGAACGCAGCGGCCGGCCGACGGTGGTGGTGTTCGTGCCCGAGCACGGCGCCGGGCTGCGCGGCGACGCGCTGCAGATCAGCGGGATGCGCGAATACCCCACGCCGCGCATCACGCACGTGCCGGTGGGCCTGGCACTGTTGGGCTTTGGGCCCCGACCGGCCGAGGCGCTTCAGATTCGGGTCGACCAGACGGCCAGCTACAGCGCCTTGTTCGCCGCACTGGCCGTGCTGCTGCAGCGGGACGAACGCTCGCCGTGGGAGACCTTGGCCGCGTTTGCACAAGCCCTGCCGCCGCTGGAATGGGTGGCAGAAAACGAGCGCACGCTGATCCTGCGGCATGACAGCCGCACCTACCTGCGCACCGACGGCGACTGGCAGCAGTACGGCAGCGCGCGCTGAACCTTTTTCAGCGCGCGAGCCCAGGTCAGCGCCGGGTCAGAACTGCGAGTAGGGCACCACCGGCCGCGGCGGCACCGACAGCGCTTCGCTCTGCGGCTTGAAGAAGTGCCGCAGGTAGACCATGGCCCGGTTGGGCGCGTAGTCGCTGGAGCGTTCGATATCGAACAGCGCCCCGGTCACCCACTGCGGCGACAGCTTCCATTCCACCGCCGCCCGCAGCGAGCTGCCGAAGCCGCCACCGGCGCCGCCGCGCACGGTCGGGTTGCCGGCCGCGGCCTGCAGCGCCGGATCAAGCGGGTAGTAGGGCGCAGCGTCCTCATGGGTCCATGAATGCGAGACCGCGCCACGCAGCTGGTACGACAGGTCGCCGCGCCGCCCGGTGAGCGTCACTGGCAGCGACAACGACACATAACGCTGCGGGCTGTAGTAGCCGCCCTGGCCATAGGTGGCCGCGCTGCTGTTGTGCTGGAAGCGCCAGAGCATCGCCGCCACGCCGGCGTTGAGCCGCCAGCTGTCGCCACGCAGCCAGTCGCGGTCGGCCACGCCGCGCCACTGCATCACGGTGTTGCGCTGCACATGCGTACCGTCCAGCCAGCCCAGGCGCCAGGTCGAGCTGAAGCTGTTGCCGCTCGGCCGCTCCCAGCCCAGCCGCAGCGACGCACCGGTTTGCGTGACACCGCCCCACACCGCGCCGGTCATCGGGTCGTGCGCGCCGGCATAGGTCAGCAGGCTGCTGGTCTGCGGGCGGCGCGACACATCCAACGTCACGTCCATGCCCGGCTGGTCGAAGCTCTGGCGCCAGCCGCCCACGAGGTTGGTCACTGGCATGCCGACACCGGTCAGGCCCACATCGATGCGGCGGCGGTCGTCTTCCCAACCGATGCCGACGTTGGTGCCGTTGGCGCTTTGCGGCAGGGGCTGTGGCAGCGGTGTGCCCGGCGGCTGCAATGCGCGCACTTGGCCAAACGCCTCGGCATCGGCGTAGGCCACCGGCAACGTGCCGGCATCGAGCCGTACCGGGTCGACATGGGCAAACACATGGCTGGCCCAGCCCACCGGCCAGCGCAACACGAACGGCACTTCGCGGGTGCGCAGGTTGCTGATGCCGGGGCTGCCCGCGCGCGACGAGGTCCACCAGGCCAGCTCGGCCATGGGTTGTCGGCGCGCTTCGATGTCGTCAATGGCCGACTGCACCCGCGCCAGCGCGGCCGGATCCGCGGCCCTGGCGGCGGAGGGCGCCGCCGTGTAGGCGCGCAGGTGTCGCATGGCGCCGTTGTAGTCGCCGTCCTGGCGGGCCAGGCGTGCGGCTTCCAGCCGCACCTCGGCATCCTGCGGCCGATCGGCCAGCAGGCGTTCCATCGCCGCGCGGGCCTCGGCCGCCCGGCCGGCGGCGGCCAGCGCCTGCACCTGCAACAAGCGAGTGGATTGATCCTGCGGATCGGCAACCAGCTGCGCCTCGATGGCGCGCAGTGCCAGCGCCGGCTCGCCGGCCGCCAACCACAGGCGGGCCTGGGCGCGTTGCGCGACAGCGGGCACCGGCGTCGTGCTCGTCCACGCCGACAGGCTGTCGCTGGCCAAGGCACGCGCATCACCCGGCCGGCCAGCGGCCAGGGCCGATTCGATGCGCTGCTCGGCCAGCCGGGCCTGGGCGTCGATGATGCGGTCCTGCAACGGCGTGCCGCGCTGCGTGCGCGCCAAGCCTGCCAGCACGGCACCGGCGCGCTCGACAAGGCCGGCATCGAGGCCGATCTCAGCCCAGCGCAGGGCTTCGTCGGGCGGCAACGCAGCCGGGTCGATCGACTCCAGCAACGCGATGGCCCGCAGCCGCTGCCCGGCGCCGAGCTGCGCGCCGGCCACACGCAGCTGCCGCGAGGGCGAGCCGCGCACCAACCCCTGCGCTTCCACCAGCGCCGCCTCGGCCGCCTCGGCGTCGCCGCGCGCCAGGGCGGCGCGGTAGCGCTTCAGGGAAAGCTCGAAACGGGCGCTTTCGGCCAGGCTGCGCTGGGCATCGCTGCGTTCCGACGGCGCAATGGCGCCCAGGTTGGCGAGGGCGTCTTCCTCGCGGTCGGTACTCAAGGCGATCAGTGCCGCCGCGTAGCGCATGTCGGCGTCACCCGGCGCGCGGGCCACGCCATCGTCCATCGTCGCGGTGGCCAGCGACGGCAGGCCGTTGCGCAGGTACAGCCGGGCGAGGTCGTGGCGCAGCCAAGCGTCGGCCGGCCGGGCCGCCACGCCCCATTCGAGCAGCTTCTGCGCTGACTCGGTGTGGCCTTGCGCGGTCAGCGCGTCGGCCGCCGCGCGCAGCGCCGTTGCGTCGACCACGTCGGCCAGCGGCACGCCTTGCCGTGCGGCGGCCGCCCGCGCATCGGTCAATATGGCGTTGAGTTCAGTGGGCGTTTGGGCCACAGCGGCCTGCTGCATGGCCACGGCGAAGCGGCCACGCAGCGCCCGGGCATTGCCGGGGTCACGCGCCAGCACCTCGCGGAACTGCTCGTCGGCGGCCTGCAGCCGGCCGGTCTGGCGCAGCGCCTCGCCCAGCAGCACGCGCGCTTCGGTCTGCTCGGGCTGTAGGGCCAGGGCAGGGCGCAGCAGCGCCTCAGCGGCCTGCGGCTGGCCCTGGTCGAGCAGCGCGCGGGCGCGGTCAACGTCGTCCCAGTAGCGCGCCACGGCGGTCAGTTCGTGCCACTCGCGCGGGTCGCCGGTTTCACGTGCCGCGGCTTCGTCGAACAGCCGTCGCGCCTCGGCATAGCGGCTCTGCCGTAGCCGGACGATGCCCAGGCCGCCCAGCGAGGCGGCATCGTTCGGCCGTCGCTTCAATGCATTCTGAAAGTGACCTTCGGCCTGCTGATGCTGGCGCCCGGCCAGCGCCGCATAACCCAGCAGGCGGGCCTGCACGGCGGGGTCGTCGGGCGTCGGCACACGCCGGCCGCCCTGGGCGCGGGGCGCGCGGCCATACAGATCGGCGAACTCGTCGGCCAGCGAGCCGGGCGGCTCGCCCTGCGGGAACAGCTGACGCGCCAGCATGCGGGCCTGGGGGAGCCGGCCCATCGAGCGCAACTGGCGCAACTGGGTCAGCCGCAAGCGGTCGACCGTGTAGACCTGCCACAGCGATTGCATCTGGCGGGTGTCGACGCTGTCCGGATGGCGAGCTTCGAGACGCCGCAGCAGGGCCAGCGCCTGGTCGTTGCGGCGGCCGCGAAGTTCCAGGTCACCCAGCAGAAGCAGGCCACGCGAATGGTCCGGCTGCACCGCCAGCAATTGCTGCAGCACACTGCGCGCCAGATCGGGCCGGTTCTCGCCCAGCAGGAAGCGGATCTGTAGCAGCAGCGCCTGTTCGTCACGGGCCTGCAGCTCGTGCAGCAGGCTCGACTGCAGCGCGGCGCCGGGTTCGCCTGACGGCGCGGTGTTCGCGCCACAGGCCGCCGCAGCACACAGCGTCAACATCAGGGCGCTCAGGGCTCGTTGCATGGGTGCCATTGTGGGGTCAAGGCGCCGTCGCTTTCGAAGCGGTAGCGATGTTCCAGATGGCCTTGGGCAAACAGCGTCAGGGCCTGGCCGTAGTAGGCGGCCGGTTCGGTCGGCCGCTCGGTCACCGCACGGGCCAGCGTTCGCCCGGCGGCCGCATGCCGCAGGGCTTGGGCCATCGGCCGCAAGGCCCAGGCAAAGCCGGCGGGACCGCGGCCTTCGGCACGGCCCCCCACCTGGACTTGCGCCTGCACCTGTTCGGGCGGGCCGTCCCCCGCCTCGACCCGGTCGAGCATCGGGCTGTAGTGGCGCAGCAGGGTGTTTCGTTCAGGCTCCGCGGCGGCGCTCAGGCCCAGCCACAGGTAGACGCGGATGGCGTCATAGCTGCCCACCGACAGATCGGCGGCCGTACTGGGCCGCCAGGGTGGTGGGGCCGCCTCCAGCCGCACCCAGTCGGGCGCCAGGCCGCGCGGCGCGGTGGTCTGCAGCAGTTGCACCGAGGCAAGGAACACGGCGGCCCACTCCGGATGGCCGCTATGGCTGGCCAACCACCGCAGCACGGGCAAGGGCCAGTAGCTGGGGTTGAGCTTGACCGCGGTCAGCGCACCGTCGCTGTTGCGTGAGACAAAACCGGCAGGGCCCGGGAGCAGCACGCGCCCCAGGCCGGGCAGCCGCAACGACTCTTCTTGCAGCACGCGCTCGGCCAACCGGGACGCGATGTCGATGTAGCGCGGCGCCTGCCACAGGCGCCCGGCCTGCGCCAGCGTGTAGAGCAACCAGAGGTCGGCGTCGGCCGCGGCATTGGCGTCGATGACGCCCCAGCGACCGTCGTCGCGGCGGCCCCATTGCCAGGCCGGCAGCCGCTGGCTCAGGTCACCTGCGGCGAGGTTGTTTTCGGTCCACCGCAGCAGCCGTTCGAAGCCCGCGCGGTCCCCGGCAACGAGCGCGAAGAAAAGGGCATAGGCCTGCCCTTCGGAGGTGCTGTGCGAGTGCGGCGAGGCGGGATCGACCACCCGGCCGTCGGCACTGATGAACTGGGCGCTGAACGCTGCCCAGGCTGGCCAGGCTGGCGCGGGGCGGCATGCGGCGCGCGCGCCCTGCGGCGTCGCGGTGAGCACAAGCGCAGCCGCCACCGATCCGCCCAGCCACCGCACCCATCGGCACATCGGGCGCCGCATCGAACGCGATGTGGCGGCTGCCAGCCAGGTCACCGCCCGGTCACCGCCCGGCCGACAACCGACGCGCCGCCACCTGCTTGAGCACGGTGTAGAGCAGCAGGGCGACGATCAGGCCGATCAGCAGCCCGATCAGTGCCAGCACCAGCGGATGTTGATGGAACTGGTACCAGAGCCAGCGCCACCAGCTCAGATGGCCGACGTGGTACACGCTGCCGATGCGGAAGGCCTCGACCGCGTCGCCACGCATCAGCGTCAGGTCGCCCTGGATCTGGCGCATCTTGCCGGCATCGAGCAGGGCATTGAGCGCCAGCGGCAGCCCGTCCGGCTGGCTCGCACTGATGGCCACCACCGAGCGGTCCCCGGCCAGCGGCGATTCGAACCCGATCACCGCACCCAGCGGTCCCTTCGCCGTGAGCTCGCTCCAGCCGTCCTGCGGCGGCACGCGCTCGACCGCACCGGTGAACCATTCGGACCACACCGCGGCGATGCGCGACAGCGCCGAGGCATCGCGCTGGCCATCGTGCAGCCGCGCGGGCAGCGACTGGCCCCAGGCCTTCAGCGGATCGTTGGGATCGTTGCCGGCGCTGACCAGCAGCAGATCGCGGTCGCCGGCTTCCTTGATGCGGCTCGATGGCAGCAGCTTCAACCCGATGCCAGCCAGGCCGGTGTAGCTGCCCAGGTGGCCTGCGGCTTCAAGCGCAGCCTGGATCTCGCTGGGCTGCGGTGCATCCGGCACCACCAGCACGGTTTGCGACAGATCGGCGTACTTGGTGAACGGGAACCCGCCGGCGGCATACAGGCCGAGGTTGGGCAGCGCGGCGTAGTGCTCCAGGCCGGTGAGGTCGAGCACCGAATCCGGATCGACCGACGCCTGCGCGCCCGATTGCAGCGTGGTGCGGCAACGGCCTTCGTCGGTGGAGGGGATGTCGAACATGAAGTCGAGCTGGTTGCGCGCGGCCAGCTGGAAGGCCGGCACTGTGAGCGACTGCGTGACCACCTGCGTGTTGCCCTGGGCGAAAGGCACCACCAGCTTTTCGAGTCGGCTGGCCGTCGAGGCGGGCTGCAGCAGCACGCTTTGCACCAGCTGGTCATTCACCCGCATCGACAGGCTGGCCAGGCCGAGGTGGGTGGGCGGCGTGTGGCGGTAGCGCAGGTCCACCGGAATGCCCTTCGACTGCCACGTGAACACGTCCGGCGGCAAGCGCAGCTCGACCCGGATCGGATTGAGCATCGAGCCACGTACCTGCAGATCAGCCGGGTCCGGCACCAGCTCACCCAGCTTGATGCGGGTGCCGGTCTTGGCCATGCGCGGGCCGTCGTAGGGTTCGCGCGGGCGCGGGTACTTGAGCGACTTCACCTCGGCGCGTTCACCGGTCAGCGCGGCCTGGCCCAGCACCAGCCCATCGACGGCCTGCTGCAGCTGGGCGGCGTCGCGCCCTTGCAGGACCAGCAGCTTGAGCACCGGGTTCTGGGTCTGCGCCATCACGGTGATGGTGGGCACCTCCACCTTCGGCAGGTTCAGGCCAACCGGACGCTCGTCGTTGGTGGCCAGCACGATGCCGTGCCGGTCGGGTAGGCGGCCCTGCAGCACCGGGAACTGCGCGCCGCGGTAGCTGGCCAGGGCGCCGAACCAGCTGGCCAGCACCGCCGCGCTGTGCACGGTGGACGGTGCCGGCTTGCCTGCCAGCACGAACGGCAGCACCAGGCGCCGGCTGTCGCGCGCATCGAAGAAGGGCGCCGGCAGCAGTGCCAGGTCGTTGCGCAGCGCCAGCGGCCGGGTCACCAGTTCGAGCATGCTCTCGTTGCTGACGTTGGCCCACAGGCTGGTGTGGTGTGGGAATTCGCAGTCCAGCGTGTAGTGGCCGATGAACTGCAGCCGCAGCTTGGTGAATTCGGTGAAGAAGCGCGGGTCGAGTGCGACGTCGCTCGACAGTGGCGAACCCAGGCGGCCCTTGGCTGCCACCAGCGTGGCCAACGATTCATCATTGACCATGACCTTGAGCATCGACAGGTCGGGCAGCAGGGCGGGCGAGAAGGTGTAGCCGAGCTTGAGCTTGGCGCTCACCACCGTCTCGTCCAGCCGCACCGACAGCGGCAGGTACATGCTGTGGTCGGTGCCACGGAACTCGAGCGGGCGCTGTGCGCCCATGTCACGCAACGAGATGCGCTGGACTCGTTCACCGGGCACAGACAGCGCCGGGACGGGTGGTGGTTTGACGGTGGGTTTGGACACCGGCGCCGATGCAGCATTGCCGGCCCATGCCCACACGCCCATTGCGGCAACCAGCGCCAGCGCGAATCGACCCATGTTCTTAATTCTCATCCGTGGCGACCCGAAGTTGTTGGTATGGCTGAAACCTGCCAGGACATCGGCACTGACATGCGGCCGTGCCGCGCGCCGATTGTTGCCGAATGATGTCGTCGCACTCGGCGCGACGCCAAAAAACCGTTGACCTCGACGTTACCGCTTCAATGCCGCCGGGTTGACGATATTCGACGGCTGGTCCTGCAGGTAGTTGACGACGTTGTCGAACGCGGCGCTGAAGTACTGCTCGTAGGCCTCTGCCTCGACATAGCCGATGTGCGGCGTGCACACGGCATTCTCCAGCCTGAGCAGCGGGTGGCCTTGTAGGATCGGTTCGCTTTCGAACACGTCGATGGCGGCCATGCCGGGCCGGCCGCGGTTGAGCGCCGAGACCAGCACGTTGTCCTCGAGCAATTCGGCCCGCGAGGTGTTGACGAACAGCGCGGTCGGCTTCATCCGGCTGAGGTCGTCCATCGAGATGCTGCCCCGCGTCGACTCGTTCAGCCGCAGGTGCAGGCTCAGCACATCGGCCTGCTCGAAGAAGCTGGTGCGACTTTCAGCTGCCTGGTGGCCATCAGCCACCGCCTTGGCGCGCGAAGCTTCGCTGCCCCAGACCCACACCGTCATGCCGAATGCGCGGCCGTAGCCCGCGACGATCTGCCCGATGCGGCCATAGCCCCAGATGCCCAGCGTCTTGCCGGCCAGACGCATGCCCAGCCCGAAGTTCGGCGGCATCGATGCCGCCTTCAGCCCCGACTGCTGCCAGGCGCCATGCTTGAGGTTGCCGATGTACTGCGGCAGCCGCCGCATTGACGCCATGATCAGCGCCCAGGTCAGCTCGGCCGGTGCCAGCGGCGAGCCGACGCCCTCGGCCACGGCGATACCCAGGTGGGTGCATGCATCGAGATCGAGATGAGGCCCGACCGGGCCAGTCTGCGAGATCAGCTTCAGCCGCGGCAATTTCTCGAGCAGCGCGCGCGGGAACTGGGTGCGCTCCCGGTTGGTGACGAGGATGTCCGCATCCTTGAGCCGCACCGCCAACTGGCCGATGCCTTTGACGGTGTTGGTGAAGACCTTCGCGCTGTAAGCCTCCAGCCGCTGCGCGCAAGGGAGCTTGCGCACAGCGTCCTGGTAGTCGTCCAAGATGATGATGTTCATGGTTGGGCGGGGTAAGCCGGCATTGTGCCTTGGCGGCAAACGGGCTTCCCTGAACCGTTTGAACCCAAAGCACCTCCTCATTAATAGATGACGATGTGCATTATGTAAAGTCACCATCCAAGGGTAAAGCAAGCCAAGGCACACCCACAGGGTTGACCTCCCGCGCGGCCCGGCCCGTGGTTGAGGTACAAACCGGCGACAACAACCCCTGCAGGAGTCTTCGATGCGCTCAACCCCAGCCCTTCGTACCCGTCGCTCGCGCGTGCTGTCTGCGGCAGTGGCGTCCCTGACCCTGGCGTTGTGCGGCGCTGCCCAGGCCGGAACGACGGTCGACGCCATCCAGAAGCGCGGCACCTTGCAGTGCGGCGTCAGCACCGGCGTCGCAGGTTTTTCGGCGCCGGACAGCCAGGGGGTTTGGCAAGGCCTTGATGCCGATCTGTGCCGCGCGTACGCCGCAGCGCTGCTGGGCGATGCGAAGAAGGTGCAGTACGTGCCGCTGAATTCGCAGCAGCGCTTCGCCGCGTTGCAGTCCGGCCAGGTCGATGTGCTGGCGCGCAACACCACCTGGACCCTCACGCGCGACGCCTCGCTGGGCTTTCATTTTGCCGCGATCACGTACTTCGACGGCCAGGGCTTCCTGGTGCCGAAGAAGCTCAAGGTCACCAGCGCCAAGCAGTTGAAAAACGTGCAGGTCTGCGTGCAGTCGGGCACCACCAGCGAGAAGAACCTGGCCGATTGGTTTCGGGCCCAGAACATCAAGTACAAGCCGGTGGTGTTCGAAGGCTTCGAGGCCTCGTTCAAGGCCTTTTTCGAAGGCCGCTGCCAGGCCTACACCACCGATGTGTCCGGGCTGGCCGGTGTGCGCAACAAGGAGGCCAAGAACCCGGACGACTTCGTCATCCTGCCCGAGCTGATCTCCAAGGAGCCGCTGGGCCCGCTGGTGCGCCGCGGCGACGACGAGTGGTTCGCGATCGTCAAATGGGTGACCTACGCGCTGATCGAGGCCGAGGAGTACGGCCTCACTCAGGCCTCGGTGGCCCAGGCCAAGACGGACAGCAAGGACCCGGGCGTGCAGCGCCTGCTGGGAACCACCGAGGACAGCGGCAAGCTGCTGGGGCTGGACCGCGAATGGGCTTACCGTGCCATCGCTGCCGTCGGCAACTATGGCGAGATGTTCGAGCGCAACGTCGGCAGCCATTCGCCGCTGAAACTGCCGCGCGGTGCCAACCGGCTGTGGAACCAGGGCGGCCTGCTCTACGCTCCGCCGGTGCGCTGAACCTGTGGACGAACGCCACCGCCCGCCGACCCGCTGGCACGCCTGGGCCCTGCAGGCGTTGGTGGTGGCGGCGGTTCTGGGCCTGCTGGCCTGGATCGTCGGCAACGCGTTGGCGCAGCTACGGCTGCGCGGCGCGCATGCGGGTTTCGACTTCCTGCTCGAGCCGGCCGGTTTCCAGCTCGGCGAGGGCTGGTTCGGCGATGACAGCGGCCAAGCGATGTGGCGGGCCTTTGCTGCGGGCCTGGGCAATACCTTGCGCGTCGCCCTGCCCGGCATGCTGCTGGCCACGGGGCTGGGCACGCTGCTGGGCATTGGCCGCACCGTCGCCGAGCCGGTGCTGCGGCGGGCCTGCAGCGTGTATGTGGAAACGCTGCGCAACGTGCCGCTGCTGGTGCAACTGCTGATGCTGTACTTCGCGCTGACGCACCTGCTGCCCGACACCGACGCGCCGCTGCGTTTTGCCGGCGCCTACCTCAGCAAGGCCGGCCTGGCACTGCCGTGGCCGGCTTGGGAAAACGGGCGGCTGTTCATCGAGCGGCCCGAGGTGGAAGGCTTCGGCATCACTGGCGGCGTGCTCCTCACGCCCGAGTACTTGACGCTGCTGCTCGGCCTGAGTGCCTACACCGCCGCGTTCGTGGCCGAGACCGTGCGCGCCGGCTTGCAATCGGTGCCGCAGGGCCAGAAAGACGCGGCGCGCGCGATGGGCTTGAGCGGCGGGCAGCAATTGCGCTTCATCGTGCTGCCGCAGGCGCTGCGACTGATCGTGCCGTCGCTGGGCAACCAGATGCTCAACCTGACCAAGAACTCGTCGCTGGCGGTGGCCATCGGCTACCCCGACCTGGTGTCGGTGGCCAACACGGTGCTGAACCAGACCGGCCGGGCCTTCGAGTGCATTGCGGTGCTGATGGCGGTGTACCTGACGCTGTCGCTGCTGACGGCCGCGGCGATCCACGGCTGGAACGCGCGGGTCATGCGCCGGGGCCGCTGAGCTTCGATGAACACTGCCCCGCCCTCCTCCGCGGTGTCGCGGCCACCCCCACCACCGGGACGGTCTCTGCGAAGCCGCGCGTTGACGACCGTGCTGGCGCTGGTCGCGTTGTGGCTGTTGTGGCCGACCCTGCGCTGGGCCCTGTGGGAGGCGGTCTACATCCCCGACGAAGCGGCCTGCCGTGCCGCATTGGGCCAGGGTGCGTGCTGGGGCGTGGTGGTGGAGAAGCTGCGGCCAATTGTGTTCGGGCGCTACCCGCAGGCCGAGCTGTGGCGGCCGATGCTGGCCATCGGTGTGCTGGCCGCGCTGGTACTGGCCAGCAGCCAGCCGCGCTGCTGGCGTTGGTTCCTCTGGCCGCTGTGGCTGGTGGGGCTGGGCCTGTTCGTCGTGCTGATGGGTGGAGGATGGGGTAGCGGCTGGTTCGGGCTGGCGCCCGTGCCCACCCTGGCCTGGGGCGGGCTGCCGCTGACGCTGCTGCTGACGGTGCTGGCCATGAGTCTGGCCCTGCCCTTTGCGGTGCTGCTGGCGCTGGCGCGCCAGTCGGCGTGGGCCGTGCCGCGGGTACTGGCCACCACCTACATCGAGTTCGTGCGCGGCGTGCCTTTGGTGACGGTGCTGTTCATGGCGTCCTTCCTGGTGCCGCTGTTGCTGCCGCCGGGCTGGCAGCTCGATCTGCTGGTGCGGGTGGCGCTGGCGCTGGTGATGTTCGGTGCTGCCTACCTGGCGGAGGTGGTACGCGGCGGCTTGCAGTCGGTGCCCACGGGCCAGATCGAAGCGGCCCGGGCCATGGGCTTCGGCGCCTGGCAGGTGCAGCGCTGGGTGGTGCTGCCGCAGGCGCTGCGGGCCGCGCTGCCGGCGATGATGAACAGCTTCATCGGCATGCTCAAGGACACCTCGCTGGTGACGGTGGTCGGGCTCTACGAGCTGACCGGCGCCTTGTCGCTGGCGCTCGGCGGCGACGCCCGCTGGCGCACCTTCTACCTTGAGGGTTACCTGTTCATCGCCGCGGTGTACTGGGTGCTGTGCTACGGCCTGTCCAGCTACAGCCGTCGGCTCGAAGCCCGCTGAAGCGACAACCCGGCCGTACACTGCGCCGGCCTATCCAACCGAAGGAACTCATGGCGATGGAACCTGGCACATGGTGGTGGCTCGCTGCGGGTGCGGTCGTGCTGGCCGAGCTGCTGACGGGCACCTTCTATTTGCTGATGCTGGCGGTGGGCTTGGCCGCTGCGGCGCTGGCTTCCCACTTGGGCTTTTCCGTCACCACCCAGTTGCTCACCGCTGCGGTGGTGGGCGGCGGCGCGGTGGTGATCTGGCATCTGCGCCGGCCCGGCCGCGGGCCGGCGGTGCCGGCCGGTGCCAACCCGGACGTGCTGCTCGACGTGGGCCAGCGGGTGCATGTGGCGCACTGGCAGGCCGACGGCACCGCGCGGGTGGCCTACCGCGGCGCTACGTGGACCGCCCGGCTTGAAGCACCGCCCACCGCTGAAGCCAAGCCGCAGCCCGGCACGTACGTGATCCACGCCATCGACGGCAGCATGCTCGTGCTGGGCAACGGCCCCGCCTCCACCGACTGACAAAGGACAAGACCATGGAAATCGCACTCATCGTGCTGGTGATCGCCGCAGTGTTCATCGCCCGCTCAATCAAGGTGGTGCCGCAGCAGCATGCCTGGGTGGTGGAGCGGCTGGGCAAGTACCACACCACGCTGGTGCCGGGCCTGAGCATCCTGGTGCCGTTCGTCGACCGCGTGGCCTACAAGCATGTGCTGAAAGAGATCCCGCTCGACGTGCCCAGCCAGGTCTGCATCACGCGCGACAACACCCAGCTCACCGTCGACGGCGTGCTGTACTTCCAGGTCACCGATGCCATGCGCGCCAGCTACGGCAGCTCCAACTACATCAGCGCCATCACCCAGCTGGCGCAGACCACCTTGCGCAGCGTGATCGGCAAGATGGAGCTGGACAAGACCTTCGAAGAACGCAATGCGATCAACTCGGGCGTCGTCAACGCGCTGGACGAAGCCGCGCTGAACTGGGGCGTCAAGGTGCTGCGCTACGAGATCAAAGACCTCACGCCGCCGGCCGAGATCCTGCGCAGCATGCAGGCGCAGATCACCGCCGAACGGGAGAAGCGGGCCTTGATCGCCGCCAGCGAAGGCCGCCGGCAGGAGCAGATCAACATCGCCACCGGCGAACGCGAGGCCAGCATCGCCCGCAGCGAGGGCCTGAAGCAGGCCGAGATCAACAAGGCCCAGGGCGAAGCGGCTGCCATCATCGCGGTGGCCGAGGCCAGCGCGGGCGCCATCCGCCAGATTGCTGCCGCCATCCGCGAGCCCGGCGGCGAGCAGGCCGTGCAGTTGAAGGTGGCCGAAAAGGCGGTCGAGGCCTTCGGCCAGCTGGCCCAGAAGAACAACACCATGATCGTGCCCGGCAACATGGGCGAGGTCGCCGGCCTGATCGGCACCGCGATGGCGCTGATGAAGGCGCCCGGCGCCACGCCCAGACCAGGCGTGGGCGACGTTCCGCGCGGCCGGGTTGAATAGGGCACGAAACGCCCCGCTTCAAAGACCCGGCCCAGGGCATGGGCTCGGATAAGCTCCCCCGGCATCGAACTCCGGACCCTCTGCCCTATGCCCATTCCGTCCAGCACGCCGACGAGCGCTGCGCCTTTGCCCGCCAGCATCCAGGTGCTGGGCTGGACCGACTGCCTCCAGCAGGCCGAGCCCGAGTGGCTGCAACTGTGGGAACGCACCCAGACTTCGCCCGACCTGAGCCCGATGTGGGCCCGTGCACTGGTCGCCGGGCATCAAATCGATCCAGACACCCTGCACGTTGTCACTGCGCGTATCGCGGGGCAACTGGTGATGGTGTGGCCGCTGCAGGCCCAGACGGTCCGCAAGCTCGGCCTGCCCTGCCGCCAGATCGGCCCGCTGCAGAACATCTTCTGCATGCACGGTGGTCTGCTGACCACGCTGGATGACGCCACCGCCACGCGCCTGGCCTTCGAAGCCTTGCGCAGCACCAAGCGTCTGCGCTGGGACTGGCTGCTGCTGGAAAACCAGGTGATGGACACGCCGCTGACCACAGCCTGGCTGTCGGTGGTGGAGGCTGCGGCCTGCCCCGTCGTCAGCGCAGCCACGGAGTGCTCGCCCTACCTGCAGCATCAGGGCTCGCTGGACGAACTGCTAGCGGCACGCTCACGCAACTTTCGCGAAAAGATGCGCGCCCGGCTGCGCGACTTGCAACGTGACCCGCTGCTGCAGCTCGACTACCTGCAGCAGCCCGAAGACATGCCGCGCTATGTCGACAGCGTGCTGGCCATCGAACGCAAAAGCTGGAAACATGCCGCCGGCTCGGCCATCACCTCACGTGACTGGGAAACCCGCTTCTACGAGCATCTGCTGGCCCAGTTCGCGCCACGCGGCACCGTGGTGGCGGCGGTGCTCAGCCACGAGGGCACGGCCATCGCCCACAGCCTCGACCTGGTGCATCACGGCCGCGTCTACGGCCTGAAGTGGAGCTTCGATCTCGACCACGCGAAGCGCCGCCCCGGCGTGGTGATGATGGTCAACCGGCTCTCGAAGTACTTCGGCGAGGGCTGCACCGAGTTCGACTTCCTGGGCAAGAACGAGTCGTACAAGCTGCAGTGGAGCAAGACCACGCGCGATCACGCGGCCTACAAGGTCTACGCGCCAGGTCTGCGTGGACGCCTGCTGCACGGCCTCGACCGGGCGCGTGCTGCGCTGAAGGCCCGCCAGCAAGCCGGTCAACCCGAGCCGGCCGCGGCGTCGAGTCCCGAAGAACAGGACTGACGGCACACCGAGGCCGCAGCCGCCTCAGTCGTCGGTTTGATCGTGCAGGGCCGGGAACAGCACCTCGGTGAAACCGAAGGCGCTGAAGTCGCGCATGCGCATCGGGTAGAGCATGCCAAACAGGTGGTCGCATTCATGCTGCACGACCCGGGCGTGGAAGCCTTGCGCCTCGCGCTCGATGGACTGGCCAGTGATGTCCACGCCGCTGTAGCGGATGCGCCGCCAGCGGGGCACCTTGCCGCGCAGCCCGGGCACGGACAGGCAGCCTTCCCAGTCTTCTTCGAGGCTGTCGTCGAGCGGCTCGATGCGCGGGTTCAGCAGCACGGTCTGCGGCACCGGCGGGGCGTCGGGATAACGCACCGAGTGCTGGAAGCCGAACAGCACGACGGCCAGATCAACACCGATCTGCGGTGCTGCCAGCCCCACCCCACCGGCCGCCTGCATGGTGTCGTGCAGATCAGCCACCAATGCGTGAAGCTGCGGGGTGTCGAATTCGGTGACCTGTTGCGCCACGCGCAGCAAGCGGGGGTCACCCATGCGAAGAATCGGTCGTACGGCCATGGTTCCAGAACAAGCACGCCAGCTGGCGCTTGCTTTGTAACATGGCAGCGGCCAAGCCGCCGCGGCTCGCGCCTTCAGCCGAAGACGCTGCTCGGCCCGTCGATCGCGGGCAGGTCGGGTTCGTCATCGATGGCGTGGTCGAAGTCACGCGCTGCGGCGCCCACACGCGAGATCAGCGGCTTGTCGAGCGGCCGGCAGATGCGGCTGTGCAGACGCGCCAACCGCTCCGAGCGATCAATCGCCTGCAGCACGGCCTCCGGATTCATCATCATCGCGAACGGGTCGGTGAGCGCTAGGGTGGTCATGGCAGTGTCCTCATCGAAGGGGTTTCGATAAGTGCACTCTAGGGATCGACCCGGTGCAGCGGCAGTCGCGCGAAGTACAAAAATCGTGTCGGAAGTTACCTGACAAAAGCCGCCAGCCTGGGCTGCTTTTTTAGGCTTGCGCCGGTGCCGGGATGGTGAAGAGGCGGCGGAAGTTGGCACTGGTCGCCTGCGCGACCTCCTCGACCGACAGGCCCTTGAGCTTGGCCAGCTCGGCGGCCACCAAGGGCACCAGTGCCGGCGTGTTGAGCTTGCCGCGGTGCGGCATCGGCGCCAGGTAGGGGCTGTCGGTCTCGATCAGGCAGCGCTCCAGCGGCACCATCTTGGCCACATCGCGAATGTCCTGCGCGTTGCGGAAAGTGAGGATGCCCGAGAACGAGATGTAGAAGCCCAGGTCCAGCGCTGCACGGGCCACGTCAAGGGTCTCGGTGAAGCACT
>JBDTQF010000014.1:0-28241 GCA_039932275.1 Burkholderiales bacterium
GGTGGGCATTGCGAAGCAGGGTGGTCATGGCCTCGCGGGTCGCCTGCAGGTCACGCTGCTGGTGCCAGGCCCAGGCATTGAGGCCGACCAGCTGCAGCACCACCAGTGCCGCCAGGCCCCAGCGTGCGGTGCGCCAGGCCGGGCTGCGAAAGTCCTGCCAGGCGCTGCGCAACGCGGCAGCGCCGCGATGGCGCGGGGCCAGCTCGAACTGGCGCAGGTTCCAGTCGCTGCGGGTGGCTTCGAGCCAGCGCTCGGCGGTCGAAAGAATCGGCACCCGCTCGCCGAACCAGCGTTCGGCCTCCAGCGCGGCCGTGGGCGTGGCGGTGACGCGGCTGCCCTCGGGCAGCGGCTGGGGCATGAGTTCGGGCGCGGCGCTGCCGCTGAGCGGCAGTTGCAGCACCCCGTCGGCATGGGCCCAGGTGATCGACAGCGACAGACCGGCAATGGTGGTCTGGGCGTAGGCGTCGATGGATTCGTCCTGCGATTCGAGGTGTGCATGGCCGGGGCTTTGCGGCGGGGCCACTGGCACGATGCGGTCGACCTCGATGCCGGCGGTTTCGAGGACAGCGAGTTGCTCGGCCAGCCAGGGCCGGTCGGCCACGGCCACCCAGCAAGGCGTGCCGGCGCGGGCACCGGGCTCCAGCGCCAGGTGCAGCGCCTGCGGTTCGTCGAGCAGTTCGTCTTCGAGCAGGCCGGTCAGTGCCAGGCGCAGGCGTGCAGCCGGCGCGCGCGGCAGGGTGACGCGGTGCCAGCTCAGTGCTGCCTCGCCCAGCACCGCCACCACCTGCGTGGCGCTGCTGCGCAGGCCCGGCAGTAGCGCTGGCGCGGCGGTGCCGCGCTCGGTCAGGGCGGTGCCGTCGGCGCTGTAGACGAACTCCAGCTCCGCCACGCTTTCCTGGGCCTGGGTGGCAGGCGTTTGCGCGCGGGCCGGGTGCAGCCGCGGGCGGGGGGGCAGGTGGATGACAACGAGGGCCATGAAGCGTCGGAAAGGCAGGGCGCTCAGGCCATGGCCAAAGCGTCGCCGATTGTAGGTGGACGGGTTGTGAAACCTAGTGAATCAACCACTTACGGGTCATTGCTGGAGTGAAGTTGCAATATCGTCCGGGCGGCGGATGCGCTCGGTGGACAGCACTCGCACGCTGCGGTTTTGGCGGTCCCGTTCCACCAGTGAGCGCTGGGCCACGACCAGCGGGTCGAGCCGCAGCACACCGGTGACCTCGAAGTAGCCGCTCGCCACCCCGACGGCCTTGCTGCGCGCCGTGAGCGCCTGCGCCGGCAGCGCCGCGGCAGCGTCGTTCATCGTCTTCAGGGGTGTGCGCAGCCGCAATTGCACCAGCCGATCGGCATCGGCCAAAGTGATATCGAGCACCGCGGCAATCACTTCCTTGCTGGCGGTGTTGAGGTTGATCGGCGTGACACGCGGCAGCAGGATGAGGTGCGGCAACAGCTTGGCCAGGCTGGCGGCATCGATGCCGAGCCAGCCCAGTTGTTCCACACCGGGTGGCAGCAGAGGCAGGTTGTCCTGGCTGGTGGTGGCCGGTGCGGCCGTTGGCGCTGGTGTGCCAGGGGTGCCTGGCGCTGCCGCCGTTCCCCCCGGGGCGACCGGCTGGGTCAGCAGCAATTGCGCAGCCAGCGAACTGCCGACGCTGCGGCTCACGCCCACCATCTCGCACAGGTTTTCCAGCGTCTTGATCTCGACGGCGCGGGCCGGGCCTTGGGCAGAGACGAGGTTGCGCAGGTTGTAGCGCGACTGGGCGTCGCGGATGGCGCCGCTGAGAAAGGCGTCCGGCGCATCGTCGGTCTGGTTGCGGTCGGCGGCCAGGAAGGTGGACAGGCGGGCTTCGGCCAGCGGCACCGCCCAGGGCTCGCCGAGGTGGTCGCTGTCGGCACTGGTGCGGCCGTCTTCGCGCAGGATCAGCAAGGCCCAGTCGAGCGCGCCGTTGAGGATCCACTGCGCCTGGGTCTGCGACCGTTCCGCTGCCTCGACCTGGATGGCGCGCCACTGCTGCCACACCATCGACGCGGCCAGCGTGGCGATCAGCGTGACGATCACCATCGCGGTGAGCAGCGCTGCGCCGCGCTGGGCGGCCCGGCCTTGGGGCGAAGCGTGGCGCGTCGTCATGGGTGCACCAGCTGAATGTTGCGGCTGATGGGGCCGCCGAAGCCCGCGCCGTCGGCCGGGCTCAGCACCAGCCGGATGCCATCCGGCAGGGCCTGCTGGCCACTGGCACCGATGTTGCCGGTCGACTGGCAGTTGCTCCAGGCATTGCTGGCGCTGAGGAACTGGTACAGGTCGATGCGCCGCACGCCGTCGAGCACGCGCAGCGTGCCGGCCTCCGAGCCCTGCAACTGGTAGGTCTGCAGCCAGGCGCTCTGCAGCGCCTCGCTGCCGGTGGCCAGCGGCGCCGTCCAGCGGTAGAGCGTGCCGCTGCGCAGGCTCCAGGCCACCACTTGCACACCATCGGCCTGCTTGCGGGTCAGGCGCAGCGTGATCGCATCACAACCGAGCCCCGGCACCACCTGGGTGTCGATGGCCGCATGCAGGTCGGCCTCCCATTGCGCCAGACCGGCTTGCAGGCGCATCAGCGCATCGGTGCGCTGCTGGGCCACGTCGCGGCTGCGCACCACCAGATCGACGCCCTGCCAGGCCATGGCCGCCATCAGCGCCAGCACAAACAGCGAGATCAGTACCTCGATCAGCGTGAAGCCGCCAACATGCTTGATGCTGGGCCGACGGGTCGATGCGAAGCGGGGCGAGCGAGGCATCTACGGCTTCTTCAGGATGGTCGACAGGCGCAGCACCGGCTGCTGCGCGTCGTCGGCCATCAGCACGTCGACGCGCCGGAAGTTCGGGTTGGGCGTGGGCCGCACCTGCTGCGTGCCCTGGTACTGACGGCCGGCTTGTTCGCAGCTGAAGCTGCTGTCGCCCACCGAGGGGAACTGGCCTTGCAGCCGCAGGTCGGTGAGCTGGTTGTCGGCACACCACTGCGCGCCCAGCGTGTCGGCCAGGCGCTGGGTGTTGCCGGCCAGCGCGCCGGCCGCCTTGATGCCGGTGGCCAGCGTGAGGGCGACGATGGCCAGCGCCACCAGCACCTCGATCAGGGTCAGGCCGCGGCAGCGCAGCGAGTGGGTCTTCATGGCGCCACCAGCATGAACGGCCCCAGGCCGTCGGTGGCCAGCACCATCTGCTGGTCGCCCAGCCGCAGCAGCAGCCGCTGCGCGCCGATCACCGGCTCGGGGCCGAGGGTGAGCGCGCGCTGGCGCAGCGGCAGCTCGACCTGCACCGGTGGCTCATCCGGTGAGCCCAGCCAGCGCTGCGGCAGGTCGGCGCTGGTGGGCAGGCCGTCGAACCGGAAGTCGACTCGCGCGCCGCCCGCGGCGAGTTCGCGCGGGTCGTTGATGGGGCGCCACTGCACCGGCACGCCCACGGCGCGCGACTGGGCCCGTGCGGCTTCGAGCAGGGTGGCCAGCCGCTGGCCCTCGCGTTCCAGCCGGGTGGCGTTGGGGTCGCGCAGCGACAGGCTGACGACGGCCGACGCCACGGCGATGATGGTGATGACGATCAGCAGTTCGAGCAGCGTGAAGCCGCGGGCGCGGAACGCCGAAAGCTTCATGCGGGGGGTGAACTCACTGCCAAGAACCGAGATCGGCGTTCTTGCCTTCACCGCCCGGCTGGCCGTCGGCACCCAGGCTGAAGACATCGATCTCGCCCTTCACGCCCGGGTTGGCGTATTGGTAGGCGCGGCCCCAGGGGTCGTTGGGCAGCTTGTCCAGGTAGGGCTTCCAGTTCGGCGGAATGGCGCCCGCGCTGGGTTTGACCACCAGGGCCTGCAGGCCCTGATCGGCTGCGGGGTAGCGCTGGTTGTCGAGCCGGTAGAGCTTGAGCGCCTGCATCAGGTTGTTGACGTCGGTGCGGGCCGCGGTGACGCGGGCGTCGTCGGCGCGCTCCAGCACATTGGGCACCACCAGCGCCGCCAGCACGCCGATGATCACCAGCACGACCATTAGCTCGATCAGGGTGAAGCCGCGTGCGGCCTTGCGTTGCAGTGAAATCATTCGTCCGGGTCCAGGAATCGCGAGGGGCACGTCCATCATAATCAAGCGCATGGCACGACTGCGTTTACCCGGCGTTTCATTCCCTCTGCTGGCGATGCCCTGGCGGGGCGGCACGGCCCGCGTGGCGCATGCTGCCGGTGCGCGCTGGGGCGGCTGGGCTGCAGCGCTGTTCTGGGGCGCTTTCGCGGCGACGGCGGTTTACTGGGGCCTGAAGCTGCTCGACCGGGCGACGCCGGTGCCGGTGCATGCGCAGGTGGTGGGCCTCGATCAGGTGCTGCAAGGCGACGCGGCGCGGCTGTTCGCTTCGCGCAAGCGCGACGCCGCAGCGCCCACGGCGCCATCGGCCGGGAGCCGCTTCAAGCTTCACGGCCTGGTTGCTTCTGCGCAGGGCGCCGCGGGGGGCGTGGTCAGCCTGTCGATCGATGGTGGCCCGCCGCGGGCCTACCGGCAGGGCGATCGGGTGGACGGCGATTGGGTGGTGCAGTCGATCAGCCAGCGCGCGGTGCAACTCGGGCTGCGCGACGGTCCGGCGGCCGCGGTGCTGGAAGCGCCGCTGCTGCGCGGGCCTGCTGTCGGAACCTTCGGCGCCGCGCCGGCACCGCAGGAGGCCGCGGGCATCGACCGGGCAGGCGGTAACGGCGTGCCGATCTCTGAGATGGCGTCACCGCCGCCGCCGGGTAGCACCGATCAGCCACCGAATCAGGCACCGAATCAGGCACCGATGATGATGGAGCCCCCTCCTGCTGCCGGACCTGCCGCAGGACCCGCGGTGCGTTCGCGTGCTGCCGGTGCGTCGGCTGCCTCGGCAGCAGTTCCGTCGTCACAGCGCTGACGCCGCCCTGCGGCGTCGTGGCCGCTGTCAGTGGCGGAAATTGCCGTCGCGGGCCGAGAGCCGTACCGGCTGCGTCGAGGCCAGCAGTGCATCGGCCCCGGCCGAGGGTTCGGCGGCATCGTTGACATCGCTGAGCAGCGTCGCCGCGGCCTGGACCAGCGGCCACGACAGCGCGATGCCGGTGCCGTCGAGCCCTTCGAGCCCGAGTTCGAGCAGCGCGGTGGTCTGGAAGCCTTGCAACGCGACATCCAGGCCGTGATGGCCGGTGCTGCGGCAGAACACGCAGTAGTCGGTGACGGGGCCGCCGATGCGCGCAGCAATGATCAGCGCTGCACAGGCGGCCAGGCCGTCGACGACGATCAGATGGCGCTTGCTAGCGGCCACCAGCATGGCGCCGACCATCATCGCGGTCTCGTAGCCACCGAAGGCTGCGACCACTTCCACCGGATCTTCCAGGTTGACGTGGCGGGTCTGCGCCGCTTGCAGCACCGCCATCTGCTGTTCAAGCACGGTGGGTTCCATCGTCGGCCCGGTGTAGACCAGTTCGCGCAACGGGACGCCGGTGAGCCGCGCGATCACTAGCGCAGCAGCGTGCGGCGCACCGACGCCGATGCCGGCGCAGCCCAGCACGTTGCCGGGCAGCGAATCGGCGATCTCCATGCCGGCGCGGATGGCGGCATGCACCTGCTCGATCGACATGGCCTGCGCGATGCGGCAGTTGCGTGTGCCGTGCGCAATCTTGCGCCCGCAGACACCCGGGCGCGGCGCCAGCGGGGTGGCGAGGCCGCTGTCCACCAGGGTCAGCGTCAGGCCCTGCTGATGGGCGAGTACGGGCAACGGAATCTGACCGGCCAGCAAGCCATCGACCATCTGGCCGGTGCTGCGCGCGTCGGGCGAGGTCACATCGACGGCCAGGCCATGGTCGCCGGCAAACACCAGCAGTTGCGGCTGGCGCAGCCGTGGCCGCAGCGCGTTCTGGATCAGCCCGAGTCGCACGGCCAGCGGTTCGAGCTCACCCATGCTGCCGCCTGCCTGGCTGCGGCGGCTCAGCTTCAGGCGCAACGCCTGTTCCAGCGAGGCGCGCGCAGTCGGGGCGATGAGCGGGGGGGCGGCGGTCGTCATGTGGGCTAGAGCACCCGGGTGGGTGGCGACGGGCTGCTGAGCAGCCTACCGCGTTCGCCGATTGTGCTGCGGACGGCGCTGATTCAACGCAGAAAGACCCGGTAGGCCGGGTTGTCGGTTTCTTCGGTGCAGGGGTAGGACAGGCTGGTCAGGAACTGCTTGAAGCGACTGCGGTCGTTCTTCGGGACCTGGATGCCGACCAGGATGCGCCCGTAGTCGGCGCCCTGATTGCGGTAGTGGAACAAGCTGATGTTCCAGCTCGGGTGCATGCTGGAAAGAAAGCGCATCAGCGCACCGGGCCGCTCGGGAAAGGTGAAGCGGAACAGGCGCTCGTCGCGGGCCAGTTCGGAGCGGCCGCCAACCATGTGGCGCAAATGCTCCTTGGCCATTTCGTCCTGCGTCAGGTCGATGCAGTCGAAGCGGTGCTTGCGAAAGTGCGCGGCGATCTGGGTCGATTCGCCATGCGCCTGGGTGCTCAGGCCGACAAAGAGGTGCGCGCGTTGGTCGTCTGAGATGCGGTAGTTGAACTCGGTGACGCTGCGCGGGCCGATGAGCTCGCAGAAGCGCTTGAACGAGCCGCGCTCTTCGGGGATGGTGACTGCGAACAGGGCTTCGCGTTCTTCGCCGACATCGGCGCGTTCGACCACGAAGCGCATGCGGTCGAAGTTCATGTTGGCGCCGCTGGTGATGGCCACCAGGGTCTGGCCACGGCAGCCGTGGCGCTCGACATACTGCTTCAGCCCGGCGACGCCGAGCGCACCGGCCGGCTCCATCACCGAGCGGGTGTCCTGGAAGATGTCCTTCAGCGCGGCGCAGACGGCGTCGGTATCGACCAGGATGAAGTCATCCACCAGCGCACGCGTCATGCGGAAGGTCTCCACGCCCACCTGCTTGACCGCCGTGCCGTCGGAGAACAAGCCAACTTCGGCCAGGCGCACCCGTTTGCCCGCCCGCACCGAGCGGGTCATGGCGTCGGAGTCGCTGGTCTGCACGCCGATGACCTTGGTCTGCGGTCGCACCGCCTTGATGTAGGCCGCGACGCCGGAGATCAGGCCGCCGCCGCCGATCGCCACGAACACCGCGTCGATCGGGCCCTGGTGCTGGCGCAGGATCTCCATCGCCACCGTGCCCTGGCCGGCGATCACGTCCGGGTCGTCGAAGGGGTGCACGAAGGTGAGGTCGCGTTCGGCCTTCAGCGTCATGGCGTGGTCGTAGGCGTCGGAGTAGCTCTCGCCGTGCAGCACCACCTCGCCGTGAAGCGCACGCACCGCATCCACCTTGACCTGCGGGGTGGTCACCGGCATCACGATCAGTGCGCGGCAACCCAGCCGCTGGGCCCCCAGCGCGACACCCTGCGCATGGTTGCCGGCCGATGCGCAAATCACTCCGCGCTGCAGTTGCTCCGGACTCAGGTGCGCCATCTTGTTGTACGCGCCCCGCAGCTTGAAGCTGAACACTGCCTGGTTGTCTTCGCGCTTGAGCAGCACCTGGTTGCCCAGGCGTTTGGACAGGCTGTGGGCCGGCTCCAGTTCGCTCTCCCGCGCCACGTCATATACCTTGGCGTTCAAGATGCGCTGAAGGTACGCCGAGGTCATCGCCTGATGTGGCGAAGTAGCCGCGGCGCGGCGTTCGGTACGCAGTGGTCGGCGGGTTGCGGCGCTGCCCTTGTCGGGCTGAGCGGGGGTGCGGCGGGTAACCATGAGATGAGGCAGAGAAGGACAGTGCGGCGCAGGGAACCGGGGATGATAGCGGGGCGCTCCGGGCCAAAAAAAAGCCCGAAGCGAGACGCTTCGGGCTTTGAATCCACCTTCAAGGAGGGTGGAGGAGACAAGGGGCGGAGTCCGCGAACTGGTGCAACCGGACAAGGCTGACTTAGCGCTGACTCCTTAGGGTTTATTCTAGTGTCGACGTGTCAGTCCTGCAAGCGTCGGCCGTGGTCGCTGAGACAATGTCGCTTCCTAGGTTCTCTTCTTGCGCACATGGACTGCACGATCAACTGGCTGCCCGCTTCGGGCATGGCGTTTTCAGCCGAAACCGGCAGCGGCCATCTGCTGACGATGGACGGCGCGCCCGACGGCGGCGGACGCAATCTGGCGCCGCGGCCGATGGAAACGCTGCTGGCGGGCGCGGGCGCCTGCAGCGCCTACGACGTGGTGCTGATCCTCAAACGAGGCCGTCATCAGGTCACCGGTTGCCAGCTCAAGGTGCATGCGGACCGTGCGGAGTCGGATCCGAAGGTGTTCACCCGCATCGAGATGGTCTATGTGGTCACGGGCCACAACCTGCCCGAAGCGGTGGTGAACCGTGCAGTGCAGCTCTCTCACGAGAAGTACTGCTCCGCCACAGCGATGCTCAGCAAGACCGCGGAAGTGGTCTCACGGGTGGAGATCGTTGCGGTGTAACGCGATCCCGTCGCTGGCCGACGGATTCAGACGTAGTGCGCCGTCGTGGTCATGACCTTGGCGGCCGCACGCATCAGCCACTGCACCGGCCGCGGCGGCCGGATGCCGCCGGCGCGTTCGGCCTCGCGCGCATGGCGTGCTTCGTCGTCGCGCATTTGCGCCACCACGGCACGTGAAGCGGTGTCGGCCTGGGGCAGGCGTTGCAAGTGCCCGTCCAGATGCTGCTCCACCTGACGTTCGGTCTCGATCACAAAGCCCAGGCTGGCACGGTCGCCCAGGCGGCCCGCGGCGACACCGATCATGAACGCACCGGCGTACCACAGCGGGTTCAGCAGGGACGGGCGTGAACCTAACTCGGCCAGCCGCTGTTCGGTCCATGCCAGGTGATCGGTCTCTTCGCGCGCCGCCGCGGCAAAGTGTTGCTGCAGCGCGGGGTCGCGGGTGGTCAGTGCCTGGGCTTGATAGAGCGCTTGTGCACACACCTCGCCGACATGGTTGACGCGCATCAAGGCGCCAGACAGGTGCCGGTCCTGTTCCGGTAGCGGCTCGCTCACCGGATGAGCCTGCGCCGGGCTGGCGCGGTTCGCATGATGCCGGGCCCATACGGTCCGCAGGCTTTGATCAGCAACGGTGAGCAGTTGGTCAAGTGAAGCCGGCATGGTGTTCGTGTCGAGCCAACAGGGGAGACGCCTCGCCAGTGTAGGTGGCTGAGGGTATGCCCTGGAGTTGTTGTCGTTGAACAACGAATCGCCCTGTCTAGGGACCATTGCCCCTTGGCAATCCTTTGGCGGCTCTGTTGCAATACCACCAGCTTCCGCAAAGGCGGTTGTCTCACGCAGACGGGTTCGTACCAAACGAATGGTCTGCGGTGGACCTGACGTTCCAACACCTAGGAGATCACTCTCATGAAAAAGTCCCTACTCGCAATGGCCGTGCTCGGCGCCTTTGCCGGTGCCGCTTCGGCACAGTCGTCGATCACCATCTATGGCGTGATTGACATGTCTATCAACAACATCAAGAACACCAACGCCGGTGACCGTTGGACGATGTCGGGCGCGGGCAGCCAACTCAGCAACCGGCTGGGGTTCCGTGGACAGGAAGACCTGGGTGGTGGCAACTTCGCTGGCTTCAACCTCGAAACCAGCGTGTTCCCGGACAATGGGCAGGGTGGTGGCTACAACACGCAGCCTGCGCCGTCTACTGTGACGCCGAACGCCAACACGTCTTCCACTCCTCAAAACCCCGCTCAGCTGTTCGATCGTATTGCCACCGTGACCCTGGGCAGCAAGAGCATGGGCAAGATCTCGCTGGGTCGTGACTACACGCCGGCGTTCGGCGTGCGTGCGACTTACGAAGCGTTCAACTATGTCGGCATCGCCAACTACGGCACGCTGTTCTCGTCGACCCGCGGCGGTCACCCGGTGGCTGCAGCGTTCGGTCCGTCGACGACTGCTCCGAACACCAATGTGCGCGCCAACAATTCGGTGGCTTACTACTCCCCGAACATCGGCGGTTTCAGTGCTTCACTGATGGGTGCACTGGGTGAAGGCACCACCGCAACCGGTACCGGTGCGAACAAGATGCACAGCGGTAGCGTCTCTTACGGCGCGGGCCCGCTGTATGCGTCGGCCGGTTACGGTGTGACCAAGACCACCTCGGTGGTGGGCCAGGACTTCAAGAACTGGGTGCTGGGTGCTTCTTACAATTTCGGCGTGGTCAAGGTGATGACCATGCTCGATCAAGAAAAGTTCATCAACATGAAGCAGCGTGTGTTCTCGCTTGGCGTGACTGCCCCGGTGGGTCCGTCTGGTTTGGTGAAAGCACAATATGCGCGGTCCAATGTTTCCGGTACCACGACGACCGCCGTCAATGTCGACAACAACGATGTCAATCTGTTCGGCATCGGCTATGTGCACAGCCTGTCCAAGCGGACGTCGCTGTACACCACCGTTGCTCAGATGAAGAACAAGACGGGTGGCACCTGGTTGGCGGTGGGTGGCAGCCTGACTGGCTTCCCCGGCGTTGGTACGACCACCGGCGCTGGTGGCGGCAAGTCCACCGGCTATGAGATCGGTGTGTCCCACCGCTTCTGATCGACGGTCGTCTCACGACGACCTGATGATCTTGATGTGATTGGTCAAAAAGGCCGCCCGCAAGGGTGGCCTTTTTGTTGTGCGTGAGCGCCGAGCACTCAGCGCATCGTGGCGCTCAGGACGCAGCCAGCAGCGTCTCGTTGGCAAACAAGCCGTCGGTGGACTCACGCACACGGATCAACCGCGCGGAGTCACCGCTCACCATCACCTCGGCCGCTCGCCCGCGCGAGTTGTAGTTGCTGGCCATGGTCATGCCGTAGGCGCCAGCTGACAGCACAGCCAGCAGGTCTCCTTGTTGAAGGTTGAGTTCGCGGTCACGGCCCAGCCAGTCGCCTGATTCACAGACCGGGCCGACGACATCCCATTGCTCAGTGGGGCCGGTGCGTTCATGGCAGGGCACGATGCCCATCCAGGCCTCGTACATCGCGGGTCGCACCAGATCGTTCATCGCCGCATCGACGATGCAGAAGTTTTTCTGCTCGCCGGGCTTGAGGTACAGCACCTCGGTCAGCAGCACGCCGGCATTGCCCACCAGCGAACGGCCCGGCTCCAGCAGCAGTTCGCGGTGGCCATGGCCGCGTGCGTCGATGCGTGCCAGCACCGTGCGCACCAGCTCACCGGCCGCGGGCGGTTGTTCATCGGTGTAGGTGATGCCCAGTCCGCCGCCGAGATCTAGGTGGTGAATGGTGATGCCGAGCCGCTCAATCTGCTCGACCAGGTCGAGCACTCGCTCAAGCGCATCGAGGTACGGGTCGAGTTCGGTGATCTGTGAGCCGATGTGGCAGTCGATGCCCTGGATGTCGATGCCCGGCAGCGTGGCGGCATGCCGGTAGGCGGCGAGCGCCCGGTCGTGCGCGATGCCGAACTTGTTGCCTTTGAGCCCGGTGGAGATGTAGGGATGCGTCTTGGCATCCACATCTGGATTGACGCGCAGGCTGATCGGTGCCCGTCGCCCCATGCTGTGGGCAACGGCCGACAGCGTGTCCAGCTCGGCCTCGCTCTCGACGTTGAAGCAGCGTACGCCGGCTTCGAGCGCGTGGCGCATCTCGGCGCGTGTCTTGCCGACGCCGGAGAACACCACCCGCGAGGCTTCGCCGCCAGCAGCGAGCACCCGCTGCAGTTCGCCGCCAGAGACGATGTCAAAGCCGCAGCCCATCTGTGCGAAGGTCTGCAGCACTGCCAGGCTGGAGTTGGCCTTCATCGCGTAGCACAGCAGGTGGGGCCGCCCGGCCAGTGCCTGCTGGTAGGCCGTTGCGGCAGTGCGCATCGCGGTTTGTGAATAGACGTACAACGGTGTGCCGTGAGCTCGCGCCAGCTCCGCCAGCTTGCAGTCTTCAAGGTAGAGATCGGCTCCCTTGCGGGTGAGAAACGGTGCGCCAGGCAGGCTCATGGATTGCTCGAATTCAAGGACGGGGTGCGGGCACCGGCACTGCCGGCGATGGCGCGGAGGCAGCGGGCGTTGCCGCCTGAACAGCTGCAGGAAGCATGAGCGGTCCCTTTTGTCCGCAGCCGCTCAGCAGGGGCACTGCGCAGAGGGTCAGAGCACACGCGGTGAAAACCGATGACCAGCTGCGGTGCCACGCTTTTGCCGTCAGTCCGGCTTGAACATGCTGCGGCGCTACACTGAATTTCAACGGGTTGGTCATCAATCAATTCTACTGAGCGCCCAATGGCAGCCGCCCGCTTCGGGGCGCAGCCCGAGTCTTACGCGAGAGCATCATGAACGACGCACCTGTCCATCAAACCCTGTCCGATGTTGACTACCGCCGCATCACCGACGCCGTGCTGAGCAGCATCGAAGCGGCCACCGACCGCTGGCTGCAGGACGATGTCGTGGACATCGACTCGCAACGCACCGGCGGGCTGCTGGAATTGAGCTTTCCCGACGGGAGCAAGATCGTCATCAACATCCAGCCGCCGTTGCAGGAACTGTGGCTGGCCGCTCGCGCCGGGGGCTACCACTACCGCTACAGCGGCGGCCGCTGGCTCGATACGCGCGACGGCAGCGAGTTCTTTGCATCGCTGTCGCGCCATGCCAGCACCCAGGTGGGTCGCTCGCTCAGCTTCGATCCGCCGGTTTGATCATCAACCCGGCCGATCTCAGCGCCGGAACAAATCGAGGATGCCCTTTTTCTCGTCCTCGACAGCGGGCGTCGGTACCTTGTCATCAAGGCCCAGCGAAGTGATGCCGCTGCCGCGGGTGTACTCCTCGAAGTACCACTCACCGTTCAGGTTGACCACGCCGTCGGGCACGCTGGCTTCGGCCACCGGCACGCCCTTGAGCGCATAGGCCATGTAGTCGATCCAGACCGGCAACGCGAGGCCGCCGCCGGTTTCGCGGTCGCCCAGTTTGCGCGGCTGGTCGTAGCCGATCCAGACCACCGCGGTCAGCCCTGGCTGGAAGCCGGCGAACCAGGCGTCCATCGAATCGTTGGTGGTGCCGGTCTTGCCGTAAAGGTCAGGGCGCTTGAGCGTGGCCTGCGCCTTCGCGGCGGTGCCAGAGCGTGTCACCTCCTGCAGCAGGCTTTCCATCACGAAGGCATTGCGCGGCTCGACGGCGCGCCGCATCGCGTCCAGCGGCGCCGGCTGGACCATCATCAGGGGCTTGCCGCGGTCGTCGGTGATGCGGGTGACCAGCAGCGGGTCGAGGCGGTAGCCGCCGTTGGCGAACACCGAGTACGCCGACGCCATCTGCATCGGCGTCACCGACCCTGCGCCCAGGGCCATGGTCAGGTAGGCGGGATGCTTGTCGGCGTCAAAACCGAAGCGGGTCACCCAGTCCTGCGTGAACTGCACGCCCGAGGCCTGCAGGATGCGGATGGACACCATGTTCTTCGACTTGGCCAGTGCCCGGCGCAGCGACATCGGGCCCTCGAATTGGCCGTCGTAGTTCTTCGGCTCCCAGGGTTGGCTGCCGGTGCTGCCGGCATCGAAGAACAGCGGCGCGTCGTTCACCACGGTCGCGGGCGTGAAGCCACGTTCCAGTGCCGCGGAATAGATGAACGGCTTGAAGCTCGAGCCGGGCTGGCGCCATGCCTGGGTGACATGGTTGAACTTGTTCTTGGCGTAGTCGAACCCGCCCACCAGCGCGCGGATCTCGCCCGTCAGCGGGTCGAGCGCGACGAAGGCGCCCTCCACCTCGGGCAACTGGCTGATGATCCAGACGTCCTTCGGGCCCTTGACCACCCGGATGACAGCGCCTGGCCGGATCTGGGTCTTGGCCACGGCGCGCTCGCCCAGTGCGGAGGTGGCAGGCCGCAGGCCCTCGCCGGTGAGGCTCAGCAACTCGCCGCTTTGCAGCACCGCCACCACCTTCTTCGCCGAAGCCTCGATCACCACTGCGGCACGCAGCTCGTCGTTGTTCGGGTGTTCTTCCAGGGCTTCGGCAATGCGGGCGTCCATGCCCTTCGGATCGGCCGGCAGGTCCACGTAGCCCTCCGGGCCTCGGTACACCTGCCGCTTCTCGAACTCCAAAATGCCGCGCCGCAGGGCGCGGTAGGCGTTGGCCTGGTCGCCGGAACGGACCGAGGTGTACACATTCAGGCCGCGCGTGTAGGCGGCGTCTCCGTACTGGGCGTAGATCAGCTGGCGCGCCGTCTCGGCCACGTACTCCGCATGCACCGGCGACTCGTTGACCGGGTGGTAGCGCAGCGGCTGCGCCAGCGCCTCGTCGCGCTGTGCCGGGGTGATGAACCCGTTGTCCAACAT
Organism: Burkholderiales bacterium; assembly: GCA_039932275.1. Lineage (GTDB taxonomy): Bacteria > Pseudomonadota > Gammaproteobacteria > Burkholderiales > Burkholderiaceae_C > Sphaerotilus. Next base: position 14,214 of record JBDTQF010000014.1, read on the forward strand.
GCGTTCGATGATGTAGCGCTGGCGCAGCTGGGCGCGCCTCGGGTTCGCGATTGGGTTGTACGCGGAAGGCGCCTTGGGCAGTCCCGCCAGCATGGCCGCCTCGGCGACGCTGATCTTGGCCAGCGGCTTGCCGAAATAGATCTCACTGGCGGTCGCGAAGCCGTATGCGCGTTGCCCGAGGTAGATCTGGTTCATGTACAGCTCAAGGATCTGCTGCTTGTTCAGCAGGCTCTCGATCTTGAGCGCCAGCAGGATCTCGTAGATCTTGCGGGTGTAGGTCTTCTCGGTCGACAAGTAGAAGTTGCGGGCCACCTGCATCGTGATGGTCGAGGCGCCCTGGCTCTTGTATTCGCTGAAGCTCGCCACACCCGCCCGCAGCACGCCAAGGTAGTCGATGCCGCCGTGCTGGTAGAAGCGGGCGTCCTCGATGGCCAGCACCGCGTCCTTCATGACCTGCGGGATCTCGGCGATGGGCACGAAGCTGCGGCGCTCCTCGCCGAACTCTCCGAGCAAGACGTTGTCGGCCGAATAGACGCGCATCGGCAGCTTCGGGCGGTAGTCGGTGATGCCGCCGAGCTTGGGCAGGTTCGGGTAGGCAGCAGCCAGCGCGATGCCGAGCAGGATCACGACCGTTGCAGCGAGCGCGCCCAGCAGACCCACCGCGTACAGCGCCATGCGCCCCAGTCCGCGCCCGACGGCAGATCCCTTGGGCGGGCGTGATGGTTCAGTCATAAGGGCGGGGAGCGAATGAGGCCGGAATTATAGGAACTGCTTTTTTCCAGTTCTTTTCGGCTTTTGCAGTATCTCCGAGTCACGTACAACACCCGCATCTGCGGGGCTTGGAAGCCGGCATCACGGCCCTTGCGATGGCGTGTCATATGCAACGCCGCCCCGTATCACACAGAGGGAATTCTTTCTCCATCAATGCCTTTGTTGATAGCATTGAAGTAACTTATTAACAATTCGACGCACACGGATTTGCGCCATTCAGCGCGCCGGTCCAGGGGGAACGCGTGAGCCTTCTTGATTTGCTGCTGGGACGCAGGCACGCCTCGCTGATCGGCCTTGACATCAGCGCCTCCGGTGCCAAGCTGGTCGAGCTCGGGCAGGCCGCGGGCGGCGACTATGTAGTCGAGCGATGTGCCAGCGAACCCTTCGACAAGGGCTGGATTACCGACGGCCAGATCGAGAAGTTTGACGAGGTCGCCGACGCTGTGCGCCGGCTCATCGTCAAGAGCGGCACCAAGACCAAGAGCGTGGCGATGGCGATGCCGCAGTCATCGGTCATCACCAAGAAAATCACCCTGCCGGGGGGCCTGCGCGAGGAAGAACTCGAGCTCCAGGTCGAGGCCGAAGCCAACCAGTACATCCCGTTCTCTCTCGACGAGGTGAGCCTCGACTTCTGCGTCATCGGCCCCAGCCCCGATGCACCCGGTGATGTGGAGGTGCTGATCGCCGCTTCGCGCAAAGACCGGGTGCAGGATCGCCAGGGCCTGGCCGAAGCGGCCGGCCTCAAGCCGGTGGTACTCGACATCGAATCGAACGCATCGCGGCTGGCCATCAGCCGGGTGGTGGCCACGCTGCCCAACGAAGGCAAGGATGCGCTCGTGGCGCTGTTCGAGATGGGCGCCGACACCACCAGCCTGAAAGTGTTGCGCGACGACGACCTGCTGTACGACCGTGACCAGGCCTTCGGTGGCGCCCAGCTGACGCAGCTGATTTCCCGCCAATACGGCTTGTCGTTCGAGGAAGCCGAGAACAAGAAGCTTGCCGGCGACCTGCCGGATGATTACGAAAGCACGTTGCTCAAGCCCTTCGTCGACAGCCTGGCGCAGGAAATTGGCCGCTCGCTGCAGTACTTCTTTACCAGCACGCCGCACCACAAGGTGCATTACGTGATGTTCTCGGGGGGGACCGCCACCTTGCCGGGCCTGAAGGAACGCGTGACCGAACTCACCGGCTTTGCGTCGATGATCGTCAACCCATTCGAAGGCATGCAGACCGGCTCCGCCGTGCGCGAGAGCAAGTTGCGCCGCGAGGCGCCCGCCTACCTCACCGCCTGTGGGTTGGCGATGCGGAGGTTCCTGCAGTGATCCTCATCAACCTGCTTCCTCATCGGGAAGAAAAGCGTCGCCGCCGCCGTCAGGCCTTCTTCGTGGGCCTGGGCCTGGCTGCAGCGGTCGGCCTGGTCATCGCGTCGCTCTGGTACCTGGTGTTGATGGAGATGATCTCCGGCCAGCAGTCGCGCAACGAGTTTCTGCAGGCCGAGATCCAGCGCCTGGAAACCCAGATCAAGGACATCGCTTCGCTTAAGGCTGAGATCGAGAGCCTCAAGGCCCGCCAGAAGGTGGTCGAGGACTTCCAGATCGATCGCAACATGCCCGTCCACCTGCTCAACGAGCTGGTGCGGCAGACGCCCGAGGGCGTCTACCTGACCACGATGAAGCAGGATGGCCAGAACGTCACGGTCGGCGGTCTGGCGCAGACCAACGAGCGGGTGTCCGAGTTCCTGCGCAACACCGCCTACAACTCGCCCTGGCTGGAAAAGCCCGTGCTGGTCGAGATCAAGTCGACCACGCTGGGCGCCAACACGCGCGACAGCAAGCGGCTGTTCGACTTCTCCATCAAGTTGACGCTCAAACGCCCGCAGGACAAGCAGGCCGGCCAAGGCCCGGATGGTGCGGCGCCAGCGGCTGGTGCGGCTTCGGCTGCGCGCGCCAAGGCGTCCTGAGGAAGCGGGCCCATCATGCGCAGCATCGATTTCGAATCCCTGCAAGAGACCATCGCGGCGCAGTTCCGTGGTCTCAACCCCAACGAACCCGGCCAGTGGCCGCTGCTGCCCAAGTCGCTGGCTTGGGCAGCAGCTGGCGTGCTGGTGATCGTGATCGCCTGGTTCACCATCCTGTCCGGCACGCTGGAGCATATGGAGCAGGAGAGGGCCAAGGAGGAGGAGCTCAAGACGCAGTACAGCGGCAAGCTGGCGCAAGCCATCAACCTGGATGAACTGCGCAAGCAAAAACTCCAGGTGGAGGAATATGTGACCCAACTTGAGCGCCAGCTGCCCGGCAAGGCCGAGATGGATGCGCTGCTGTCCGACATCAACCAGGCCGGCCTTGGCCGCGGGCTCCAGTTCGAGCTGTTCCGGCCCGGCCAGGTGATCATCAAGGACTACTACGCCGAGCTGCCGATCGCCCTGCGCGTGACGGGCCGCTTCCACGACATCGGTGCCTTCGCCGCCGACATCGCCAACCTGTCGCGCATCGTGACGCTGCACAACCTGGTGGTCATCGGTGCGCCGCTCGGCAGCGTCAGCGGTCAGGGCGCGAACGTGGCAGGCGGCGGTCAACTGGCGATGGAGGCCACCGCGCGAACCTACCGCTACCTTGACCCCACCGAGATGGAAGCCAACCGTCAGGCCGCCCAGGCCGACAAGAAAAAGGCTGGCGGGGGCAAACCATGACGCGCCTTCTGGTGATGGCCGGGTTGATGGTGCTGGCGGGCTTGTCGGCGTGCTCCGATTCGCATGACGAACTGCAGCAGTGGATGGATGAGCAACGCCGCATGGCCAAGCCACACGTCACGCCGCTGAATCCGCCGCGCAAATTCGATCCGCAGCCTTATGTGGTTGCACAGTCGGTCGACCCCTTCAGCAGCCAGAAGCTGGTGGTGGCGCTCAAGCAGGAGAACCGTCAGCCCAATTCGCTGCTGGCCTCCGAGATGAACCGTCGCCGCGAGCCGCTGGAGGCCTATCCGCTCGATTCGCTGACCATGGTGGGCAGCGTGAGCCGGGGTGGTCACAGTTATGCGCTGATGAAGGCGGAGAACCTTTTGTACCAAGTGCGGGCAGGCGAGTACATCGGCCAGAACTACGGCCGGGTGCTCAAGATCACCGAGACAGAACTGACCCTGCGTGAGATCGTGCAGGACGCCATCGGCGAATGGGTGGAGCGCACGAGCACGCTGCAGTTGCAGGAGCAACGGGCCGGGCAGGAGAAGTCGCGATGAGGACCACACAAACCAACAACCCCGTGAGCACCCCGAGCATGGCGACCCTTCTTATTCGTCGAACCGTCCGTCTGCTCGCACTGGCTGCGCTGACAGGGGCCCCTGCGCTGAGCATTGCACAGAGCATGATCAGCGCCATCACCGGCACGTCGCAGGGTGGCGGCGAGGTGCTGCGCATCGAGCTCACCGAAGCCTTGACCGCCGTACCGGCCGGCTTCACCGTGCAGGCGCCGCCCCGCATCGCCCTCGACCTGAGCGGCGTGGGCAACGCCACTGGCCGCACGGTGCAGGAGCTCAACCTCGGCAACGTGCGATCGGTGGCCGTTGCGCAGGCCGGTGACCGCACCCGCCTGGTGGTCAACCTGAAGCAGTCCACCAGCTACCGGACCGAGCTGCAGGACAAGACCCTGCTGATCCGCCTCGACCCGGTGCCGGTGCCACCGCCCGTGGCCGCGGCCGCGCCCGCGGTTGATCGGGCGGTGCAGGTGGCTCCGTCGTCTGCGGCTGCGAACGAGGCGGTGCGGTTTTCAGACCCGCAGAACCGCGCGCCGCTGCCCTTGCGCGACATCGACTTCCGACGTGGCCGCGACGGCGCCGGCCGCGTGGTGGTGGAGCTGGCCAGCACGCAGGTGGGGGTCGACATCCGCCAGCAAGGGCAGGGCCTGGTGGTCGAGTTCCTGCGCTCCAGCTTGCCTGAGCAATTGCGCCGTCAGCTCGATGTCTCCGACTTCGGCACGCCGGTGCAGACCATTGCCAGCTCGCAGGTCGGCGACCGGGTCCGGATGGTGGTGCAACCCACCGGTGCGTGGGAACACAGCGCGTACCAGACCGACAACCAGTTCGTGCTCGAAGTGCGGCCGATGAAGCTCGACCCCGAGAAGCTGACCCAGGGCCCGGGCTACAACGGCGAGAAGCTCTCGCTCAACTTCCAGAACATCGACGTGCGGGCGCTGCTGCAGGTCATCGCCGACTTCACCAACTTCAACGTCGTCACCAGCGACTCGGTCGCCGGTGGCGTGACCCTGCGTCTGAAGGACGTGCCCTGGGACCAGGCGCTCGACATCATCATGCAGGCCAAGGGGCTGGGCGCAAAGAAGAACGGCAATGTGCTGTGGATCGCGCCCAAAGAAGAGCTCGCGGCCAAGGAAAAACTCGAGCTCGAAGCCAAGAAGCAGGTGGCCGACCTGGAGCCGCTGCGCACCCAGAGTTTCCAGCTCAACTACACCAAGGCCGAAGAAGTGGCGCGTGGCCTGACGGGCCAGGCCCTCGGCGGCTCAAGCGGTGGCGCCGCGGGCAGCAACTCGCGCATCCTGTCGCCGCGCGGCAGCGTGATCGCCATGGCCCGCACCAACCAGCTGTTCGTGAACGACATCCCGTCCAAGCTCGAAGAGGTGACGCAGCTCATCAGCAAGATCGACATCCCGGTGCGCCAGGTGATGATCGAGGCGCGCATCGTCGAAGCCGAAGACACCTTCGGCCGCAGCCTCGGCATCAAGCTCGGCGCCAACGACGTGCGTGCCGCCAACGGCGGCGTGCCGGGCTTCGGCATCAACGGCAGCAACCGCGTGGCGGTTGGGGGCACCTATGCGTCCATCGGCGACGTTACGCTGCAGACCAGCGGCGCCTCCACCTTTGCCAACACACAGTTCGTCAACCTGCCGGCCAATGCCTTGAATGGTGGCACCGCCGCGACCTTTGCGCTGTCGCTGTTCAGCGCCTCGGCCAACCGCTTCCTGAACCTGGAACTGTCGGCGATGGAAAGCGAAGGCAAAGGCAAGGTCGTGTCGAGTCCGCGCGTGGTCACCGCCGACCAGACCAAGGCCATCATCAAGCAGGGCCGCAAGATCGCCTTCCAGCAGGCCACCAGCAGCGGCGCCACCTCCACGGTGTTCATCGACGCAGTGCTGAGCCTGGAGGTGACGCCCCAGATCACCCCCGAGGGCAGCATCATCCTCGACGTGGATGTGCACAAGGACAACCCGACCAGCGGCGTGGCCGGCAGCATCGACACCAAGCAGGTCAAGACCCAGGTGCTGGTGGAGAACGGCGGCACGGTGGTCATCGGCGGCATCTTCGAGATCTCGGAGCGCGAATCGATCAACAAGGTGCCCTTGCTCGGCGACATCCCCTTCCTGGGGGCACTGTTCCGCAACAAGACGCGGACGTCCGACAAGACCGAACTGCTGGTGTTCCTGACACCGAAGGTCATCACGGACCGCAATGCGGCCGTGCGGTGATTCTGCAGACCTCAAGCTGACAGCGCCTCGAAAAGCGGGAGAGAGTGATGAATTGGGTTCAAAGGCTCAGCGCGAGCTTGGTGGTGTCGGTGCTTGCAGCCTGCGGCGGTGGCGGTGGGGGCGGCAATAGCCTGTATGGATCGGGCACTTCGACCAGTGGCTCCTCGAGTTCCTCCAGTGGATCTTCGAATGTCACGACATCGTCCGCAGGAACCGTGGTGATGACGCTTTCAAGTGCCACCATCAGCGCTTCAACACCCGGCACTGTGAGCGCGCTGGTGAAGAACTCCTCGGGCCAACCCATCGTTGGCACACTCGTTACCTTCGCCGTCAGCAATGGCGCAGCCACAGTTTCGCCGGCTCGGGTGTTGACGGATGCCAGCGGTATTGCAGCGACGGCTCTGGTGCCCGTCAGCGGCGCCATCGGTGCGGACTATGTGACGGCGTCAGCCGATGTGGGCTCTGGCGCGGTGCTGACGTCGCAGGTGGCGTTCACGGTGTCGTCTGTGACCGTGACCCTTTCTTCCATTGTGGCGAGCCCGACGACTGTTCCTGCTTACGGTGCTTCAGTGATTACGGTGGGTGTGAATGGTGCTTCGGCAGCATCCCCGGTTACGGTTAATTTCGCGTCGACTTGTGCTTCTTCCGGAACTGCTGTTCTGTCACCGACCTCGGTGGTGGTGACGGGGTCAACGGCATCGACCACCTATCAGGACAAGGGGTGCAGTACCACCGACCGGGTCAGTGCGGTGATCAATGGTACGAGCCAACAACGACAGGTTGATCTTGCCGTCCTGCCACCGACAGCGCAGTCGCTGGAGTTCGTATCAGCCAGTCCCACCACCATTTGCCTCGCGGGGAGTGGTTGCTCTGCCTCGTCGGTGGTGTCCTTCCGGCTGAAGGATCAATTCGGTAATGCTGTGTCAGGCCGGGACGTCTCCTTCGATCTTGATATTCCCAATGTGGCAACACTGTCCTTCGTCTCGGCAAAGACGGACGCGTCGGGAATAGCGCAGGTGTCGGTGAGCGCCAAGACGTTGCCAACGCCCGTGCGGGTCAGAGCCACCGTGGTCGTGGACCCTTCCACCACGCTATCCACCGTTTCAAACGTGCTGAGCATCAATGCGGGCTTGCCGACCCAGCGGGCCGTCAGCTTTTCGGCCGCAACCTACAACGTAGATGGATGGAGCAAGGACGGCACCGAATCCGTGATTCGTCTTCAACTCAATGATCGATTCAGCAACCCTGTACCTGATGGCACTGCGATCAACTTCGTTGCAGAGGGTGCCAGCGTCATTCCTGCCAGTTGCGTAACGACCAGCGGGGTATGTACTGTGAAGTTCGTGACGAGCAACTTCAGACCGTCAAACGGGCGTGTCAGTGTGGTGGCCTATGCCCAAGGGGAAGAGTCTTTTGACGATCAGGATGGCGACAACAAGTACACGCTCGCCGGCGACGCGGCCCACTTCGACGACTTGGGCCAGGTGTTTATCGACAAGGACGAAAACGGTGTAATGGGAACGGGCGAGTACCTGGTCGGCTCGGCTTCAGACGGTGTCTGGAGCGGCAACACCTACGTTCGCCTCTCTCGCGTATTCACGCTTTCGGATGCGTCTGACTTCCCAAGGCTTTATGCCACAGCGGGAAGCACTTGCAGCGCCACGACGCTGACCAGCCTCATCTTCCAACCTCTCACCAGTAGCTGCCGGGTGCAGCAAATGCTGTGCCTGCGAGATTCGAATGCGGCGGCAGATACGCTGGGCGGCAATCCCATCCCTGCCGGCGCGACGCTCTCCGTATCGACCAACGCCAAAGGCGCGACGCCTTCGATCGACAACTCGCCCATTCCAAGCACCACCACTGCGCCTACCAGACACGTGGTGACAGTCGAGCTTGATGATTGCTCGCAGCCTCTTCAATCCAGCGGTTCCTTGGATCTGACGGTTACCATGCCGGCAGGTCAAAAGTACACGCTGCCTCTTGGAACCATCCAGTAACCTGCAGACGTTTATATCTGCGGATCAACCCACCATCTCCCTCGTCGCCATGCCCGGCGCCGGCAAATCCACTGCCGGCCGCCATTTGGCGACGGCCCTGCACCTGCCCTTCGTCGATGCCGACACGGAGATCGAGCGGCGCATCGGCATGAGCATCCGGGCGTACTTCGAGCGTGAAGGCGAGCCAGCCTTTCGCGATATTGAAGAGCAGGTCATCGATGAGCTGACGCAAGGTCCAGCGAAGGTGATTGCCACCGGGGGCGGGGCGGTGCTGCGTGAAGCGAATCGGCGGGCCCTGCATGAGCGCACGACCGTGGTTTACCTGCGGGCTACGCCGGAAGAACTGTTCCGGCGCGTGCGCCATGACCGGCAGCGGCCGCTGCTGCAGGTGGCCGATCCGATGCGCCGGCTGCGCGAGCTGTTTCGTGACCGTGACCCGCTGTACCGGGAGACGGCGCACTTCGTGATCGAGACCGGGCGGCCGTCGGTGGCCGGGCTCGTCAACATGGTCCTGATGCAGCTGGAACTGGCCGGTTTGGTGCCGGCTGACCGAACCGCGGTGTCTTCCGCTTCGCCTCGCGCCAGCTGACCCGCCGGTACACTCGGCGGCACCGTTGCCAGCCGCTGTATCTGCCTTGTCTGCCGCCCCCACCACCTCCGTTTCCGTCCCGCTCGCCGAGCGCAGCTACGACATCCTGATCGGCCCCGGGCTGCTGTCCGATGCAGCCAGTTGGCAAGGCCTGCCAAAGGCCACGGTGGCCGTGGTGGTCACCAACGTCACCGTGGCACCCTTGTACGCACGCCGTGTGGCCGAGGCGCTGGGTGCGCACTACCGCCGCGTGTTGACCATCGAGCTGCCGGATGGCGAGGCGCACAAGGAATGGGCCACGCTCAACTTGGTCTTCGACCGCCTGCTGGCCGAAGGCTGCGACCGCAAGACGGTGCTGGTGGCGCTGGGCGGCGGCGTGATCGGCGACATGACGGGTTTTGCCGCGGCCTGCTACATGCGCGGCGTGCCGTTCGTGCAGGTGCCGACCACGCTGCTGGCGCAGGTGGATTCATCGGTCGGCGGCAAGACCGCCATCAACCACCCGCTGGGCAAGAACATGATCGGCGCGTTCTACCAGCCGGTGCGGGTGCTGTGCGACCTCGACACGCTGGACACGCTGCCGCCGCGCGAGCTGTCGGCCGGCTTGGCGGAGGTGATCAAGTACGGCCCGATTGCCGACGCCGCGCTGCTCGACTGGCTGGAGCTGAACCTCGATGCGCTGATGGCGCGCGACAAGTCGGCGCTGGCGCATGCGGTGCAGCGTTCGTGCGAGATCAAGGCTGCGGTGGTCGCCAGCGATGAGCGCGAAGGCGGGCTGCGCGCCATCCTGAACTTCGGCCACACCTTCGGCCATGCCATCGAGGCCGGGCTCGGTTATGGCGCCTGGCTGCACGGCGAAGCGGTCGGCTGCGGCATGGTGATGGCGGCCGATTTGTCGGTGCGGCTGGGGCTGATGCCAGCGGCCTTTCTGGGTCGTGTCAGCCGGCTGTGCGAACGTGCCGCGCTGCCGGTGCGTGGGCCACGTCTCGGCGCGGACCGCTACCTGGAACTGATGCAGGTGGACAAGAAGGCCGAGGGCGGCGAGATCCGCTTCGTGGTGATCGAGGCGCTGGGCCGTGCGCGCGTGCAGGCGGCGCCCGATGCCCTGGTGCGCGAGGTTATCGAGGCCCATTGTTGATGAAGCCGGCGCGGCCGCCCCGCGCCCGTACCGCGAAGGTCACGCCCCTCGCGCCCTTCGCCAGCGACCCGGCCCGCAGCCGCGGCCGGCGTCATGCCCAGCCGCGCGCGCCGACCCGCAACGAGTACCAGCGCGACCGCGACCGTATCGTCCACAGCACAGCCTTCCGCCGGCTGGTCTACAAGACGCAGGTGTTCCTCAACCACGAGGGCGACCTGTTTCGCACCCGGCTCACGCACTCGCTGGAGGTGGCCCAGCTGGGCCGTTCCATCGCCCGCACGCTGGGCCTGCAGGAAGACCTGGTCGAGGCGGTGGCGCTGGCGCACGACCTGGGTCACACGCCCTTCGGCCATGCCGGGCAGGACGCGCTACATGCCTGCATGCGCCTGCATGGCGGCTTCGAGCACAACCTGCAGAGCTTGCGCGTGGTCGATGTGCTGGAGGAGCGCTACGCCGACTACGACGGCCTGAACCTCACCTTCGAAACCCGTGAAGGCATCCTCAAGCACTGCCCGCTGCGCGTGGCGCGCTGGATCGAGGCCTTGGAGCCCGGCGGCATCGGCCGGCGCTTTCTCGACCGCACCCAGCCCAGCCTGGAGGCACAGCTCGCCAACCTGGCCGACGAGATCGCCTACAACGCGCACGACGTGGACGACGGCGTGCGCTCCGGCCTCATCAGCCTGGATCAGGTGGCGGCCGTGCCGCTGATCGCACGCTTTCGCGACGAGGCGCTGGCGGCCCACCCGCAGCTGGCGCAGATGAAGGGCCGGCGCCTGTTGTTCGAAACCCTGCGGCGCATGCTCTCGGCCCAGGTGTACGACGTGATCGAAGCCACCCGGGTGCAATTGGCGCTGCACCGCCCGGCCAGCATCGACGACGTGCGGCAGGCACCGCCGCTGGTGTGCTTCAGCGCCGAGATGCGCGCCGCCAGCACGGCGCTCAAGCGCTTCCTGTTCCGCCACCTGTACCGCCACCCGCAGGTGATGGACACCACCGAACGCGCCCGCCGCGTCGTGCAAGCGCTGTTCGAAGCCTACGTGGCCGACCCGAGCGAGATGCCCAGCGACTATGCCGATGCGCCCGACCGCTACCGCGCGGTGGCCGACTACATCGCTGGCATGACCGACCGCTTCGCGATCCGCGAGCATGTGCGGCTCAGTGGCCAGCGCCTGTTCGCTGAGATGACCGGCTGAGCCTGGGCGCGGCTCAGCCCTCCGTCGGCAGGAAGCCCTCGATGGAAAGGTACCGTTCACCGGTGTCGTAGTTGAAGCCCAGCACCTTGGCGCCGGCCGGCAGCTCGGGCAGCTTCTGTGCGATGGCGGCCAGCGTGGCGCCGCTGGAGATGCCCACCAGCAGGCCCTCTTCGCGGGCGCAGCGGCGGGCCATCTCCCGGGCGGCCTCGGCTTCGACCTGGATGGTGCCGTCCAGCAGATCGACCTGCAGGTTCTTCGGAATGAAGCCCGCCCCGATGCCCTGGATCGGGTGCGGCGACGGCTTGCCGCCACTGATGACTGGCGACGCCGAGGGCTCGACCGCGTACACCTTGAGCTGCGGCCATTTCACCTTGAGCACCTGCGCGCAGCCGGTGATGTGGCCGCCGGTGCCTACGCCGGTGATCAGCGCGTCGAGCCCCTCCGGGAAGTCGGCCAGGATCTCCTGCGCCGTGGTGCGCACGTGTACCGCGATATTGGCCTCGTTGTCGAACTGCTGCGGCATCCACGCGCCGGGCGTCATGGCCACCAGCTCCTGCGCTTTTTCGATGGCGCCCTTCATGCCCTTTTCGCGCGGCGTCAGCACGAAGCTCGCGCCGTAGGCCAGCATCAGGCGGCGGCGCTCCAGGCTCATGCTCTCGGGCATCACCAGCACCAGCTTGTAGCCCTTCACCGCCGCCACCATGGCCAGGCCGATGCCGGTGTTGCCGGAGGTCGGCTCGATGATGGTGCCGTCCGGCTTCAGCGCGCCGCTGGCCTCGGCCGCTTCCACCATCGACACGGCGATACGGTCCTTGATCGAGCCCCCGGGATTGCTGCGCTCGGACTTGACCCAGATGTTCGTGCTCGCACCAAACAGCCGGTTGATGCGGATATGGGGCGTGTTGCCAATGGTGGCGAGGACGTTGGCGGCTTTCATCGCGGGCTCCTTGGGTGCGTGTGCAATGGCGTGATTCTGGCCTGCTTTGCCTGGGAGCCCATGATCTGCGCACAATGTCTGGCGGGTGGTCGCGGCTGCCGCGCTCTTCTGCGTCGTCCTTCTTCACCAAGGGTCTGTATCCATGGCACGACTTCCTCGCCTTGCCCTGGCCGGGCTGGCGCACCTGGTGATCCAGCGGGGTCACAACGGCCAGGCAGTGTTCGTCGACGACGACGACCGCCGTGTCTACCTGCGTGCGCTGCGGGAGGCTGCGACCCCGTTGGGGGTGGCCGTGCATGCGTATGCGCTGGCGAACGACGCGGTGTACCTGCTGGTCACCCCGTCGTTGCCCGTGGCGCTCAGCCGGTTGATGCAGGCGCTCGGCCGGCGCTATGTGGCGGCCTTCAACCGCCGCCATCACCGCGCCGGCACCTTGTGGGATGGGCGCTTCCGTGCCGCCGTCGTAGAGGCGGGGGACACGTTGCTGCAGGTCATGCGCTGCGTCGAACAGCGGGGAGATGCTGGACCTTCGTCGGGTGCGCAGGGTCAGGCGTTGACGACCAGTGCGCCGCATCACCTGGGCTGGTCACGGGACAGCCTGATCAGCGAACCGGCGGCTTACTGGCAGCTCGGCAACACGCCGTTTGAGCGTGAGCATGCCTGGCAACGCTTGCTGAGCGAGCCCCTGCCTGATCTGGAGGCCTTGCGGATCGTCGACAGTGCCTTGAAGCGCTGGGCTCGGGTGTATTTCTTGCAGAACTGAGCCGGCAGACCGAACGCCCGCTGGCGCCGAGGCCGCGCGGCCGCCCGCGTGGTGCAGGCCGGCTGAAGGTGGACGACCCGGCAGGGTCGGCCGCGTGAAGCGCACGGGGGCGGGGCGTCATGCTGTGAATTGGTGCCTGTCATTGATGTGGCCCTATTTATGTGCAACAAAGATCTTTGAATCAATAAATAGATTCTGACCCTAAATAATAGAACTTGAGATCAACGCTGCACTGCAGTAATCTCACGGCCCCCATGCCGGCGCAGGTCGGTGGTTTTGCAGGCTTTTCAGGAGAGTGCCATGAGCCAGGCTTCCCCCAAGCTCGTTCCCGCGTCACCGGCCAGTGCCGAAGAACGCCATGCGCTGGCGGCCGCCGGCCTCTACGATCCGTCGAACGAGCATGACGCGTGTGGCGTGGGTTTCGTTGCCCACATCAAGGGCCAGAAGGCGCACGGCATCGTCCAGCAGGGTCTGAAGATCCTGGAGAACCTCGACCACCGCGGTGCCGTCGGTGCTGACAAGCTGATGGGTGACGGTGCCGGCATCCTGATCCAGGTTCCCGACGAGTTCTATCGCCAGGAGATGGCCTTGCAGGGTGTCGATCTGCCGCCGCCCGGTGAATACGGCGTGGGCATGATCTTCCTGCCGAAGGAGCATGCTTCGCGGCTGGCCTGCGAACAGGAGCTGGAGCGTGCTGTCAAGGCCGAAGGCCAGGTGCTGCTGGGCTGGCGCGACGTGCCGGTGGACCGTGAGATGCCGATGTCGCCGACGGTGCGCGACAAGGAGCCGGTGATCCGCCAGATCTTCATCGGCCGTGGTGCCGATGTGATCGTGCCCGATGCGCTGGAGCGCAAGCTGTACGTGATCCGCAAGACGGCTTCGGCGGCGATCCAGAAGCTGCAACTCACGCACAGCCACGAGTACTACGTGCCCAGCATGAGCTGCCGCACCATCATCTACAAAGGCCTGCTGCTGGCCGACCAAGTGGGGCAGTACTACTTCGACCTGCAGGATGAGCGCACCACCTCGGCGCTGGCGCTGGTGCACCAGCGCTTCTCGACCAACACCTTCCCCGAGTGGCCGCTCGCGCACCCGTACCGCATGGTGGCGCACAACGGCGAGATCAACACCGTCAAGGGCAACTTCAACTGGATGCGCGCCCGCGAAGG
>JBDTQF010000015.1:0-28173 GCA_039932275.1 Burkholderiales bacterium
ACACGCAGATGCGCTTCATCGCGCGCATAGGCGACAAGATGGGCCAGCGCGACGTGATCGCCCAGCTGGTGCGCATGCAGTACACCCGCAACGAGACCGACTTCAGCCGCGGCGCCTTCCGCGTGCGGGGCGACACCATCGACGTGTTCCCGGCCGAACATTCCGAGCTGGCCATCCGGCTGGAACTGTTCGACGACGAGATCGAGACCCTCACGCTGTTCGACCCGCTGACCGGGCAGACGCGCCAGAAGATTCCGCGCTTCACCATCTACCCGTCCAGCCACTATGTGACGCCACGCGAGCGGGTGCTGGCCGCCATGGACGGCATCAAGGCCGAGTTGCGCGAGCGGCTCGATTTCTTCGTCAAGGAAGGCAAGCTGGTCGAGGCCCAGCGCATCGAGCAACGCACCCGCTTCGACCTGGAGATGCTGCAGGAGTTGGGCCACTGCAAGGGCATCGAGAACTACACCCGGCACCTCTCGGGCGCCGCGCCCGGTGACCCCCCGCCGACGCTGGTGGACTACATGCCCAAGGACGCGATGATGTTTCTGGACGAGAGCCATGTGCTGATCGGCCAGTTCGGCGGCATGTACAACGGCGACCGGGCGCGCAAGACCACGCTGGTGGAATATGGCTTTCGCCTGCCGTCGGCGCTCGACAACCGGCCGCTGAAGTTCGACGAGTTCGAGCGCAAGATGCTGCAGGCGGTGTTCGTCTCGGCCACGCCGGCCGCCTACGAGCAGGCGCATGCCGGCCAGGTGGTCGAACAGCTGGTGCGGCCCACTGGGCTGGTCGACCCGGAGGTGGAGGTCCGCCCGGCCACGCACCAGGTGGACGATGTGCTGCAGGAAATCCACCTGCGCGTCAGCGCCGGCGACCGGGTGCTGATCACCACCCTGACCAAGCGCATGGCCGAGCAGCTCACCGACTACCTGAGCGAAAACGGCGTGAAGGTGCGCTTCCTGCACTCAGACGTCGACACAGTGGAGCGGGTCGAAATCCTGCGCGACCTGCGGCTGGGCAGCTTCGACGTGCTGGTGGGCATCAACCTGCTGCGGGAGGGCCTGGACATACCGGAGGTGTCGCTGGTCGCCATCCTCGATGCCGACAAAGAAGGTTTCCTGCGCTCGGAACGCAGCCTGATCCAGACCATCGGCCGGGCGGCGCGCAACGTCAACGGCAAGGCCATCCTGTATGCCGACAGGATCACCGACTCGATGCGCCGCGCGATGGGCGAAACCGAGCGGCGGCGGGCCAAGCAGATCGAATTCAACGCCGCCCACGGCATCACGCCGCGCGGCATCAAAAAGCAGGTGCGCGACCTGCTCGACGGGGTCTACAGCGAGAAGGCTGGGCGAGACGACTACCACGCCGAACATGCCGCCGCCGAGGTGGAAACGCTGTCGGAGAAGGAGCTGGGCAAGCGCATCAAGCAGCTGGAAAAGCAGATGATGGAACACGCCAAGAACCTGGAATTCCTCAAGGCCGCGCGCGTGCGCGACCAGCTTGCGCTGCTGCGCGAACAGGCCTTCGGCGCCAGCGTGCACGACAGCGTGGCGCCACCCCCGCCCGTGAGCTGAGGAAACCGCATGCGAATTTTGATGGTCTGCATGGGCAACATCTGCCGCTCGCCCACCGCCGAAGTGGTGATGCGCCACCGGCTGCGCCAACGCGGGCTGGAGACCACGGTGAACGTCGATTCGGCCGGCACCCATGCCAACCAGCTGGGCCATGCCGCAGACGAACGCGCCATCGCCCATGCCGCGCGGCGCGGTTACGACTTGCGCGGCATGCGCGCCCGGCGCGTGGAAGCGGCCGACTTCATGCACTGCGATCTGGTGCTGGCCATGGACGGCGACAACCTGGCTGCGTTGCGCGCCGCCTGCGACCCGGCTCACCTCGGCAAGCTGCGCGGCCTGATGGCCTTCGCGCCCGCAGGCTCGCCCGCAAGCGTGCCTGACCCCTACTACGGCGGCGCCGCCGGGTTCGAACGAGTGCTCGATTTGATTGAACTGGGCTGCGACGGGCTGGTCGAATACCTGCACCTCCACCGGGGGTGAAGCCAGTGGAAACCCGCAGCCCGGCACCCGCTTCTATATAATCGAGTAAAACAGTCGGGTAAAGGGTGGCAGGGAAATTATCTGACCCGTGGTCGGGCGAGCCAAACGGCCGCCGCAGACCGTGACGAAGGAGTGAATGACCATGCGATTGACTACCAAAGGCCGTTTTGCCGTGACGGCGATGATCGATCTGGCGCTGCGCGAGCACAGCGGGCCGGTGGCATTGGCGGCGATCAGCGCGCGCCAGCAGATTTCGCTGTCGTACCTGGAGCAGCTGTTCGGCAAGCTGCGCCGGCATGAGCTGGTCGAAAGCACTCGCGGCCCCGGCGGCGGCTACTCGCTGGGCCGCAAGGCCGAGGACATCACCGTGGCCGACATCATCGTGGCCGTCGACGAAGCCATCGACGCCACCGGCTGTGCCGGCGCCGAAAATTGCATGGGCGACAGCAGCGGCCGTTGCATGACGCACGACCTCTGGGCCGCGCTGAACGCCAAGATGCTGGAGTACCTGAACTCGATTTCGCTCAAGAGCCTGGTCGACGACCAGTTGGCACGCGGCGTATCGGTTGAGGAAGCGCCCATCAAGCGGGCGATTTCGAGCCAGCCGGTGGTCAAGCCGATCAAGGTGACGGGCCCCAACTCGGTCTTCGCCCTGGGCAGCGCTCTGGCCACCAAGTAACTGAAAAGACACGACCGAAGACTCGAAAGGGCCGTCGCAGCAGCGCCGCCCGCAGGAAATCTCGATGGACATGACACCGCACTTCCCGATCTACATGGACTACGGCGCGACCACGCCGGTGGACCCGCGCGTCGTCGATGTCATGGTGCCGTGGCTGCGTGAGCACTTCGGCAACCCGGCGTCGCGCAGCCACGCCTGGGGCTGGGAAGCCGAAGAGGCCGTCGAAAAGGCGCGTGTGCAGGTGGCCGATCTGATCGGTGCCGATCCGCGGGAGATTGTCTGGACCTCGGGCGCCACCGAGTCCGACAATCTCGCCATCAAGGGCGCGGCGCAGTTCTACAAGACCCGCGGCAAGCACATCATCACCGTCAAGACCGAGCACAAGGCCGTGCTCGACACCTGCCGCGAGCTGGAACGCCAAGGCTTCGAGGTCACCTACCTCGACGTGCAGGAAGATGGCCTGCTCGACCTCGACCGCTTCAAGGACGCGCTGCGCCCGGACACCATCCTGGTCTCGGTGATGCTGGTCAACAACGAGATCGGCGTGATCCAGGATGTTGAGACCCTCGGCAAGCTCTGCCGCGAGCGCGGCATCATCTTCCATGTCGATGCGGCGCAGGCCACGGGCAAGTTGCCGATCGACCTGAGCCAGCTGCCGGTCGACCTGATGAGCCTGGCGTCGCACAAGAGCTACGGGCCCAAGGGCATTGGTGCGCTGTACGTGCGTCGCAAGCCGCGCGTGCGCCTGGAGGCACAGATGCACGGCGGCGGGCATGAGCGCGGGCTGCGCTCAGGCACGCTGCCCACCCACCAGATCATCGGCATGGGCGAAGCCTTCCGGCTGGCCAAGCTGGAGATGGCCACCGAGCACGAACGCATCCGCGGCCTGCAGCAGCGCCTGCTCAAGGGCTTGTCGGACATCGAACAGGTGTTCATCAACGGCCACCTCGAAAAGCGCGTGCCGCACAACGTCAACGCCTCGTTCAACTTCGTCGAGGGCGAATCGCTGATCATGGGCATCAAGGGCATCGCAGTGTCGTCGGGCTCCGCCTGCACCTCGGCCAGCCTGGAGCCCAGCTATGTGCTGCGCGCGCTGGGCCGCAGCGACGAGCTGGCGCATTCAAGCCTGCGCATGACCATCGGCCGCTTCACCACCGAAGAAGAGATCGATTACGCCGTCAGCACCCTGAAGGATCGCGTCGCCAAGCTGCGCGAGCTGTCGCCGTTGTGGGAAATGTTCAAGGACGGGGTCGACATCAGCGCCATCCAGTGGGCTGCTCACTGAACGACACGACCCACCCAACGAACGCAGCAGTACCGGAGCACATCATGGCCTACAGCAACAAAGTCATCGACCACTACGAAAACCCCCGCAACGTCGGCTCGTTCGACAAGGGCGACGAAAGTGTCGGCACCGGCATGGTGGGCGCGCCGGCCTGCGGCGACGTGATGAAGCTGCAGATCCGCGTGAACCCGCAGACCGGCCTGATCGAAGACGCCAAGTTCAAGACCTACGGCTGCGGCTCGGCCATCGCGTCGAGCTCGCTGGTCACCGAATGGGTCAAGGGCAAGAGCCTGGATCAGGCACTCGACATCAAGAACACCCACATCGCCGAGGAACTGGCGCTGCCGCCGGTGAAGATCCACTGCTCCATCCTGGCCGAAGACGCCATCAAGGCCGCGGTGGACGACTACAAGGCCAAGCACGGCACGCCGGCTGTAGCCACCTCGCCTTCCGCCACCGCCTGAGCGCGGCCGACCCTCCCTCGCCAATGCGTCCTCGCCCTCGGGCGGCGACGCACTGATCAGACTGCGCCCACATTTCGACCATGGCCATCACCGTCACCGAAGCCGCTGCCCGGCACGTCACCCGCTACCTCGCCAAACGCGGCAAGGGCGTGGGCGTGCGACTGGGCGTCAAGACCACCGGCTGCTCCGGTCTGGCCTACAAGCTGGAATATGCAGATGACATTGCGCCAGAGGACCAGGTGTTCGATTCCCTGGGCGTGAAGGTGCTGATCGACCCGAAGAGTCTGCCCTACCTCGATGGCACCGAACTCGACTTCGTGCGCGAGGGCCTGAACGAGGGCTTCAAATTCAACAACCCGCGCGAAAAAGACCGCTGCGGCTGTGGTGAATCCTTCCGCGTCTGAGCGCGGTTTCAACCAGACGTTTCAAGGCGCCATCGCCAGCGGCACAAGGGTTGCATCGACAAGGGGCGCGGCATACACCGCGCCTTTTTCATGTCCAGATTGCCATGAACCTCACCGACAACGACTTCGTGCTGTTCGACCTGCCGCTTCGCTTCGCGCAGGACCGCGCAGCCATTGATGCACGCTGGAAGTCCTTGCAGGGCGAGGTCCACCCCGACCGCTTTGCGGCCCAGGGCACGGCCGCGCAGCGTGTGGCCATGCAGTGGGCCATCCGCGTCAACGAGGCCTACCAGCGCCTGAAGGACCCACTCAAGCGCGCCGCCTACCTGTGCGAGCTACAGGGCCAGCCGATCGATGCGGAGAACAACACCGCGATGCCCGGCGCCTTCCTGATGCAGCAGATGGCCTGGCGCGAAGCGCTGGACGAAGCCACCACGCTGGCAGCCGTCGAAGTGCTGGCCGACGAAGTGGCCGCGCGCCAGCGGGCGATGCAGACCGACCTGCGCCAATTGATCGATGACCAGCAGGATTGGCCCGCCGCCGCAGCCCAGGTCAGAGCCCTCATGTTTGTTGCGCGCTTTGAACAAGACGTGGATCGGCGCCTGGACGCGCTGGGACAATAGCGCCCCCTACCCCATCTCCCCATGGCCCTTCTGCAGATCTCCGAGCCCGGGCATTCGCCCGACCCGCACCAGCGTCGCATCGCGGTGGGCATCGACCTGGGCACCACGCATTCGCTGGTGGCCGCGGTGCGCCACGGCGTGGCCGAATGCCTGCCCGATGAAGCCGGCCGCGTCATCCTGCCCTCGGCCGTGCGCTACCTCGGCGAGGGCCGCCGGCAGATCGGCGCCGAGGCCCTGGCGGCCCAGGCCGATGACCCGGAGAACACCCTCGTCTCGGTCAAGCGCTTCATGGGCCGCGGCCTGGCCGATGTGGCCCAGCGCAACCAGTTGCCTTACCGCTGGGCCGAAGGCGCCACTGAGCGCGACGGCATGCTGGCCATCCAGACTCGCGAAGGCCCGAAGAGCCCGGTGGAGGTGTCGGCCGAGATCCTCGCCACCCTGCGCTACCGCGCCGAAGACAGCTTCGCGCAGGACCTCTACGGCGCGGTCATCACCGTGCCGGCCTACTTCGACGATGCGCAGCGCCAGGCCACCAAAGATGCCGCCACGCTGGCCGGCATCAACGTGCTGCGGCTGCTCAACGAGCCCACCGCCGCAGCGCTGGCCTACGGCCTGGACAACGCCGCCGAGGGCCTCTACGCCATCTACGACCTGGGCGGCGGCACCTTCGACGTCTCGCTGCTGCGCCTGACTCGCGGCGTGTTCGAGGTGGTGGGCGTGGGCGGCGACTCGGCGCTGGGTGGTGACGACTACGACCACCTGCTGGCCCAATGGCTGCTCGACCAGGCGCGGCAGGCGCAAGCCGCGCTGCCAGCGCTGGCCGAGCTGTCGGCAGGCGACAAGCGCCGCGTGCTGAGCGCTGCACGCGCTGCCAAGGAACGGCTGAGCGGCGACCAGACCACCGATGTTTCGGTGAACCTCGTGGATGTGGAAGACGGCTCGCTGCAGGTCAACGTGCGCCGTGAAGACTTCGACGCCTGCACCGCCGCGCTGACCCAGCGCACCCTGCAGTTGCTCAAGCGCGTGCTGCGCGATGCCAAGCTCGGCATCGATGACATCCAGGGCGTGGTGATGGTGGGTGGCTCCACCCGCATGCCGCAGGTGCGCGCCGCGGTGGCGCAGGCCCTGGGCCGCGAGCCGTTGACTGACCTGAACCCCGACGAGGTGGTGGCCATCGGCGCGGCAATCCAGGCCAATGCGCTGGCCGGCAATGCGGTCGATGGCGAGATGCTGCTGCTCGACGTGATCCCGCTGTCGCTGGGGCTCGAAACCATGGGTGGGCTGGTGGAGCGCATCATCGAACGCAATGCCACGCTGCCGGTGGCCAAGGCGCAGGACTTCACCACCTTCAAGGACGGCCAGACCGCGATGGCCATCCATGTGGTGCAGGGCGAGCGCGAACTGGTGAGCGATTGCCGCTCGCTGGCGCGCTTCGAGCTGCGCGGCATCCCGCCGATGGCCGCCGGTGCCGCGCGCATCCGCGTGACCTTCCAGGTCGATGCCGATGGGCTGCTGTCGGTCGCGGCACGCGAAATGGGCTCGGGCGTTGAAGCGGCCATCATCGTCAAGCCCAGCTACGGCCTGAGCGACCAGCAGATTGCCGACATGCTGCAGGCCGGTTTCGCCAAGGCCGAAGAAGACATGCGCGACCGCGCGCTGCGCGAAGCCCGCGTGGACGCCGAACGCATGGTGCTCGCCACCCGTGCCGCACTGGCGGCAGATGCCGACCTGCTCGGCGCCGAAGAGATCGACGCGATCGAGCGCCTGATCGCCAACACTGAAATCCAGGCAGAGCAAGCCGATGCATCGACCATCGAAGCCGCCACCAAGGCCCTGGCTGTGGGCACCGAAGCCTTTGCGGCGCAGCGCATGAACCGCGGCATCCGTCAGGCGCTCACGGGCCGCAGCGTCGAAGAGGTTTGACCCCCCATGCCCATCATCAAGATCCTGCCGCACCAGGAGTACTGCCCCGAAGGCACCTCCCTCCAGGTCGAGCCCGGCACCTCCATCTGCGAAGCCCTGCTGGAAAACAACATCCCCATCGAGCACGCCTGCGAGATGAGTTGTGCCTGCACCACCTGCCATGTCATCGTGCGCGAGGGCTTCAACTCGCTGGGCGAGATGGAAGAGGGCGAGGAAGACCTGCTCGACCGCGCCTGGGGGCTGGAGCCCAACTCGCGCCTGTCGTGCCAGGCCATCGTCGAGCGCGAAGACCTGGTGGTGGAGATCCCGCGCTACTCCATCAACCACGCCAAAGAAAAACACTGAAACACGAGCGAGCCTGCGATGCGCCAAATCATCCTCGACACCGAAACCACCGGCCTGTCCGCCGACAGCGGCGACCGCATCATCGAGATCGGCTGCATCGAGATGGTCAGCCGCCGCTACACCGGCCGCAACCTGCATCACTACCTCAACCCTGAGCGAAAGAGCCACGCCGATGCGGTGCGCGTGCATGGGCTGACCGACGACTTCCTGGCTGACAAGCCCAAGTTCGCCGCCGTGGCCGATGAGTTCCTGGCCTTTGTGCAAGGCGCTGAGCTCATCATCCACAACGCGGCCTTCGACGTCGGCTTCCTTGATGCCGAACTCAAGCGCCTGGGCCACCCGCCCTTGCGCAATCACGTCACCAGCGTGGTCGACACGCTGCTGATGGCGCGCGAGCAATACCCAGGCAAGGCCAACTCGCTGGACGCCCTGTGCAAGCGGCTCGAGGTCGACAACACCAACCGCACGCTGCACGGCGCGCTGCTCGATGCCGGCCTGCTGGCCGAGGTCTACATCCGTATGACGCGCGGCCAGGACGCGCTGGTCATCGACGCGATGGAAGCCGCTCAGGCGGCTCACATCGACACCGACGACCGGATCGATTTCTCCGGATTGAATCTGATCGTGCTGCCCGCCGAGCCCGAAGCCCTCGTGCTGCACGAGGCGGTACTGGCCGATCTCGACAAGGCCAGCGGCAACAAGACGGTCTGGCGCAGCCTTCTGGCATAATCGCGCGCTCACCAGTTAACAGCCTTCGGGTTGAAAGCAGGTGGACCGGAAAGGGCCTGCCGACATAATTGTCAAGGCGCCCGCCAAAGATTCCGGGCGGTTAGCTCAGCGGTAGAGCACTGCCTTCACACGGCAGGGGTCGCAGGTTCAAACCCTGCACCGCCCACCAGTTCACAGAAGAAAAACAAAACAAAAACGCCACCCGAGGGTGGCGTTTTTCTTGGGCGTCTCGCATGCCTTTCGGCAAGAGCGCGCAGCATAGCGGTCCCTGCCATCAAGCCACCGCCTGCCTCATTCGATGCGGCAGGCCTCTTCGAACGACAGGCGCGGGCTGCGGCCGAACAGCTTGCTGGCGTCGCCATGGCCGAGGTTGACGATGAAGTTGGTCTTCACCGTGGTGCCGGCCCAGAAGGCGGCGTCGACCTTGGCGGCATCGAAGCCGCTCATCGGCCCGCAGTCCAGCCCCAGCGCGCGTGCCGCCAGGATCAGGTAGCCGCCCTGCAGGCTGCTGTTGCGCATGGCGGTGCTGTCGATCATCGGCTGGTTGCCCGCGAACCAGGGCTTGGCATCGGCATGCGGGAACAGCTTGGGCAACTGCTCGTAGAACGCCATGTCCATGCCGACGATGACGTTCACCGGCGCCTGCTGGGTCTTGTCCTGGTTGCCCGCCGACATGGCCGGCAGCAGCTTCGCCTTGGCCTCGGGCGAGGTAACGAACACGAAGCGGGCCGGGCTGCAGTTGGCCGAGGTCGGGCCCCACTTCAGCAGGTCATAGAGCTGGCGCAGTGTCTCGGGCGCAATGGGCTCGGGGGTGAAGCCGTTGTGGGTGCGGGCGTCGTCGAAAAGCTGCTGGGTGGTGATGTTCATGCAAGGGTCCGTACAGAAGTGAATGGCGATGAACTCATTCTCTTCGCAGACCCATGGCTGCCGCGCAGACCAGTTCGTCGACACCCTTTCATTTCATTGAAGGGCTGCCCGGCGTTGATCAGCGCAGCAGCGAGGTGCCGAACAGTCCGATGAGGCCGATCACGATCAGGTAGATGGCCACGATGAAGTTGAGCAGCTTGGGCATCACCAGGATGAGGATGCCAGCGAGCAGCGAGATCAGCGGTGTCAGAGCGACATGGATGTTCATGAGAATCCTCGTATCAGGCGGCAAAGGTGGCCGCACCCATCATGGCACGGCACATGCGGCATGTTTGCGTAGGCCGTGTCCGACGGCAACATAGGTTGTTCTTCCGCTGCGGCCACACGACACTGGGCCGACACTGACGTCGCATCACAGGAGTTCGTCCCCATGACCCACCTTCGCCCCTACAAGAGCGCCATCGCCCTGACCATCGCCGCGCTGGCGCTGAGCGGCTGCGCCGACATGACGCCCACCCAGCGTGGCACAGCCGGAGGCGCCGGCATTGGCGCTGCCGCCGGCGCCGTGATCGGCTCGGCCACCGGTGGCAAGGCCGGCACCGGCGCCGTGGTGGGTGGCGCCATCGGCGCCATCGCCGGCAACATCTGGTCCAAGCGCATGGAAGAAAAACGCCAGGCCATGGAACAGGCCACCCAGGGCACCGGCATCGACGTGGCACGCACCAACGACAACCAGTTGAAGGTCAATGTGCCCAGCGACTTCTCGTTCGACACCGGCAGCGCCGCCATCCGGCCCGACATGCGCCCGGTGCTCGACCAGTTCGCCAAGGGCCTCGACCCGAAGATGCGCGTGAACGTGGTGGGCCACACCGACAGCACCGGCAGCGATGCCATCAACAACCCGCTCTCAGTGGACCGGGCCGAATCGGTGCGCGACTACCTGGTGGCGCGCAACGTCTCGGTGGGCCGCATCCAGGTCAGCGGCCACGGTTCGCGCGAGCCGGTGGCCGACAACGGCAGCGCCAGTGGCCGGGCGCAGAACCGCCGCGTCGAGATCTTCCTGCGCGAGCCCGAAGCCGCCGGCGGTTGAGGTCGCCGGCCACGCTATTCGGCGGTTGAAGCCGTCTCCAGCCCCTCAGCTCAAGGCCGCGACGTCTTCAGGCGTTGCGGCCGGCTCGGCATGCGGCCGGCCGAAGGAACACCCGATGCAGGTTCTGACCATCAAGTAGGCCATGCGGCGCCGCGGCGCCAGCTGGTCGATCAGCACTTCGCCATGTTCGTCGCACGGGAAGCGGGCTTCCACGCCCGTTTCGTCGAGCGAGGGGAAACACAGTTCGTACCTCATGGAGTGGTCCTCCATTCAATGAGATGCGGCCACTGTGCGCTGGCCGGCGCGGGCCCGCCATCGGCGCTGGCACCGCGCCACCGTAGGACGTTGGCGGCCCTTTGCGGCGTCGCACGCCGACATGGCGCCGCACTGTAGTCAGCTTCCTACAGCACGACAGCACGCGAGCCGGCTGAAGCTGCCAAGTGCCTGCGCCACCATGCTCAGCATACCGACCCCGGCCAACGTTGCCCTGTTCCGCGGCGCCGTGGCTCGCCGGGTCTTCTTCACCTCCAGTCCTTATTCCAACGGGAGCCTCGTCATGAACGACCTGCACCGCGCCACGAGCGCCAATCCCTCGCTCGACGGCTGGCAGCACTGGTACTTCGGCCGTGACGAAAACGCTGGCGACAGCACCGTCTACGGCGACTTTTTCGATCAAACCGAGCTGGTTCCCAACCATCCGCTGGGCTCCGAGCGCCGCCCTGCAGCGCTGGCCGTGCATGGGTCCGACTGACCCCGGCCTGCTCGAAGCCAGCGACGTAGCCGCCTGGCCTTCCCGCATCGACCTTGTCGACGGCACCGATGGCAATGCCGCGCTCGAAACGCTGCCGGCGGCCCAACCGACGACGCTGCGGGTGCTCACGCTCAACATGCACAAGGGCTTCAGTGCGCTGACGCGGCGCGACGTGCTCAACGGCATCCGCCAGGCGGTGCGCGACGTGGCGGTGGACGTGGTGTTCCTGCAGGAGGTGGTGGGCGACACGGCCGACAGCCAGATCCCGGCCAACCGCGTCAGCCAGTACGAGTTTCTGGCCGACACCATCTGGCAGGAGTACGCCTACGGGCGCAACGCCGTGTCCGACTACGGCCACCACGGCAATGCCGTGTTGTCGCGCTACCCCATCATCAGCTGGCGCAACTACGACGTCTCGGTGCAGGGCTCGGAGCCGCGCGGCATCCTGCATTGCGCCATCGACGTGCCCGGCGCCGGGCCGGTGAACGCCTTGTGCGTGCACCTGGGCCTGCGCGAATGGCATCGGCAGATTCAGATCGACGCGCTCACCGCGCTGGTGCGTCCGCTGCTGCAGGACTGTGAGCCCGTCATCGTGGCCGGCGACTTCAACGACTGGCTGCATCGCGGCCACCGGCGCATCGAACACGAGGGCCACCTGCGCGAGGTGCACGCCGCGGCCCGACGCCACCTGCCGCGCAGCTTCCCGGCCGCGCTGCCGCTGCTGTCGCTGGACCGCATTTATGTCAGCCAGGTGCAGGGCCATGCGCCCATTGCGCTGCCGCGGCGGCCGTGGGCGCTGCTGTCCGACCACGCGCCGCTGGCGGCGGAGATCACGCTGTGAAGATCCACTGGCATGCCGGCAACCGCCTGCGCCTGCTCGAGAACGGCGAGGAATATTTCCCGGCCGTGTTGGACGCCATCGCCAGCGCCCGCACCGAGGTGCTGATCGAGACCTTCATCCTGTTCCTCGACGAGGTCGGCAACACCCTGCAGGCGGCGCTGATCGACGCCGCGCGGCGCGGGGTGCGCGTCAGCCTCACGGTCGATGGCTACGGCTCGCCCGGGCTCACACCGGCGTTCATCGGCGCACTCACCGAGGCCGGTGCGCACGTGCACATCTTCGGCCCCGCCTGGCCGTGGCTGCGCGTCAACCTGCTGCGCCGGCTGCACCGCAAGATCGTCGTGGTCGACCGCCGCGTGGCCTTCGTCGGCGGCATCAACTTCTCGAAGGACCACCTGATCTCCGACGGCCCCGAAGCCAAGCAGGACTACGCGCTGCAGATCGAAGGCCCGGTGGTGCCCGACATCCACCGCGATGCGCTGCGCACGGTGGCCCCGGTGCTGCAGCGGCTCGACTGGCGCGCCTGGCGGCGCTGGCGCCCCGCGCCATGGCAACGCCGCGCGGCGCCGCCGCCTGCACCGGCAGCGGCCGACGGTGAGGGCGCGCGCGTGGCCTTCCTCAAGCGCGACAACGGCCAGCACCGCAGCGACATCGAACGCTGGTACCGCATGGCGCTGCGCAGCGCGCGCCAGGAGGTGGTGATCGCCAACGCCTACTTCTTCCCCGGCTTCCGGCTGCTGCGCCAGATGCGCCGCGCCGCGCGCCGCGGCGTGCAGGTGCACCTCATCCTGCAGGGCCAGCCCGACGTGGCGTATATGCGCACTGCGGCCCGCCTGCTTTACCACGCGCTGGCGCGCGACGGCGTGCACATCCACGAGTACTGCCAGCGCCCGCTGCACGGCAAGGTGGCGGTGTTCGACCGCCGCTGGGTCACCGTGGGCTCCAGCAACCTCGACCCGCTGAGCCTGACGCTCAACCTCGAAGCCAATGTGGTGGTGGACGACCCCGTGCTGGGCCAAGCGCTGCAGGCGCACCTGCAGGGGTTGATCGACCACCACTGCAACCCCGCCTCAGTGGCCCGTGCGTCGCGGCTCAACATGTGGCGCTACCTGCTCGGCGCGTTGGCGTACCACGCGGTGCGGCTGTTCCCGCGCTGGCTGCCGCTGCTGCCGCAGGGCGCGTCGCGCATGCGCTCGTTCCTGCCCGCCGGCCGCGTGATCGACAGCCCCGTGCGGCCCGCACCGGCGGCGCCGGTGCCCGCGGCGACCTCGGCGCCGGCCGGCGCCAGCGCCGCGCCCACCGACGTGCAGCGCACGCCGGTGCAACGCGCGGCCGGCTGAGCGGAGAGCTGCGGTGTCGCCCGCCGCCCTGTCCCGCAGCGAGCCGGCCACCCGCGCCAGCCCCTGGCGCCGGCGCGCCCGCATCGGCGTGGCGCTGTTCAGCATCGGCGCGCTGGGCCTGGTGATCTGGAAGGCCACCGCGCTCGACTGGCCGTCAGCCTGGCGGGCCATCGGCAGTCTGCCGGCCTCGGCATTGCTGCTGGCCACCGCGGCCGCGCTGCTCGGCCATGCCAACTACGGCGCCTTCGATCTGCTGGCGCGGCGCTGGCTGCGTCTGGACATTGGCCGCCTGCGCTGCTGGGCCATCGCGCTGGTGAGCTACGCCTGCACGCTGAACTTCGGCGCCCTCCTCGGCGGCGCGGCGATGCGCTGGCGCCTGTACGACGCCGCCGGACTGGGTGGCAAGGCGATCGCCCAGGTGGTCACGCTGGCCATCGTCACCAACTGGCTGGGCTTTGCCAGCCTGGCCGCCGGGCTGGTGCTGCTGCAGGGCCAGGGGCTGCTGTCTGAAGCACATGCCGCCGAGCCCACCCAGGTGCAGGGCGCGGTGGCCGAGGTGGCGAGCGCGGTGCGCCACTGGCTCGAAGGATCGGTGCCACCGACGCTGGCCAGCGGAGTGCTGGCCCTGCTGGCCGCCTGGGCGGTGCTGGTGGCCTGGCGCGGCATTCCCCCCTGGCGCGCCCTGCGGCTGCAGTGGCAGCTGCCCACTCGGCCCCAGGCGCTGGCGCAATGGCTGCTGGGCATGGCCAACTGGCTGTGCATGGTGGCGGTGCTGTGGTGCTTGCTGCAGCCGCTGGCCGCGCAGCCGGTGTCCTTCGGCCTGGTGCTGTGGACGCACCTGCTGGCCAGCCTGGCGGTGCTGGTGGCCCGCATCCCCGGCGGCATCGGCGTGCTGGAAGCGGTGTACCTGTGGCTGCTGCACGACCAGGTCGCCAGCGGCCCGCTGCTGGGCGCGCTGCTGGTGTTCCGCGCGCTGTACTTCCTGCTGCCGCTGGTGTGGGCCGGCGTCGGTTATGCGCTGCTGACCCGGGCACCGCGGGCCGGGCCGGAGCGGCCGGCCGCCTTGCCCGCGCCGGCACGCTGAGCGGCTCGCGAAACGAAAAGAGCCGGCTCAGCCGGCTCCATCAACTGCGTTCGACTCGCCGCCAGCGCTATTGAGCACCCGGCCACAGGGCTGGCGTGGGCTGCAAGCGCTCGAGCAGCGTCACCAGCCCGCTGGCGGTGCACAGGCGGATGGCCGCGAGCTTGCCGTCGCCCCTGCCATCACGGTCACCGTGATGAGCGCTGCGCTGCGCCGCCCACATCACCGCCGCATGGCGGCGCGCGGCCACCACCAGCGCCGCGACGGTGGGCAGGTCGCCCTCGCAGCAACGGCGCGGGATGACCAACGCCACTTCTTCGGTTTCGCCATCCAGCGGCGGGGTCCACTCGACCCGTGCCTTCACCACCACCGCCACGTGGGTGGACATCAGCACTTCGGCATCGAGTGTCTCGTCGCCGCTGCGGGTGGCCAGCGCATCGCGGTAGCGCGCACGCGGGATGTCTTGGGAGGCCGTGTTGTGCAAGGCCAGCGGCCGACCCGAAACGGTGGGGTCTTCGGCGGATTCAGGCGTGTTGTTTTGCATGAATCACAGCGTAGCCCGCGGGCCGCCTCAGCACTGCCGGAGGCCAGCCACAGGCGCTGTAGGACACCTGGCCGAGCGTCATGAGTCAACTCGGGGGGCGGTGGTGGCTATGCCACCGCCTGGGGGCGCTCACCCCTCAGCCCCAGCGGCGGGCGGTGTGACGACCACCCGCACGCCCCAGGGCGGCAGCCGGGTGGGCTCGAAGCTGGGATGGGTGCCAGCCACCTCGGCCACGTCATCGGCCGGTGCGGTGTAGCCGCTGGTCGGCAGGGCCTGCAGGTTGGCCTGCATCATCAACGCGCGGCCATCCCGGGCCGGCCAGCGCAGCTCGAAGGCGCACTCGCCCACCCAGCGCACCACGCCCTGGCCGGGCTGCAGGTGGGGCAGCAGCGGCATCACCAGGCGCTGCCGCGCGGCGATCAGGCGGGCGTAGAACTCCAGCCAGGCCGACTGCGCCGGCCGGGTGAGCTGCGACCAGTCGAGCTTGCTGGCCAGGAAGGTGGACGGCTCGCAGGCGTCGTGCCCGTGCACCGGCGCTTCGGCAGCGGCACCCTGCGCCTCGGCCGCCAACTGGTGCTCGCGGTGCCGGCCTTCGCGCACGGCGGCGGCCAGGCCGGGTTCGAAATCGCAGAAGTACAGGAAGGGCGTGGTGGCACCGAACTCCTCGCCCATGAACACCATCGGCACACCCGGCGCCAGCAGTTGCACTGCCACCAGTGCCTGCACCATGCGCGGGCTGGCCAGCGCGGCCAGGCGTTCGCCCATCAAGCGGTTGCCGACCTGGTCGTGGTTCTGCAGGAAGTTGACGAAGGCGGTGGCCGGCAGGTGCGCACTGGGCTCGCCGCGCGGCTGCCCCTGGGCAAAGCCCGACGGCTGGCCCTGGTAGTCGAAACCTTCGAGCAAGCAGCGCACCAGGCGCTTGAGCGGCTGCTCAGTAAAGTCGGCGTAGCAGTGCTGCTGTTCGCCCGTGAGCAGCACATGCGCGGCATGGTGGAAATCGTCGTTCCACTGCGCATCGAAGGCCTGCGGCCCCAGCACCGAGGCCTCGTTGGCATGGTTCTCCAGCACCAGGTGCACCTGGCGGCCGGGGAACGTGGTGCGCACCAGCGCCGGCAGTTCGTCGAGGAAGTGGTGATCCGACCGGTCGTGGATGGCATGGCCGGCATCGACGCGCAGGCCGTCGAAGCGGTATTCGTCGAGCCAGTACAGCGCGTTGTGCAGGAAGAACCGGCGCACCGGTGCGGCCCGTTCGGCATCGAAATCGATGGCCGGGCCCCAGGCGGTCTGTACCTCGGGCTGGAAGAACTCGGGCGCGTAGGCATGCAGGTAGTTGCCTTCGGGCCCGAAGTGGTTGTAGACCACGTCGAGCAGCGCCGTCATGCCCAGGCTGTGCACGGTGCGGATCAACGACTTCAGATCGTGCGGATGGCCATAGGCCGCCTTGGGTGCATAGATCAGCGTGCCGTCGTAACCCCAGCCACGGCGCCCGGCGAAGTCGTTGACCGGCATCAGCTCGATGGTGGTGACGCCCAGCCCGGCCAGGTAGTCGAGCCGGCGTTCGGCGGCCTTGAAGGTGCCCTCGGCAGTGAAGGTGCCGATGTGCAGCTCGTACAGCACCGACTCGTGCCACGGCCGGTGCGAGGGCGTGTCGTCGCCCCAGTCGAACGACAGCGGATCGATCAACTGGCTCGGGCCATGCACATCGCCGGGGTTGTAGCGCGAGGCCGGGTCGGGCACCTCCAGGCCGTCGACGCTGAAGCAGTACAGGTCGCCGGTGCGCGCCTGCGGCAGCGCCACGCTGTGCCAGCCGTCGCGTGTTTCACAGCGCCAGCGGGTGGGCCCGCCGGCGGTGGGCAGCAGCTTGAGCTCGACCTGCTTTGCGCTGGGCGCCCACAGCCGGAAGCGGTAACCCGAACGCGGGTCGCGCGGGTCGATGCGCTGCGGCCCGAACGGCATGTCGTGCGCATGGCGGCCGGCGCGCACCGGCGTTGCCTCGTTGCCCGCATGCACCGACAACCGCGCCCGCCCCTCTGCCGGCATCCGGGGCGGCCGCAGCCACGGCGCAGTTCCGTGAGTGAAATGGGGGCGCGGCACCGCGCTCATGACGGCAACGGGCCCTTGCGCACCCAGGCGATTTCGCAAACGACGTTGCGGTCCATCAGGATGCTCCCGCTTCCTGCAATCATTCATTTCCCTTCATTACTGACTCAATGTAGTGGTCGGCCCGTGCCGGCACAGTCAGCGAACGGTCGCGCCGCTTGTCAGCCCAGTCCGACAACGGCCGCTGTTTCGCCGTCAGGCGCGGCATCTCTGCGCAGGCGTTCCACCAGAGTCTGAAGATGCCGCGCCGCACGGCCTTCACGGCGTGGCCTGGCCGGCAGCGACGGCGCTGCGCTCGCCCAGCTGGGCAGGCTGCGGCGGCTCGGGCGCACCGCGACCCTGCTCGGACTCGGGCGCCTTTATCAGCTGGTTGCGGGTGCGGGTGAGGAAGTGCGGGTAGTGCGCCTGCATGTGGGCGAGGAGTTCCTCGCGCACCCGGCAGCGCAGGTCCCAGCCGGTGCCGGCGTCGGGCGTGCTGACCAGCGCACGCAGCTGCACCGCGCGGTCGGTGGTGTCGGTGACCTGCAACACGCAGACGCGCTTGTCCCACTCGGGCGCGGCTTCGCAGATGCGCTTGAGCTCATCGCGCAGCGGCGCAATCGGCATGCCGTAGTCGACCCAGAAGAACACCGAGCCGATCAGGTCGGCGGTGCGACGGGTCCAGTTCTGAAACGGCTGCTCGATGAAGTACTGCAACGGCACCACCAGCCGGCGGTCGTCCCAGATGCGGAGGACCACATAGGTGGCGGTGATCTCCTCGACCCGGCCCCATTCGTTCTCGACGATCAGCACGTCGTCGAGCCGGATCGGCTGCGTCAGCGCGATCTGCATGCCGGCGATCAGGTTGCCCAGCACCGGCCGCGCCGGCACGCCGGCGGCGATGCCGGCCACCCCGGCCGAGGCCAGCAGGCTGGTGCCGAGCTGGCGCACGCTGGGAAAGCTCATCAACACCGAGGCCACGCCCAGCAGGCCGACCAGGAACATCGCCGTGCGCAGCAACACCCGGGTCTGGGTGCGCACGCTGCGGGCGCGCAGGTTGTCGATGCCGTCGACCGGGTAGCGCGCCTGGATCACATCGCCGAAGGCCTGGATCAGCCGGATCACCAGCACCGTGACCACCAGGATGGCGGCAATGCCCAGCCAGCGCTCGGTCCGCGGCCAACGCGGTTCAACATCGCTGAGCACCGCCTGCGCCAGCAACAGCGGCAGCAGCCAGCGCGCCGGCCCACGCGCCCGGTGCAGCAGGCGCTGCGCCACCGGCATGTGCTGCGTCACCCGGCGCAGGATGATGTGGCCCACGGCGTGCAGCAACAGCCCGGCAAGCACCGCCAGCAGCACGCCACCCAGCGCGAACCACTCGGGGTAACGCTCACTCCACTCGCTGAACCACGCTGGCGGCATGCCCTCTCCTGAATTGGGGTGGGCAGTCGTCGCCCGGCGTGAGCCAGTTTAGGCGGCGACGGGGGCCAAGTGCGTCAGCATGCGGCGCTGCAGCACTGCCGGCGCGGCGCTTGGCGGCGTAGGACAGCGCCTACGCAACCAGCGGCCATTCAGAACTCAAACAGCCCCAGCCCGAGGCCCAGGCTCTGTTGCCGCACGTTGTAGTCGATCAGCGATTCGCCATAGCCGTTGAACCACTGCAGGTACCAGCGCAGACCCTGCGGCTGCTCGGCCCGAATGGGATAGGTGGCGTTGAACTCCACCGACCCGCCGGCCCGCGACAGGCTGGGGCGCCACTGCAGCTGCGCGGTGGCCCGCCCCGGCAACCAGGCCAGGCTGATGTCGGTGCGGCCGATGCGGCGGGCGATGTCGGGGTTGTCGTCCACCGGCTTGCGTTCCGGGATGCGCGCGAGCTGGCGCAGGTACAGCGACCACGGGCCGCGCTCGACGCCGGCGCCCAGGTAGATGCGGTTCCAGCTGCGTGACAGGCCGTTGACCTGGCCGTTCGACTGGTGCGACAGGCCGGCCTGGGCCAGCGTCCAGCGCCAGCCGAAGGGCAGGCCCTGCCAGCGCGCCGGCACCGGCGCGACGTAGACCAGTTCAGCCTCGTAGTCGGTGTTGCGAAAGGGCGAGGACTCGCTGCGGTTCCAGATCTGCCATTGCGACTGCTGGGTGTAGCCGAACCAGAGGTCGCCATCCGGCAGGCCGAAGTCCTGGATCAGTTTGGTGCGCAGCGACACCTGCATCTTGGCTTCGCTGTTCAGGTAGCGCGGCCCGCCGGGCGCCCCGGGCTGCGTCGGTGTGCTGGGCGTCTGATTGATGTAGCTGCTCCAGCGCAGCGGCAGCAGGTAGTTGATGCGGTAGGTCTTGACGTTGAAGGTGCCGTGCTTGTCGGCGCCCTCCAGCTCCCAGTAGCTCGACCACAGGCCGCGTTCGCCCACCAGCGCCATCTGCTCGGCCGGTTGAAGCGCCGGTGCGGCGGCCGCACGCGCCGAGCCCGCGGCCGCGGCCGCAGGGGCCGGTGGCACCGATTGGGTCACCGCAGCCGGGGCGGCGTTGGCCCACTGGTCATAACAGGCCAGGCGTTCGCGGGCATCGCCAAGCAGACGGCAGCGCTGCAGGTCGGGGTCGGCGGCGGGCGCAGGTGGCGCAGCCGGCTCGGCCCCAGCCCCTGCCCTGGCAGTCACGCCGGTGCTGACGAGCAGCAGCAGCAACGCGGGCCCATGCCACCGGCACCTGCGGCCGGCCTGCCATGGCCACCGCGCCATCAGAACTTGGGGATGCGCAGGCGGCTGATCATCAGCGCGCCCGACACCGCATACAGCAGCACCAGGGGATGCAGCACCCGGCCGGCGATCTGCACCTCGCCCAGCCACAACGCCGGCCCCAGTGCACCCTGCCAGGCCGCCAGCCACAGCAGCAGCACCAGCACCACCGAGGTGGGGATCGGCGTGCCCTCGAAGTAGCGCACCTTGTCGGCGCCGGCTGACAGCGCCTCGGCGGTCACGTTGTAGCGCGCCAGCCTTGACACGCCGCAGGCCACGAAGATCACCAGCACGATGCGGTCGTACAGGCCCTGCATGCCGCAGCCATAGGCGATCGCGGCCGGTGCGACGCCGAAGGAGATGACGTCCGAAAGTGAATCGAGCTCACGCCCCAGCACCGAGGCCTGGCGGCGCCAGCGCGCGATACGGCCGTCCAGCACGTCGAAGGCCAGCGCCAGCGGGATCAGCGCGCAGGCGAAGTGGATGTGCTTGACGTCCTGCGTCTGCAGGTAGCTCATGGCCGCAAACACCGCGCCCACGCCGCACAGCGCATTGCCCAACGTGAACCAGTCGGCCAGATGGAAGTCGCGAATCATCGAAAACGCCCGGGCCTGGGGCATGGCGGCTCCTCAGAGTGAGACGCCAGTGTGGTGGCCCAGCGCCCGTCGCACCGTAGGAGCCTGCGGCGGGGCGTGTCTCAGCACGCCGCAAGCGCCTGTAGGACGCGGCCCCGGACCAGGCGCTCAGGCCCATGAGTCAACGCCGGGCCGCCCCAAGCTGACTCACCCCCTCGGGGGCGACGGCGGCTTTGCCGGCGTCTGGGGGCGCTCTCAGTCGCCCAGCCAGCTCGCCACCCGCTCCAGCAGGAGCTGGGCGGCCTGTGCCTCGGTCGGCGCCTTGACGCGCTGGGCATACCCCGACAGCAGCAGCGTGAGCTGGTCGTGCACCGAGGCCCAGTAGCTGGGCGCCGGTACCCGCGCCTGCAGGTCGGCGTATTCGCTCAGCAGGCCCTTGGCCACAGTGGCTAGTTCGCGCCGCGCCAGGGCTTCGAGCAGGCGCAGGTCGGTCAGGCCGATCACGCTCCAGAAGTCGGGGTCGTGGCGGGCTTGGTCGGTCAGGCTGGTGCGCACCGCGGCCAGCGCGGTTGCGTCAGGTCCGCCCCAGCCGGGCTGGCCGGCCTGCAGCGCGGCTTCGGCAGCCAACCGGTTGAGCGCCGGGTAGTGCTGCAAGGCCGGCTGGCCGGTCTGCGCCGCCACCTGCTCGGCCGCCGCGTAGTCGGCCGCCATGGCCGTCAAGGCCTGGGCTTCGGCGGCGGCATCGCCCACCGCGCGAGCGATCAGCGCCAGCCGCTTGTGCGCCGAGCCGCGCAGGGCGTGGCGCTCCAGCGTGGGTTGCAGCGCCAGCAGCAGGTCGACACGGCCGAGCGCCTCGCCGATGGCCTGGCGCGACGCTGCGGCCACCACCTTCAATGGCTGCGCGGCCTTGGCTGGGCCCTTGCCTGCCGCGGCCTGCTGCACCTGCTCCCAGGCCGCACGCACGCTCAGGTTGACGGCCTGCTCGCTGGCCTTGAAAGACGCGCTGCCGTCACCGGCGGCCATGGCACGGCGGTACCAGGCCAGCGCCGTGTCGCGGTCGCCGGCAGCGTCCCAGGCCACGCCGAAGGCCTCGGCCACCGCGCCGATGCCGCCCCAGGCCGCGGCGAAGCGGGCTTCGAGGTGGCGGATGCGGGCACGCTGCTCTTCTTCGCCCACGCCCTGGTAGCGGCTTTCGACCGCCAGCGTCTCCAGCGCCAGCGCCAGCGCGGGCGGCGAGGCCACGGCTTCGAACTGCTCGGCCAGCGGCAGGGCGGGCCGCTGCGCGTCGGCACCGTCGCGCCGCAGCACCCAGTCGGGGTCGCCATAGCACTGGTAGGCCGCCCAGGTGTTGCCGCCCAGCGCATGCGCAGTCTCGCGTGCCTGGCCCACCGCCTCGACGAAGCGCTGGCCGCGCAGCAGCGCGTCGTAAAAGGTGGTGGCGAAGGTCATGGCCGGGCCGTCTTCCACCGCCCAACCGGCGGCCACCACGCAGCGCACGCCGATCTTGATGAGCGCCTCGGCCACGTTGGCGGCGAAGCTGGCGCGGTCGAGCTCACGCGCTGCATCGGTCTGCAGCAGCTGGGCGTTGTTGCGCGCGGCCAGATGGCAGCAGTTGACGAACACCAGCTCGGGCACCACGCGCATGTTGCCGATCTCGCGCGGGCCGAGGAAGGTGCCGTTGGACAGCACCACGCCGCGCGGGTCGCCGTCGGCACCGGTGGCTGTCGTCTCGGGGGCTTCGCCGTGGCCGGCGATGTGCACGATGCGCCACGGGCGCGACATCAGCGCGCCGATCACTGCACGCGCATCGGGCCCAGGCAGTTCGGTGTCGTCGGGGCTGATCAGGCCCTGCACCCGCTCGGCGCCCAGCGCGCTGGCAGCCATCAGGCGCTGCTGCACGGCGCCGGCGTCGGCGCGGGCACCGGGCAGGCGCGGGTAGGCCGGGTCGGTGCACAGCGGCTCGCCGATCACCAGCACCTGCGCATCGGCACTGGCATCCAGCACCTGCGCGCGGTAGTCGTCGAGGCTGAGCTTGCGCAGCAGCCGGGTGCGGATGGCCCAGGGCCGGCGGTCGCTGCTGCCGGCGCTGGTGTATGCGCTGCCATGCGCACCGCTGGTGTCGAGCAGCTCCCACGGGATGCCGGCGGTGCCGCGGTCGAGCTGCAGCAGCAATTCGCTGCTGCTGTTGAGGTGTGGCTCCAATTCCACCGGCACCAGCAGCTGGAACAGCGTGCGGCCGATCTGCGGGTCCTGGTTCTGGTCGTTCGAGGCCTTGGCCACCAGCTCGTGCACCAGCCGCGCCTGGGTCGACTGGGCCCGCACCTCGGCACGGGCGCGTTTGGTGTCGATGGTGTACTGAATGCGCTGGTCGCCTTGCGGCCCCAGTGCCGCGGCGGCGCTGATGAGGTCGTAGCTGGCGCCGCGGTAGCCGCCATCGAGCGGGCGCCGCAGTGCGCCGGCACCCGCAGCGATCGCCTCGGCCACTTGCACGCCGCCACCGGCGGCCAGCACGCGCAGCGCGCGCCAGGCTTCGCTGGCGCGGTCGAGGTACAGCTCCACCAGGTGCAGCCGGGCCACCCGCGGCCACGGCCGGGGTGTGGCCAATCCGGCCGCGCCGCCCTTGCGCTGCTGGGCATCCAACCGCTCATTGGTATCGGCCAGCGACAGGTCGGCATCACGCACGCCCTGGGCGATGAGCTGTGCGGCCTGGCCGGCGCTGATGCCGACGCCGCCGCTGCCCACCAGCGTGGCCGCCACCTCGAACTGCGCCGGCGCGGCGCCATCGCGCTCGACCAGGCGCTGCGCCAGCGCCAGCACGCCGAGCTTGACGGTGTGCGACAGCGCGGCGCCCTTGAGCTTGCCCTCCTCGCCCAGCCCCACCACCACCACCGAAGCCGGCCGCGGCATCTGCAGGGGGTTGTCGGCATTGACGCCGCAGTTCAGGAACACCTGGTGCGTGCCGGGCTCGTCGGGGTACTGGCCCATGGCCAGCGAGGCTTCCATCGTGCCGTGCAGCAGGCGGTTGATGACCCGCTCGGTGCCGGTGAGCTTGACCGAACGGTAGTGGCCCACCAGCAGCGGCTCGCGCACGAACTTGAGGTCACCGTTGTGCACGGTCACCGGCAAGCAGACGGCGGCGCTGCCCGCAGCGGCCTGGGCCGGCGCGGGTTCGAGCCGGTACAGCGCGTCGACGTCTTCTGGCACGGTCTCGGCATGGCGCTGGCGTGCCGGGCGGCTGCGCACATGGGCCAGCGCCGGCACCGCACCGGCGCCGCGCACCGCGGCCAGCGGCGCCAGGCGGGTGGTGGTGCCGGTGTCGAGCAGTTCGCGGTAGGCCTCGAAGGCATCGCTTTCATCGGGCAGCTTGCCGTGGCCGCAGCCGAGCTGCCAGGTGCGCACGCCCGGCAGCAGCGCGCTGGCCAATGTGACGCGGCCGTCGCCGGCCTGTGGTGCGTTCAAGTACACCAGCCCGTCGCTGCCCAGCTCGAAGCCGTCGGGCGTGAAGTCGGCCTGGCCGACCACCAGCAGCAGCTTGTTGCTGAAGGCCGGCAGCGCCTGCTGCACCTGCTCATCGAGCCGGCGGCGCAGCGCCACCGCCTGGTCGAGCACGGCCTGCTGCGGCACGCCCCACTCATACGGCGTGAGCTGGCGTTCGTCGTGGTGCCACCAGTTGTGGTCGCGGGCCCGCTTCAGGTCGTCTTCGGCCAGGCGCTGCCAGGTGGGGGCGAGGTGCAGGCCCTTGGCCGCATCGAGCAGCTCGGCCTGCAGCTGGATGAAGCCGGGGAACTGCGCCATCAATTGACGCGCCGAGCGGTCCTGCAGCGGCGCGCCGAAGGCCACCAGCGTGTTGCCGAAGGTGTCGTCGCCCGACAGCACCTGCATCGGCGCCCACGAGCCGCCGTTGGGGGTGCCGAGCATCACCAGCCGCGCGCCGGGCTGCGCCATCATGCGGTCCCAGATCTGCGGGGACTGCAGCTGCATGGTGCGCGCCACCACGCCGCCCATCGAGTGCGCGACGATGCGCACCGGCTGGCCGCTGGCAGCGCGGGCATCGAGCGCGGCAGCCACGGCCGCACCCAGGCGCTCGGCCTCCTGCTCGATGGGCTTGCGCCAGTCGAACGAGAAGGCGATGACCTCGTGGCTGGCGCTGAGGAATGCCATCAGGTCGTCGTAGCTCAGGCCGATCGGGCCATCGGGCTCGACCCGCGTGCCCGCCGCCTCGGGATAGGCCAGCCGCTTGAGCCCGCCCAGCAGCCGCCAGCCCAGCCAGATGCGCTTGCCGTCCACCTTGAGGTGGCTGCCGAGGATGCCAGGCAGCACGAACACCGCCGGCTTGTCGGCCTGCGGTGCGCCGGTGCCGCGCGCCCCGCGCAGCCCACTGGACGATTCGCCCGCATACGACAGCGGGCCGATGGGGCGGTAGCCGCCCGGCGCTTCCTGCAGCAGGCCGTTGACGACCGCCTCGGCGGTGCGTTCGTTGGCGAAGTAGTTGAAGTGGGTAACCTGGCCACCCTGGTCGAACACGAAGCTGGCGCCGGCCGCACGCGGCGCACCGCCGTACATCGAACTGCTGTGCACCACCAGGTCGTGGTCGGTGCGGTAGTAGGCATCGGCCATCAACGTCTTGAGCCACGAACCGATCGAGTCGCCCTGCAGGTCACCGGCCACCACGCGCAGGTCGCCGGGCACCGGTTCATCAGCGGCGTGCAGCCACTGCACCAGCGGGCTGTCGGGGATCATCGCGGCCACGCCGGGCAGCTTGGTAGGGTCTTCACGGCGCTGGGCCACGCCGCCGATGAAGTCGAGCAACGCCGGCAGCACCGGCACCTGGGCCAGGTCGAGCGCCCACTTCAGCACCGACAGGTAGGCGTCGAGCCGCTGGCTGGCCAGCAGCGTGCCGCGCGCCGGGCAGGCCACACGCACCACCCGTTCGACGCGGATGTTGCGCTCGGCCATCAGGCCCACCAGTTCCTGCAGCGCCTGGCGCTGCGGCGCCAGGCCGGCGCCGGCAAAGGCATCGAGGTCGCTGCGGCCCAGCGCCTTGAGCCCAGCGGCGCGCGCCAGCACCTCGGCCACCAGGCCGCCGCGCGAATGCGTCACCAAGTGCAGCCGCGTGCCGGGTGGGCAGGCGCGGGCCAGCGTGAGGGCGTTCTCGATCGGGCTCACGCCCAGCGTGCGGTGGTCGAGCGCAAACACCCGGCCGGCGTAGTGCTTGAACAGTGCCTGCACCCGCTGCGGGTGCTGCGTCCACAGCTTGCCGAAACCATCGGCGGTGTTGGAGAAGGTGCCGTGCACCAACACCAGCGTCGGCGCGCCCTGCGCATCCGGCAGGGTGGGCACCCGCGGCTGGCTCTTGAGCTTGGACAGCGCCCGCGGCTGCAGCGCATAGACGCCCTCGTCGACCTGCGCGTCGATGCGTTCGACCAGTTCGCCGGCAACGTAGTCCTGGGCCTTGTCCTTCAGGTGATCGGTGACGATGTCGAGCCCGGCCAGCAGCACGTCGCCCAGCCAGCCGCGGGTGGCGCCGCGCGTGGCCACCGCGGTGCTCTCCAGGCCCTGCCAGCGCAGCTGCAGCGGCACCTCCACGGTGGTGGGAGCCGGCTCGGACCGACTGCCACCGCCGCGGGTGGCCACGCTGCCGCGGGCGGTGCCGGACTGCGCCATCAACAGGTCGCGCGCGGTGGCCGGGTGCAGCACCAGCGACGGCCCGTTGGCCACATGCAGCACCACCACGTCGCGGCCCGGCACCGCCACCAGCCGCTGCGGTGGGCTGCCCGAGCGCAGCGCGCCCAGCCGCACCGAGGCCTTGAGCGTGCCGCCCAGCCCGAGCGGCACTGCCAGCGGGCCGCTGCCACTACTGCGCGTCACGGCATCAAGCCGCTGGCCCGGCACCACAAAGGTGATGGGATTGCTGTTGTGGTCTGCTGCCATGGTGCCTCCGCTTGGTCCAGGCGACTGATGTATCCCCGGCCGCCGGCAATCGCCGGTATGTGCGACCGCCCCATGCCGCCCCGGCGTGAACTTCTGCACGGACAGGGGCCGCCGGGCGCTGCATCATGCGCCGAACCAGGGGTTCGACCAAGCCGTCCGCGGCATCCACCGCGAGGCCAGCCGGATCCACAAGGAGGACGTGACCATGATCACCGACGCCCAACTCCAGCGCGTGATGCCGCAGCTGCCCGCCGCCAAGCGGGCGCTCTACCTGCCGCACCTGAACCAGGCCCTGCAGGCCTATGCCGTCAACACCCTGCTGCGCACGGCCGCCTTCGTGGCGCAGTTGGCGCACGAGTCGGCCGAGTTCCGCTTCATGGAAGAGCTGTGGGGCCCCACACCGGCGCAGCTGCGCTACGAGCCGCCTGCCGACCTGGCCGAACGGCTGGGCAACAGCCAGCCGGGCGACGGCAAACGCTTCAAGGGCCGCGGGCCGATCCAGATCACCGGCCGCTACAACTACCGCAAGTACGGCGAGCTACTCGGCGTGGACCTGGAGGCCCAGCCCGAGGCCACCGCCAAGCCTGAACTGGCCTTCTCGATCGCCGGGTTGTTCTGGGTGAGCAACGGCCTGAACGAGCTGGCCGATGCCGAGCAGTTCATCACCATCACCAAACGCATCAACGGCGGCACCAATGGGTTGGCCGAGCGGCGCGCGTACTACGAGCATGCCAAGGCGGTGCTGACTGAGCGCTTTGTGGCCGGGGCGGCCCGCAGCAAGCGGGCGGTGATGCTGCCGCAGCAGGCCCTGACGCGGGGCCACGAGGTGCTCGTGGCGTTCGATCTGGTGGACACGGCCGCGCGGCCAGCGCCCGCCCGCAAAGCGGCCGCCAAGACCACCACCAAAACCCCCGCCAAGCGCGGGGCGCCGCCGCGCGCCAGCCGCAAACCCACCGCGGCCTAAGCCGCCGTGGTTCAGCGCCCGGCCGGCCGGGTGGCGATCTGCGGTGTGGCCACCTGCACGTCGCCGCACTGCGCCCGATGGCGTAGCGCATGGTCGATCAGCACCAGCGCCAGCAGCGCCTCGACGATGCGCGCGGCGCGGATGCCGACGCAGGGGTCGTGGCGGCCAAAGGTCTCGACCGTGGCCGGCGCGCCGGTGAGGTCGATGGACTGGCGCGGCAACCGGATCGAGCTGGTGGGCTTGATGGCGATGCGCACGGTGATGTCCTGCCCGGTCGAAATGCCGCCCAGCACGCCGCCGGCATGGTTGCTGGCAAAGCCTT
Source organism: Burkholderiales bacterium (assembly GCA_039932275.1). Taxonomy (GTDB): domain Bacteria; phylum Pseudomonadota; class Gammaproteobacteria; order Burkholderiales; family Burkholderiaceae_C; genus Sphaerotilus. Next base: position 27,624 of record JBDTQF010000015.1, read on the forward strand.
GTGGCGTGAGTTCATCGCCATGCTCGCTGCCCTTCTGGCGCACCACGTCGAAGCCGTCGCCGATCTCGACCCCCTTGACGGCGTTGAGGCCCATCATGGCGTGGGCGATGTCGGCGTCGAGCTTGTCGTAGAGCGGCTCGCCCAGGCCCACCGGCACGCCGCGTGCCTCGACATACAGGCGCGCACCGACCGAATCGCCCGACTTGCGTAGCGCGTCCATGTAGGCTTCAAGCTCGGCCGTCTTGCTGGCAGTGGCGGCGAAGAAGGGGTTGGCCACGGTCTGCGACCAGTCGTCCACCGGGATCTCGACATCGCCGATGGCGCTGAGGCAGGCCCGCACCTCGCAGCCGTACTGCTCGCGCAGCCATTTGCGGGCCACCGCGCCGGCCGCCACGGTAGGCGCCGTCAGCCGCGCGGAGGAGCGGCCGCCGCCGCGCGGGTCGCGCACGCCGTACTTCTGCCAGTAGGTGTAGTCGGCATGGCCGGGGCGGAAGGTCTGGGCGATGTTGCCGTAGTCCTTGCTGCGCTGGTCGGTGTTGCGGATCAGCAG
>JBDTQF010000016.1:0-27718 GCA_039932275.1 Burkholderiales bacterium
GTCACTCTCGCCCGACCAGGTCGAACGCATCGAAATCTTGCGCGCCCCCACCGCCGAGCTGGGCGCACGGGCGATTGCCGGCACCATCAACATCGTCATGCGCGAAGGCTTCACGCAGCGGCAGGAGCGGCTGACCACGGGGTTTGGCAGCCAGCGCGGGCGCGTGCAGCCCGGCATGTCGTGGAACCTCAGCGACAAGCTGCCAGCCGGCCTGGGCGGCAACCCGGGCAGCAGCTACAACCTCAACCTGGTGGCGATCCGCCTCAACCGCCTCGACACCACCGAGACGCACACAGTCGACCCCGGAACCGCGCCCCCTACCGACCGCCAGCAGCACGACAACAGCAGCATCACACGCGAATTCGTCAACCTGGGCGGGCGGGCCAACTGGCGCTTGAGCGGCGGCCACACGCTGGCGCTGCAGGGTTTTGCGCAGTTGGCCCATGGGGAAAGCAACACCGCTTCGACCCAGACCGGCAGCCCGCTGTCATGGACCAACGCTCAGAGCGACGGCGGCAACCGCACCAGCACGCTGCGGCTGAACCCGACGCTGACGCTGCGACTCTCAGACGCCTCGCGGCTGGAGCTCAAGGCCGGCGCCGGCCGCTTCGCCAGCAGCAGCGGCTCGCGGCGCGAGGTGCAGAACGGCGCCACGTCACTGCCTTCGTTCAGCGACAACGCCGACATCGTCGACACCTCGTGGAACCTGGGCAGCAAGTGGACCCACGACCTGGGTGAAGGACAGAAGTTCGTCGCCGGCGCCGAGGCCGAGCAAACGCAGCGCGACGAGACCGCCGTCTCGATGGCCGGCAGCACGGTGCTGGCCTCGGCCTCGGGCGACACCTTCACGGCCAGCGTGCAGCGCCTGGCCGCCTACGCGCAAAACGAGTGGAAGCCGGCGCCGCAGTGGTCCACCTACGCCGGCCTGCGCTGGGAAGGCATCACCTCGCGCAGCGAATTCCTGAACGGCAGCGCGCGCAACGGCAGCAGCGTCTGGACGCCCCTGCTGCATGGCCTGTGGAAGCCCTTCGAGGACAGCCGCGACCAGGTGCGCATGAGCCTGACGCGCAGCTACCGCGCACCCACGCTGAACAACCTGATCCCGCGGCCCAGCATCTCCAAGTCTTGCCCGCTGGATGCCACCACGGCGCAAGACGCCAGTTGCCCCGACAACATCGGCAACCCCGACCTGAAGCCCGAGCTGGCCACCGGACTGGAGCTGGCCTACGAGCACTACATCGGCCAGAACGGGCTGTTCAGCGCCAACCTGTTCCATCGCCGCATCCGCAACCTGATGCGCACGCTGACCAGCACCACGCCGATCCCGGTGAGCTGGTCACCCACTCCGCGTTACGTCAGCCGCACCGAGAACATCGGCAATGCCACCGCCCAGGGGCTGGAGCTGGAGCTCAAGGCCGCCCTGAACGAGCTGGTGGCCGGCGGCCCGGCGGGCACGCAGCTGCGGCTCAACGGCAGCATCTTCCGCTCGCACGTCGATGACATCCAGGGGCCGAACAACCGGTTGTCCGAGCAGCCGCGCGGCATCGTCAACATCGGCGCCGACCATCGTTTTCGCCCCATCCCGTACCAGGTCGGCGGCAACCTGGCTTTCACGCCTTCGTATGTGACCCAGCTCAGCAACAGCCAGACCAGCTACGCCGGCATGAAGCGCACGCTGGAGCTGTTCGCCGTGGTGCCGCTCAGCACCCGCGCGCAAGTCCGCGTGACCGGCAGCAACCTGTTCCCGCAGCGCTTTGCCAGCGGTGGCGCGTACACCTCGACCACCAGCATCACCACCAAGGACAGCATCACGCCGACCTTCACGCAGTGGCAGGTGCGGTTGGAAATGCGCCTTTAGTCGATGAGTCAACGCCGGGCCGCCCCAAGTTGACTCGCTCCCCCTCGGGGGGCGGACGACGCATGGCGTCGGCCTGGGGGCGCGGCCTAATCCCGCAGTGCCTGCGCCTCGCGCGCAAGCTGGGTGATGCGTGGCCAATCGCCGGCCTGCACCGCACTGTCGGGCGTGAGCCAGGAGCCGCCGCAGACCTTGACGTTGGGCACGGCCAAGAACTGCGGCGCGGTCTCGACCGTCAACCCGCCGGTGGGGCAGAAGACCACGTCGGGGAACGGCCCGTGCAGCGCCCGCAGTAGCGGGATGCCACCCACCGCGGTGGCCGGAAAGAGCTTGAAGAAGCTGTAGCCGTCGGCCTGGCCCTGCATCACCTCGCTGGCCGTGGCCACCCCGGGCAGCAGCGCCAAGTCCATCTGCAGGCAGGCCTGGCCGATGGCCGAGGTGTAGCCGGGGCTCACGGCGAACTGGCAGCCAGCGTTCTTGGCCGCCTGCGCATCGGCCACCGAACGCACCGTGCCGGCACCCACGATGGCCTGCGGCACCGCCCGGGCGATGGCCTCCATGCACTGCAGCGCCACCGGTGTGCGCAACGTCACTTCCAACACGCGCACGCCGCCGGCCACCAGGGCCTCGGCCATCGGCACGGCGTCTTCGACCCGGCGCAGCACGATGACGGGGATGACGGGGCCGTACTCAGCAAGATCGATCGGGTTCATATACAAACCTCCAGGTCATAGCCAAGTGATCGCGCCCTGCTCGGCGCTGGTGACGTTGCGGCGCATGCCGCCGAACAGTTCGCGGCCCAGGCCATGGGCCTGGTCGTCGGCCTGCGCCGGGTCGCGCTGAGCAGGCTCGCGGGCCGCCCATTCGGCCTCAGGCACCAGCGCGTTGAGCGTGCCGGCGACGGCATCGAGCCGCACCACATCGCCGGTGCGCACCCTGCTGAGCGGCCCGCCGGCCAGTGCCTCGGGGCTGGCGTGGATGGCTGCCGGCACCTTGCCGGAGGCACCACTCATGCGCCCGTCGGTGACCAGCGCAACGCGGTAGCCCTGGCCCTGCAGCACCGCCAGCGGCGGGGTGAGCTTGTGCAGCTCCGGCATGCCGTTGGCCTGCGGGCCCTGGAAGCGCACCACGGCGACGAAGTCGCGCGCCAGCTCGCCCGCCGCAAAGGCCGTCTGCAGCGCCGACTGGCTGTCGAACACGATGGCGGGTGCCTCGATCACATGGCGGTCGTCGGGCACCGCCGACACCTTGATGACCGCACGGCCCAGGTTGCCCTGCAGCAGGCGCATGCCGCCGGTGGGGCTGAAGGGCTCGCTGGCCGGGCGCAGCACCGCGGTGTCGCCGCTGGCCACGGGCAACGGCTGCCAGTGCAGCGCCTGCGGCTCAGCCATCACCGGCTGCTGCGTCTGGTGGCGCAGCGCCGGGCCGTTGACGGTGAGCACATCGTCGAACAGGCAGCCGGTATCGAGCAGCTCGCGCAGCACAAAGCCCGGGCCACCGGCGGCCTGGAACTGGTTCACGTCGGCACTGCCGTTGGGGTAGACGCGCGCCAGCAGCGGCACGGCCGACGAGAGATCGGAGAAATCGGTCCAGTCGATCAGGATGCCGGCGGCACGCGCCACCGCCACCCAGTGGATCAGGTGGTTGGTGGAGCCGCCGGTGGCCAGCAATGCCACCATGGCGTTGATGATGCAGTGCTCGTCCACCAGCTGGCCGATGGGTGCACACGGCCCGCCTTCGCCTTTGCCCAGCACGGTGCTCACCGCGGCCCGCGTCAGCGCGCCGCGCAGGCCTTCATGCGGGTGCACAAAGGCCGCGCCGGGCAGATGCAGGCCCATGGCTTCGAGCAGCATCTGGTTGCTGTTGGCGGTGCCGTAGAAGGTGCAGGTACCGGCGCCGTGGTAGGCCGCCGATTCGGCTTCGAGCAGCGTGTCGCGGCCCACCAGGCCCTGCGCCGCTTGCTCGCGCACCTTGGCCTTGTCGTTGTTGGACAGGCCCGAACTCATCGGCCCGGCCGGCACGAACACGCAGGGCAGGTGGCCAAAATGCAGCGCACCGATCAGGAGCCCCGGCACGATCTTGTCGCAGATGCCCAGCAGCAGTGCGGCGTCGAACACATCGTGGCTCAGCGCCACGGCCGTGCCCATGGCGATGGTGTCGCGCGAGAACAGGCTCAGCTCCATGCCCGGGTAGCCCTGCGTGACGCCGTCGCACATGGCCGGCACGCCGCCCGCGACCTGCGCGTTGGCGCCCAGCCGGCGGGCCTCGTCGCGGATCAGCGCCGGGTAGCCCTCATAGGGCTGGTGCGCCGAGAGGATGTCGTTGTAGGCGGTGACGATGCCGATGTTGGGCACATGCTCGCGCACCACGCGGAACTTGTCGGCACCCGGCAGGGCGGCAAAGGCGTGCGCCACGTTGGCGCAGCCCAGCCGCTCCGGCCCGGGGCGGCGCTGCGCATGCGCCTGCACCCGTGCCAGGTAGGCCGTGCGCAGGGTGCGGCTGCGCTCGCGGATGCGCTCGGCAACGTCTTGAACCACGGCTTTCATCGGCAGGCTCCGGCAGGGATTCGACAGCGGCGTCTCACCGCACAGCGTGGCAAGAAACGCGCCGCACCGGCACCGCACTCAGGCTGCACCCGCGCGGTGCTCGCCTGCCGGTGATTATCCCCAGGCCACCGCCGCCGCGGGGCCCTTCACGCCGAAGTCCGCGCCGCCAGATGCAGTGCGCGGGCGGCCGCCAGATCATCCGGGGTGTCGACGTCGACGAGCACGCCGGCATCGGCCACCTCCACCGGGTGGGCCGGGTAGCGCGCCACCAGGCGGCGGGCGCCCTCGTCGCCATTGAGCCGCACCAGCTCGGAGTACAGCTCGGCCGCGAACCCCACCGGGTGGCCGCGCCGGCCTTGGTACTGCGCATAGGCCACGGCATGCTGGCTCAGCGCATGAGCCACGGCCAGCAAGGTGGCGGGCTGGATCAGCGGCATGTCGCCCGGCAGCACCAGCCAGCCGCCCGCCTGGGCCCGCGCGCTGACGCCGGCACTGATGGAGTAGCCCATGCCCAGCGGTTCGCGCGAACTGGAGCCGACCGAAGGCAGCAGCACGATGTCGCGCGCCGCCACCACCTGCTGCACCGTCGGTACCAGCGCTGCGGTGGTCACCACCACCAGCGGCAGGTGGGACGCCACCACCGCGCTCAGCGTGGCTTCGAGCACCGTGGCCTCGCCCAGGCGCTGGCCCAGCTTGTGCCCGGGCCCACCAAAGCGCGACCCGCGCCCGGCAGCCAGCACGACGACCACCGGCGAGCTGCCATCCACACTCTTGCTCATTGCATGCCCCCGCCATCGGCCCGCTGCATGCCCGTCACGTCTACCACCGGCCTCTCCCCCAGCGCCAGTCACGTACTTGGCGCGTTTGAATTGCGAACTCCCCGACTCGTATGGGACCGCACATGCCCCGCCTTCGGAATTCGTGCGTGTACCTAAGCATTCGCCCCCATGTTGCAGCGCCGCAAATGATGCAGCAAGCCCGCCGCGCGGGGCCCAGCCCCCAGCGACGCGCTTCCTATACTGTCCGCATGAAACCGATTGCCCACCTGCGCAAGAGCTACGAGGCCGGCGAACTCGACGAGACCTCGGCCGCCAACGAGCCGCTGGCCCAGTTCGAGGTATGGCTCGGCGCAGCACTGGCAGCCGGCGTGCCCGAACCCAATGCGATGACGCTGGCCACCGTGGGGGCGGATGGCCGGCCGTCGACGCGGGTGGTGCTGATCAAGGGCTTCGATGCGCGCGGCATCGTCTGGTACACCAATTACGACAGCCGCAAGGGCCTCGAACTGGCGGCGCACCCCTTCGCAGCTCTGCAGTTCCACTGGGTCGAGATGGAACGGGTGGTGCGCATCGAAGGCCGGGTCGAGAAGACCAGCGCCGAGGAATCCGACGCCTACTACGCCAGCCGGCCACTCGATTCGCGCCTGGGTGCCTGGGCCTCGCCGCAGAGCCAGCCGATCAGCAGCCGCGCGGTACTGGTGGCCAATGCCGCCAAGGCGGCCGTGCAGCACGGCCTGCGCCCGGCGCGCCCGCCGCATTGGGGCGGCTACCGGCTGGTGCCCGAACGCTGGGAGTTCTGGCAGGGCCGCAAGTCGCGCCTGCACGACCGGCTGGTCTACACGCAGGATGCCAACAGCCATTGGCAGCGCCAAAGGCTGGCACCCTGACCACTCAGCGCTGACTACTTCTTCATCCGCTGCGCGAACTGCTTGCGGAATTTCGCCAGCTTGGGCGAGATGACATACGCGCAGTAGCCCTGCCCGGGGTGGTTGGCGTAGTAGTCCTGGTGGTAGTCCTCGGCCGGCCAGTAATCGGCTTCCGGGGTCAGTTCGGTGACCAGCGGGGCGTCGAAATTGGGCGCCATCGCGGCCATCACCTCGCGCGCCACCACCGCCTGCTGGTCGCTGTGCACGTAGATGCCGGAGCGGTACTGCGTGCCGACATCGTTGCCCTGGCGGTTCAGCGTGGTCGGGTCATGAATGCAGTAAAAGATCTCCAGCACCTCGCGCAGAGCGATGCGGGCCGGGTCAAACTGCACCCGCACCACCTCGACACAGCCCGTGGTGCCGTTGCACACGTCCTCATACGTCGGCCGCGACGCCTGGCCGTTGCTGTAACCGCTTTCAGCCGACAACACGCCATCGACCTGGCGGTACACGGCGTCGAGGCACCAGAAGCAGCCACCGCCGAGGGTGATGCATTCGGTATCGGGTGCTGGCGGGACGGTGATCGATGGCATGGGTTGCTCCGTGGCTGCTTGAAAACGATGAGCATTATTGGGCGGCCTCACATCACGGGAATTGCCCCTTCGGGGCGCTGCACCAACCCGAGCCACCTGCCAGCCCGACGCTTGTAGGCGTCCGCCGAGGTCGGGAGTGGACATTCGCCTGCATCGCCGCGGGAATCTCGGCGTGCAGACTTAACAAGGCCGCAACCAATCGACGCGCCGCGCGCCATGGGGGGAGGATTTCCCCCGATGGCGCCCGCTACACTGCGCCGAGATTTTTCAGTTTCCGTTCTTCTGTCTCTACTTAACTTGTCATGCGGGTTGCCTCCTGCACGCCGCCCTGTCGCTGGCGTGGCCCGGGTGGCAGCCCTGGGAGCATCCATTCGATGAATTCGGTCCGCGGCCTGCAAGTCTCCACTTCCCGTACCCTTGCCCAAGGCGCCCGCACAGCGCTGGTGCTCACCCTGGTTGCCGGTGCTGCCCTGCTGGCGGCGTGTGGCGACAAGAAGGCCGGCGCCACGCAAGTGGCAGCGAAGGTCAACAAGGAAGAGATCTCGGTTCATCAGATCAACTTCGTGCTGCAACGGCAGCCGGGGTTGAAGCCGGAGCAGGCCAAAGCCGCCAGCAAACGCGTGCTCGAAGGCCTGATCGATCAGGAACTGGCCTTGCAGCAGGCGCAGGAACAAAAGCTCGACCGCGACCCGCGGGTCGTGATGGCCATCGACGCGGCGCGGCGCGAAATCATCGCGCGGGCCTATGCCGACAAGCTCGGTGAAACAGCGAGCAAGCCTTCCGACGACGACATCCGCGCGTTCTACGCCAGCAAGCCGGCACTGTTCGCACAGCGCCGCATCTATTCGCTGGCAGAGTTCACCATCGAGGCCGACGCCACCCAGCAGGCAGCGGTCAAGAACAAGCTGGACGCCGCCAAGACGCCCGACGATGTGGTGAACGTGCTGCGCAGCAGTGAACTCAAGTACAACTCGCGGCGCGCCACCCAGGCACCCGAGTCGATGCCCCTCGCACTCGTCGACCGGCTGGCCAGCCTGGAAACGGGTCAGCGCCTGACCCAGGCCAGCCCCAGCAACCTGTCGCTGCTGTTCGTGCAGGGCACGCGGCCAGCACCGGTGAGCGAGCCGCAAGCCAAGGCGGCCATCAGCCAGTTTCTGCTCAACGAACAAAAGCGCAAGCTGGTGGAAGGTGCCGTCAAGGACCTGCGCAAGAACGCCAAGATCGACTACATGGGTCAGTTCGCCGGCAACGCACCCGCCGAGCCTGTCGCGGCACCTGCTCAGCCTGCCCCTGCCGCCAGCGAACTTGACGCCAATGCGCTGCAGAAGGGCCTGTCCGGCCTCAAGTGATCCCGAACCCAAGGACGCCCATCCCCATGCATCAACGCCTTCGAGCCGCCTACCTCCGTTTGCGCAACGTCGTGCTGACGCTGCTGGTCTGCTGCCTGGCCGTGCCTGCGCTGGCTCAGGGCGACGCCCAGCGCGACTACGTCATCGGCATCGGCGACGTGCTGCGCATCAACGTCTACCAAAACCCCGATCTGTCGCTGGAGACACGCGTCTCCGAGAGCGGCACGATCAGCTACCCGCTGCTGGGTCAGGTCAAGCTGGGCGGCCTGTCGGTCGCGCAAGCCGAGAAGGCCATTGGCGACGGTCTGCGCACCGGCAACTTCGTCAAACAGCCGCAGGTCAACCTGCTGCTGATGCAGGTCAAGGGCAACCAGGCCAGCGTGCTCGGCCTGGTGGCCAAACCGGGACGCTACCCGTTGGAGGTGAGCGGTACGCGGCTGAGCGAACTGCTGGCCGCGGCGGGCGGCATCGCGCCCGACGGCAGCGACATCTTGACGTTCAGCGGCATCCGCAACGGCAAGCTGGTGCGGGTGCAGCTCGACATCGGCAAGCTGGCCAGCGCAGGCTCGCTCGACCAGGACCCGGTGGTCCAGAACGGCGACATCATCTACGTCGACCGCGCACCGATGATCTACATCTACGGCGAAGTGCAGCGCCCAGGCACCTACCGGCTCGGCCGGGGCCTGACCGTGATGCAGGCGCTGGCAACGGGCGGAGGCCTGACGGCCAAGGGCACCAACAAGGGCATGAAAATTCATCGTCGCGGCACCGATGGCAAGGTGAACGAGTACGACGCGCAGCTCAACGATTCATTGAGCGATGGCGACGTGATTTACGTGCGCCAGAGCCTGTTCTGAACCACCGAACGCCCGCTCTCAAGGCCTGCTCTCAGCGCATCAACCGGTTGGCACCATGAACCCTGCACAGTTTCTTTCCATCCTCAAGGCGCGCTGGCTGGGCTCGCTGATCGTGCTGCTGCTGGCCGTGGTCGCCTCCGGGGTGGCCACCTACGTCACACCCAAGCGCTACACCGCGTCGGCCGCCGTGCTGGTGGACATCAAGACGCTCGATCCCATCATGGGTGGCATGGCCGCAATGGCCAACCTCGCGACCCAGATCGAGGTGATCAAGAGCGACCGCGTGGCCCAGCGCGTGGTGCGCGACCTCAAGCTCACCGACAACGCCGCCGCCCGCAAGAACTGGATGGAAGACACCCAGGGCAGCGGCAGCTACGAAGCCTGGATCACCGAGACCATCAAGCGCCCGCTCGATGCCCGCGCAGCGTCGCAGAGCAACGTCATCACCATCGCGTACGTGGCCTCTGATCCGCGGTTCGCGGCGGCCCTGGCCAACGCCTTCGTCAGGGGGTATGTCGACACCAGCCTGGAGCTGCGCGTCGACCCGTCGCGGCGCCAGAACGCCTTCTTCGACGACCGCGCCAAGGACCTGCGCGAATCGATTGAGAAGAGTCAGGCGAAGCTGTCTGCCTATCAGCGCGAACACGGCATCCTGGTCACCGACGAACGCGTCGACATCGAGAATCAGCGCCTCAACGAACTCAGCTCGCAGCTGGTGACCATCCAGGCCCTGACCGCAGAATCCCGCAGCCGCAGCAGCCAGGCCAGCAATGCGTCCGACCAATCGCAGGACGTCATCAACAACCCGATGGTGTCGGGCCTGCGCGGCGACCTGGCGCGCCAGGAAGTGCGCATGCAGGAGCTGAGTTCCAAGTTTGGCGACGCCCATCCGCAGGTGGTGGAGCTGCGCGCCAACATCGCCGAACTCCGCAAGAAGCTCGACATCGAAACCCGCCGGGTCACAGGCAGCGTGAGCATCGCCAACAACATCAATGCCTCCCGCGAGGCCGATGTGCGCTCTGCGTTGGAAGCCCAGCGCGGCAAGGTGCTCAAGATGCGCTCGGAACGCGACGAGGTCGCGTTGCTGCAACGCGAAGTCGAAACGGCACAACGGGCCTACGACACCGTGCTGGCACGTGCCACGCAGTCGAGCATCGAGAGCCAGAGCAACCAGACCAACATCTCGCTGCTGTCGCTGGCCAACGAACCCACCACACCGTCCATCCCCAAGCCGCTGCCGCAGATGCTGCTGATGGGCCTGGGCATCGGCATCGCCCTGGGCATCGGTTTTGCGCTGCTGCGCGAGCGCCTCGACCGCCGCGTGCGCACAGCCGACGACATCAACACCCTGATCGGCCTGCCCGTGATCGGCAGCCTGCCCAAGCCTCTGGGCGGCGTGCTGGCCACGCGGGGCGCTGCGCTCCAGTTGCCCAACAACGTGCTGGGCCGCCTGCCCAGCCCCGGCCAATGAGCCGCGAACCCGCTTTCGCCGCCATAGCCGCCATCGCCGCCCTAGCCGTCGTCGAACAGGCCTTGTTTCCCGCCAGGAGCCGCTCCGCATGAACGCCGCCGCCCGCAACAGCTCGCCCCACCGTCGCCCCACCCTGGTGGCTGCCGAGGACGTGCAGTCCTCCGCGGAGCTTGACCGCTCCATCGGCGACATCATCCGCCAGACCAAGAACCTCAACGAGGAGCAGGTCCAGGCCATCATCGAGTTTCAGCGGACCAACGGCGTGCGCTTCGGCGAAGCGGCGGTGGCGCTGGGCTTCGCGACCGATGCCGACGTTGTGTTCGCGCTGAGCCAGCAGTTCCACTACCCGTACACGCCTGAAGACCGGCGCGACGTGAACATGGAGCTGGTGGTGGCTGCACAGCCTTTCAGCAAGCAGTCGGAGGCGTTTCGCGCCATCCGCAGCCAGCTGATGATGCGTGCCTTCAACCCTGGCGAGCCCAAGCGCGCGCTGGCCATCGTGAGCCCCGACACCGGCGATGGCAAGACCTTCTTCGCCGCCAACCTGGGCGTTGTGCTGGCCCAGCTGGGCGGCCGCACGCTGGTGGTCGATGCCGACCTGCGCGGCCCGCGCCAGCACCAGGTGTTCGGCATTCCGAACACCTCCGGCCTCAGCGGCATCCTGAGCGGCCGGCAGGAAGACAACGTCATCTACCAGGCGCCCGACATCCCCAGCCTGTTCGTCATGCCCGTGGGCGTGACCCCGCCCAACCCGCTGGAGCTGATCGAGCGCCCGGCCTTTCGCCTGCTGATGGGTGAGCTGCTGCGCAAGTTCGACCATGTCATCGTCGACACGCCGGCCATGATCTACGGCACTGATGCGCAGGTGATTGCGGCCAAGTGCGGTGCCGCGCTGCTGGTGGCGCGCAAGGACCGCAGCCGCGTCAAGTCGCTCAACGACGTGGTCTCCTCGCTCAGCGCCAGCACCGCCAAACTGGCGGGCGTGATCATCAACGAGTTCTGACCGCGCGCACGCCAAGCGCGCCCGCACCGACCCATGCCGCCGCAAACGAGCACCAACCGCTGGACACCCTGGTTGCCGTGGTTGCCGGCACTGCTGGGCCTGGCGGTGATGTACCTGCCGACATTCGTCGGCCTGTTCCGCACCGTCTGGGCCAGCGACGAGCAAGCCCACGGGCCGATCGTGCTGGGTGTTTCGCTGTGGCTGCTGTACCGGCAGCGCCAGCTGCTGGCCACCGACACCCCCTCCCACCCACGCCCGGCCTGGGGCTGGCCGCTGCTGGTGGTGGCCTGCCTGTTCTACGCGGTCGGGCGCTCGCAAAGCATCCTGTCAGCGGAAGTCAGCTCGCTGATCTGGGTGCTGGTGGCGCTGGTGCTGCTGATGCGCGGTGCCTCGCAACTGCAGGCGCTGTGGTTCGTCTTCTTCTTCATGCTGTTCATGGTGCCGCTGCCCGGCGTGCTGGTGGCAGCCGTGACCCAGCCCATGAAGATGGCGGTCTCCAGCGTGGCCGAATGGGTGCTGTACGGGGTGGGTTACCCCATCGCCCGCACCGGTGTCATCTTGCAGATCGGCCCCTACCAGCTGCTGGTGGCCGACGCCTGCGCCGGCCTGCACACCCTGTTCACGCTCGAAGCCCTGGGGCTGCTGTACCTGAACGTGGTGCGCTACACCTCGGTGTTCCGCAACATCGCGCTGGCCATCCTGATCGTGCCGATTTCCTTTGCTGCCAACGTGATCCGTGTGATCTCGCTCACGCTCATCACCTACCACTTTGGCGACGAAGCCGGCCAGGGTTTCCTGCACGGCTTCGCTGGCATGGTGCTGTTCATGAGTGCACTGCTGCTCATCATCGCCACCGACAGCCTGCTGCGGCTGGGCAGCCGGCATGGCCCGCTCAAGCCCAGTGCCGAGGTCGCTGCATGACGACGAACTCTGCCGCCAGCCTCACGCGCCGCAGTGCCTTGGCCGCCGTGCTGATGGCCGGCGCCGCCGCCACCGCCCACGTGATGACGCCCACCAGGCGCCTGGCCACGCTGAATGGACGACTGATCCTGGAAGACGCCGTTCCGAAGGCCTTCGCCGACTGGCGGCTGGATACCAACGTCTACGGCGGCGTGGTCAACCCACAGACCCAGGAACTGCTCAACGCCACCTACAACCAGATCCTCACGCGCACCTACGTCAACAGCCTGGGCCAGCGCGTCATGGTTTCGGTGGCCTACGGTGAAGACCAGACCGACAGCGGCGTGGAGATCCACCACCCCGAGGTCTGCTACCCGGCCCAGGGTTTCCGGCTCCGCGGCCAGCGCCGCGACGTACTGCAGACACCCAAAGGCAACATCCCGGTGACCCGGCTGGAAACCTCGCTGGCCAACCAGCGCTTCGAGCCGGTGACGTACTGGATCATGATCGGCGACAGCGTCGCACTGGGCGGGCTGGACAAGAAGCTGGCCGAACTGCGGCACGGCCTGCGTGGCGAGATTGCCGACGGGTTGCTGTTCCGCATCTCTACCATCGACACGGACACCCAACGCAGTTTCGCGGTGCAAAACCGCTTCGTCGGCGACCTGGTGCCGTTGCTGCCCCCAGCCAGCCTGGCCCGGCTGACCGGCCTGCGCTAGGACGGACCGCAGGCATGCCAGAACATCTACGGGCGCTCGTCGTCATCCTGGGGCTGGCGCTGTGCACCTTCTGGATGGTGCGGCCCCTGGCCCCCACCCTGGGCATGGCCGACCAGGAGTTCGTGCACCGGCGCAACATGTGGTTCGCCATCACGCTGGTGGCTTTCCTGAGTGGCAGTTTCTGGATCTACGTCGCCATCACCGGGATCCTCGTGCTGGCCCGCGTGAAGGCCAGCAAGCCCGACCCCAATCCCGTGGCGCTGTGTTTGTTCCTGGTGCTGGCCGTGCCGCCCTTCTCCGCCGAAATCCCGTTTGTCGGCGGCATTCGCTACCTGTTCACCATCAACCACATCAAGCTGCTGTCGCTGACGTGCCTGTTGCCAGCGCTGCTGGTTCTGCTGCAGGACAAAGCCACCCCTCGATTCGGCCGCATCGCCTCTGACTACTGGGTTGTTGGCTTCTTCCTCCTGCCGAGCCTGCTGCAGTTCTCGGCCGATTCGTTCACCAACACGCTGCGCGGCACATTTGATCGTTCGATCGATATCTTGCTGCCCTACTTCGTCGTGAGCCGGTCCATCCGCTCCGAAGAGAAGCTGCGTGAAGTCCTCGGTGCGCTGGTCACCGCGTCCATCCTGCTGGCTCCGGTCGCAGTCTTCGAAGCGATTCAGTATTGGTTGCTGTATAGCGCACTGCCCGGTGCGCTCGGCATCTTCTGGGCCATGGGCAGCTACCTGGGTCGAGGCACTGCAGATTCATTGCGCGCCGTCGCCAGCACAGGCCACTCGATCGCTCTGGGTTACACCCTGTCGGTAGGCTTCTTTGCGTACATGGCCCTGCGGCGTCAAGGCTCAGGGCATGCCATGCGGTGGTTGGCCGTACTGTGCATATTCGTGGGAGGCATCGTGATGGCCAAGTCACGCGGCCCATGGGTGGGTGCCGGCGCCGGCCTGCTCGTGTATGCACTATTCGGTCGCACCCCGATGCGCGACCTTCTCCGACTGACGGGCCTGGGCCTCGCCATGGGTGCTGTGCTGCTGCTGACACCGTTCGGCGACAAGGTGATCGACTTGTTGCCATTCGTCGGCACGGTGGATTCCGACAACGTCGACTACCGCCAGCGGCTGCTGACGATTGGCTGGCAGGTCGTGTTGCAAAGCCCCTTCTTTGGCGCCCACTCCTACATCTTCGGTCAGATGCTGGAATCACTTCGCCAGGGCCAGGGCATCATCGACATCGTCAACTCGTACCTCGGCATTGCCTTGTCGTCCGGCTTGGTGGGTCTGTCGCTGTTCGTCGGCAGCTTTGCCTCGGCTATCTGGGTGGCCATCCGCAATGTCACCCAACGCGGCAACGCCTCCACCACGTTGGAACAGATGACCCGGGGCCTGCTGGCCGCAACCACCTGCATCCTGGTCACCATCTTCACGGTGAGCAGCATCACGGTGATTCCGTTCATCTACTGGTGCATCCTGGGCCTGCTGGCGGGCACGCAGCAGCTCTACCCCCTGCGCACTGCCCGCTCGCTGGCGGCATCGCAATCCACCGCGACACCTGCACACCGGCCCATCTGACGGATGTCGCCCTGCAATGCAAGCGCCCGGGCCCCTGCCGGCAACCCTGACACCTTGATCTGGTGGCCCCCAACGTGACTGAAGCGCCACCCGGCCCAGCGCGAGAGGGCACCGAGGCACCAGCAGCCACCCTCAAGAAACGCGCGACCTCCGCCGCCACCATCACACTGGCCGGTCACTTCGCTGCGCAGTTCATTCGCCTGGCATCGAATCTGGTCACGACGCGGTTGCTGGCGCCTGCAGACTTCGGCGTCTTCGCACTGGGCTTCACGGTGCTGACCGCCATCAGCCTGTTCACCGACCTCGGCGTGCGGCTGGCGGTGATCAACCACAAGGATCACGACCGGGCTTTCCTGAACACGGCCTGGAGCATCCAGGTGATGCGTGGCTGCATGATCGCGGGTGTCACCCTGGTCGCAGCGGTGGTGTTGTTATTCGCGAACCAGCTCGGTTTGCTGCCTTCGGACTCGGTTTATGCCAACGCGAACCTCCCCTGGGTGGTCGCGGCCCTCTCAGTCACCTCCATCATCCAGGGCGCAGACCCGATGAGGGCCTGGATGGCGCAACGCAATCTGGCGATCACGCGCCTGCTGGCACTCGAAATCCTGGCGCAGTTTGTCGGTTCGCTGGCCACCATTGCCTTCGGGTTTCTTTTTCGGTCGGTGTGGGCCTTGCTGCTGGGCACCGTCGTGGGTTCGCTGGTTCGCTTTAGCCTGCTTTACCGCTACCTGCCCGGCGACCGCGAGCGCTTTGGCATCAACGCTGATTGCAAGAAGTTGATTCTTGCCAACTCGCATTGGATCGCCTCATCTTCCATCGTCGGCTTCTTCGTGCTGAATGGTGACCGCGTGGTGTTAGGCAGCCTTTTCAACGAACATGATTTCGGCTTGTACACAATCGCACTCACGCTGGCGGGAGCCTTTCAGACGATCGTCAGTAAGCTCTTGGCGACCGTTCTGTACCCGGCATTGGCCGAGATTCATCGTGACGGACGCGGCAGGATGCCCGCCGCGCTGGCCAAGGTCCAACGAACCTTTGACTTGACCGTCGTCGCAGCAGCCGTAGCGGTCTCTTGCCTTGGATCCCTCCTGATCTCCACCCTCTACGACCCCCGCTATCGAGAGGCCGGGCCGGTCTTGAGCATCATCATCCTGGGGACGATCGCGCTGCGCAGCCAGATCACCGAACATCTCTACTTCATCACCAACCATTCGAAGTTCGCCACGCTGAGCCGCATGGCCCAACTGATCGCCATCTTCGCTTTTCCCGTGATTGGATGTCAGATCTGGGGCAACAGTGGCGCACTCTGGGGCCTTGTCGCCAGTCAGTTCATCAATTTGCCCTTCGTCCTGTATTTCAGGTATCAACAACGGCTTCTGACGCTCGCAAGCGAAGCCGCCTTGTTACCGTCAATTGCAGCAGGTACGGCCATCGGCTTAGCACTTCTTTACATGGCCCACTGGATTCATCCAGGGGTCTGATATCACCTCAACCATTCATCCGAGTGCAGTGAATTTCGGCAAGATGAACATCACCTTCGTCGCCCCGCCGCCGAACATGTCCGGTGGGATCCGCGTGATCGCCATCTACGCACGGTGGCTCCAGCGCCATGGACATCGCGTGACAATCGTCCATCCACGCCCCGCGCCACCTCGGCCAAGACCACTCGGTCGCATATGGCAAGCCCTTCGCGGACAGCAGGCGCGAGCAGCACCGGCGCAGCCGTCGCATTTCGACTCGCTCGACGTGCAGCGCATTGAGCTCGATGGTGCCCGACCCGTCGAGGATCGCGACGTGCCGGATGGAGACGTGGTGATTGCAACTTGGTGGGAGACGGCGGAATGGGTTTCTCGGCTCTCGATTGCGAAGGGCAGAAAGTTCTATTTCGTCCAGCACCATGAAACCTTTGACTATTTGCCGGTGCAGCGCGTGGAAGCCACATACAGGCTGCCGTTGAAGAAGATCGTCATCGCCCGTTGGCTGCAGGAGTTAATGCTGGAACGGTACGGCGATCCGAACACCCTGTTGGTGCCCAATGCCGTCGACCATGCACAGTTCCATGCCCCCCCGCGAGGCAAGCAACCCCTGCCCACAATAGGTGTGCTGTTCCATGAAACCCCCTTCAAGGGGTTCGATACGGCGCTGCAGGTCATCGAGAAGGTCCGCAATCGACGACCCGATCTGCGTGTCGTCGCATTCGGCACCGATCCTCCCAAACAATACGCGCCCCTGCCGCAGGGCTTCAGTCTGCATGTCGCACCGGCGCAGACCGCGATCCGTGATCTGTACGCGCAATGCGACGCGTGGTTGACATGCAGCCGCTCGGAGGGTTTCAACCTGCCAGCCATGGAGGCCATGGCTTGCAGGACGCCGGTGGTGGCCACACGGACCGGATGGCCTGCAGAGGCGATCCGGGACGGTGTCAACGGTTACCTCGCCGAGGTGGACGACGTCGAAGCACTGGCCCAAGGCCTGTTGGCATTGCTCACCCTCGATCCGTCAGACTGGCGACAGGTGTCGGACAACGCTTTCGACACGGTCGCCGACTGCTCCTGGGAGCATTCCTCGCGCGCCTTTGAGGCGGCACTCTCGGCATGAGTCCGTACTGCCCGACCACACTTCGATCGTTCTCCGGTTCGTTGATGCGGAGCCGCACCGCCCAATGGCGGCAAGGCTGGGCATTGCGCTGGCCGCGACCCTTCGGTGCCGGCGCACACCTGCGCGTGCTGTTGGTCTCGATGGACAACCCGATTTCCCAAAGCCAGGTATTCCCGTTTTATCTGTTCAGCCATCAATGGCCGCAGCGCATCCAGCTCAGGGAGGTGAACTTGGACCGCTTCCTGGCAGCGCCGGATCACGCCCCCCAAGGCGCCGATGTGGTGTTGCTGCAGACATGGATCGACAAGAGTCCCGAACAATTGGTAGCGCTGGTTGGGTTGCTCCGCGAGTTGAACCCCAACGCGAAGGTGGTCTACCTCGACTCCTTCGCCCCCACCGACCTGCGCTTCGCTGCAGCCCTGAACGACTGTGTCGACCTGTACGTGAAGAAGCACGTACTGCGCGACCGCACCCAGTACGCCCGTCCAACCGCCGGCGAGACCAACCTCACCGATTTCTACAGCCGCCACTACGGCATCGCTGAGCCGGAACGGGTATCTGCGATCCCGCCCAGCTTCTTCTCGAAGCTCATAGTGGGCCCGACTTTTTTCCTCGCGCCCTACTTGGTTCACCGCTTCCACGGCCACTGGACCGGTCAAGGCCTCGCGACGCGGCGCTATGAGCTGCATGCCCGCCTGGGTGGCATCGGCCAATCCGACTGGTACCAGCGCATGCGCAGCGATGCGCAGGCTGCCGTCACGGCGCTGCCATCGCTCAAAACCACGCCGGTCAGCTACCTCTCCAAGCGAGCCTACCTGGCTGAGTTGGGTCAATGCGCCACCTGTTTCAGCCCGTTCGGCTACGGCGAGGTGTGCTGGCGCGACTACGAAGCCGTGGCGATGGGTGCCGTGCTCATCAAGCCCGACATGAGCCACATCGAAACCGCCCCGGACATCTTCGTCCCGCACCAGACCTACGTACCCATCTCCTGGACCTTCGAAGACCTCGGCGCGGCTGTCGCTCGGGTGTTGGACCATCCCGCCGAGGCGGAGCGCATCTCGCGGGCGGCCTTCGACGTGCTGGCCACTTACTGCCGCGAAGGCGGCTTCAGGCAACACATGAACCAGGTGCTGGCCACATGAGCGCGGTGGACCTCGATGTCATCGTGGTGAACTTCAACACCGCACACCTGCTCGACCGTATGTTCGAGACACTCCATGCGGCCAGCGCAGGTCTCTCGTTGAACATCACGGTGGTGGACAACGCCTCGTCCGACCACTCGGTGAAGCACATGCAGTCGCGCTGGCCCGAAGTGCGCCTGATTCAGAACAGCACCAATGTCGGCTTCGGCCGGGCCAACAATCAGGCGCTCAGCCACCTGCAAGGCCGCCATACGTTGCTGCTCAACACTGATGCCTTTGTGGCACCGGACTGCGTGCGCACTGCCCTTGCCTACCTCGACCAGCACCCGCGCGTGGGTATCGTCGGGGTGCGGCTGATCGGGCGCGACGGCTCGCTGCAACCCAGTTGTCGCTACTTTCCGACGCCGTTGAACATCTTCCTGAACCGCACCGGCCTGTCCCGCCTGCTGCCGTTTGTGCGCCTGGTGGATGACATGGCCTGGGACCACCAGTCGGCACGCCCCTGCGACTGGGTGCCGGGCTGCTTCTACCTGGTGCGGCGCGAGGTGATCGAGCAGCTCGGCCTGTTCGACTCGCGCTACTTCATGTACTACGAAGAGGTTGATCACTGCAAACGGGCCAAGGCGGCCGGCTGGGAAGTGCACTATCTCGGTACCACGTCCTGCATTCACCTCGGTGGTGAAAGCGCCGCCACAGTGAGCGAGGTGTCGGCCAAGGGGCGGCAGATCTCTGCGCTGCAGGTCGAAAGCGAATTGCTGTACATGCGCAAGCACCATGGCGTCGCCGGTCTTGCCGCACATCTGGTGCTTGGCTGGCTTGGTGATTGCTTGCTGGCAGCCAAGCAATTGCTCAAGGGCCGCGGCCTCGCAGCAGCCCTCAGTGAGTTTGGCAACAGCCGGCTGTTCCTGCGCATCGGTGGGCTCACCAGCTGGGGCAGCCGGCCGACTCGATGACCTGAACGCAACCACCGCCAATGCCCATGTTCGACAACATTCGCGCTGACTACCAGGCCCATGGCCGAGACTGGGGCGCCCAGGGCTTCTGGGTGATGGTGGTGTACCGCTTCGGCCGGTGGCGCTACGGCGTTCAACCTGCCCCGCTGCGCAAGGTATTTTCGCTGCTCTACAAGGTGGCCTACAAACTGGTGCAGATCCTCACCGGCATCGAGTTCCCGTGCGAGGTGGAGGTGGGGCGCAACTTCGTGATCGACCACTTCGGCGGCATCATCGTGAGCGGCTACGCCCGCTTTGGCGACAACTGCCGTATCCGCAACGGTGTGGTGGTGGGCCTCAGCCGGGTGGACGACCCGTGCGCCCCAGTGATCGGCCACAACGTCGACATCGGCGCAGGGGCGAAGGTGCTGGGCCGCATCACCATCGGCGACAACGTAGTGATTGGGGCCAATGCGGTGGTGGTGCGCAGCGTGCCAGCCAACTCGGTGGCCGTGGGTGTACCTGCCGTCGTCAAGCCCCGCACGATTCGCATCCTGCCGTCAGCTGACGCATGAGCCACGCACCCATCGCCCCCCTGCCGGATTTCGCCATCGTGGCGATTGGTCGGAATGAAGGCGAGCGGCTCAAGCGCTGCCTAACATCAGCCCTGCCGCATGCTCGGTGCGTGGTGTATGTCGACTCCGGCTCCACCGATCGGTCGGCGGCATGGGCGAGTGAGCAAGGGGCGATTGTGGTCAACCTCGACCTCAGCACCCCATTCACCGCGGCACGCGCCCGCAACGCCGGTTGGCAACGCGCACTGGCGTGCCAGCCCGGTTTGCGCTGGGTGCAATTCGTGGACGGTGACTGCGAACTGCAGCTTGGCTGGCCAGCTACCGCCATCGCATTGCTGCAAGCCGACCCGCACTTGGCGGCGGTGTGTGGCCGCCGGCGCGAAAGACACCCAGACGCCAGCATCTACAACCAGCTGTGCGATTGGGAGTGGGACACCGCCATTGGTTTGGCCAAGGCTTGCGGTGGTGATGCCATGTTCCGGCTCGACGCGCTGCAAGCCGCGGGTGGCTACCTCGATACATTGATTGCCGGCGAAGAGCCCGAGCTGTGCGTGCGGCTGCGCGCCATGGGCTGGCAGGTCTGGCGGGCCGATGCGGAGATGACGCTGCACGACGCGGCCATGACACGCTTTGGCCAATGGTGGCAGCGCAGCCGGCGTGCCGGCTATGCGTTTGCCGAAGGTGCCCGTCTGCACGGCGCGCCACCCGAACGCCACTGGGTGCGAGAAAAACGCCGCGCTGTGCTCTGGGGTCTGGCCCTGCCCGTTGCGCTGACCGGCGCGTCGCTGGTCCTCCTGGCCATGACGGCGAGTGGCAGTTGGGCCTTGACGCCGTGGTTGCTGCTGCCCGCGCAGTGGCTGCGTCTGTTTGCCCGGGAACGCGGTGGTGCGAGGAGCAAGGCAGTCAAAGTTACCTTTCTGTTGCTTGGCAAGGTGCCGGAATCCTGGGGGGTCGTGCAATCATTTTTTTCGGGTAACAAACCTCGGCAGCTCATTGAGTACAAGTAACAGGAGCAGGGAGTTCTCATGCAAGGCAAGCACGCCAATGCGCTGATCCACTTTGCCGCCACGGTGCGTCGCGAATGGCTGCGGGAACAGATTGCGGGGCTCGTCACCTGGCGGCCGCTTCAAGACCCCGATGACGGCTGCACCGCCGTCATCGGCATGGCGGCGCGGCTGCCAGACATCCTCCACGCCAATCTGCGTTGCCTGTACAACTCCCGCTGGCCCACCCTCAAGCGGGTGATCGTCACGCTGGACACCACCGAAGCGCTGTCCCCACGCCACATCAATCAAGCCGCGTTGTCGCAGGCCTATCCGGAATGGGACATCACCGTCCTGCACTATTCCCGGCGCCAAAGTGAAGCGGCCGAGCGGCTCAAGCTGCCCTATCTCTACAGTTGGATGTCGTGGTGCATCGCGCTGTCGCAGGTCACCACCCGTCACGTCCTCATTCACGACTATGACGCGTTGGTCGTGGGTCCGGCATTGGCCAACCGCTACCGGCGTTTTGTGAGTGACGGCGCGGCCATACAGGGCATCAAGTGGTACGAGAGCAATGGATTGCAGGCCGAGGACCGGTTGGCCACGACGTTCGAGGCTTTCGTCGACACGGCCTGGCTCCGGGCACACAAGCCCATCCGGCTGTTCAACAAGATGTTCTTGAAGGGCAGTCGCTCCGTCGACTACGACACCACGCTCGCGGTGCAGGACTATTCGCTCAGCCCGCTACAGCGAACGATCGAGCCCATGAACGAGGCCGACCTGGTGCACCCCTCTCAGATGATCCATCAGTACACGATGTTCAGGCGCCACCCGGGCAAGCCGTTGCCCTGCTTTTCCATGCCGATGTTGCCGTTCTTTGCTTACCTGGGTGGCAAACAAGACGCCATGCAGCAAGCCACCGCACGGTTGAATGAATCGCTGGTCACTCACGTAGACCTGGTGGGCGACGAGACCATCATGAACCTGTCCCAGCTCAGTCTGCAGCAGGTGAACTGGGCCTTGAAGCAGATGGTTCAAGCAGCGCAGTCGTTGGGCATTGCGCCGCGGAAGGATCTTTACCTCTACGGTCGAGCGCTTTACGACAAGCTCGATGTCCCGGCGACCGAGCAATGGACGAGCGACTTTTCCAGCGAGCAACTGCACTGGATCAATCAGGCCCGCCCGCCTGCTGGCGTGCACCACCAAGCCCTTCGGCAACCGGGTTGAGGATGCTGCGCATGCCGCCATCCAACCCCGCCACCGCCAGCGTCAGCATTGTGATGGGCACCTACAACGGCGCCCGTTATGTCGAGGAGCAGATCCGCTCCATTCAGGCACAGACCTATCCGCACTGGACGTTGTGGATTCGCGATGACGGTTCGCGCGACGGCACGCCGGCGCTGCTGCGCACGCTGGCGGCAGCCGATACACGGCTGCGCATCGTGGAGGACACCCTGGGCAACCTGGGATTCAATAACAACTTCCATCACCTGCTGTCACAGTCCACCGCGGGCTACACCTTGTTCGCCGACCAGGACGACGTGTGGCACACCCAGAAGATCGAGAAAACGCTGAACGCCATGCTCGCGCAAGAGCGTGAGCACCCAGGCGCACCGGTGCTGGTGCATTGCGACGCCATCGTTGCAGACTCCGACCTGCGGCCCATACAGCCCTTCTTCGTGGCCCGGCGCGCCGTTCACCGGGGGCTGGCCACGGCCTTGTTCGCCAACCCCACTCAAGGCGCCACGATGATGGTGAATGGACCGTTGCGAGAGTTGATCGCACGGGCCCGACCGACCGTTCACTACGACTACCAGGCCGCCCTGATTGCCGAGGCCACCGGGTACCGGTGCTTCTTGAAAGAATCATTGCTGCACTATCGGCAGCATGCTGCCAACGCCCTTGGTGCGCTCAGCCGCAAGACGGCCGACGACGCCGCGGCCACCCCGTCGGTCGGGATGGTTTCGGACACCTTTCAACTGGGTTTGACCTACGAACCACAACTCAAGGCCACCCTTGAGTCCGTGCGTGATTGCTGGCACCCCGGCGTGGACGCCCTGCTGGCTCGCCACGCGCGGTACGTGTATCACTCGCCGTCGTTGTTCAACCTGCTGTGGGCGCTCAAAACACGCTACACCTTCTTTCGCCGCCGCGACCACCTGGACGCATTGCTGTTTGCGGTGGGCCTGCTCCGCGGCCGGCCCACCGTTCCTCATTGAGCCAGCGAAACACTCGCTGCTGAGATCCCCATGACAGACTATTTCTATCTCGACGTGGTCAGGCAAGACATCCTTGCCATCGTGCCACCCGATGGCAAGGTGATTGGCTCCATCGGCTGCGGCCGAGGCGCCACCGAACGAACCCTCGTGGAAGCCGGCCGCGAAGTGCACGGTGTGGACGTTGCGCCCGAAGCCATTGAGCACGCCAAGCAACGCCTGACCTCCGCAAGGCAGATCGGCATCGACGACCTCACGCCGTTTGATGCCGAGTCATTGGACGGCCTCATCCTCGCAGATGTGTTGGAGCATCTGCCCTTCGCCTGGAAGCGTTTGGCTGGCTACGCCAAGATGGTGAAACCCGGCGGCTGGGTCTCCATCAGCACACCGAACATGCGGTACCTCGAGACGCTTTATACCTTGGCCGTTCGAGGGGACTGGCCAGAACAGCCCACCGGCACCTTCGATGAAACACATATCCAGGTCATGACGCATCGAAGATTGTTGCGGTGGGCCGATGACGCGGGTCTGTCCCTCGATCGTTGGTCAAAACGGTATGACAACCGCTTGGTGCCGCGCAATGTGTATCGGGCAACTGACTACTTGACCGCGCGAATTTTTCATTCTCTTTTTACACCTGTTGTACAGGGCGTTTTTCGACGCAAAAATTGATCTTTCAGGACGGTTTGATTTATCGAAACCAGAATTAGAAACGCGCCGCCCGTCACCCTGGCATTGGTTATTTGCTTCGACCGAGCAGCGTGCGGCCCATGCCTGCGATTTCACTTAACTCTTAGCGTATAGAATGATCACCACAAAAAACCATGTAACAGAACTGTTGAGTCTGTGCGCGAAAATACCCAAAAACCTGGAGCCACAGGCAGCACCCGGCACTTGGGAGGTGGCGCTTAAACAAATGCCCGCGCCCGGCCATGTCTTGATAGTCGGTAGCGGCAGAGGCGGTCTTTCTTGGATACTTTCAAAAGCCGGCTATACCGTAACCAACGTAGATATTCATCCAGAACACTTTAGAGTAGAACAGCAAACTTGCTCATTCGTAGATGCAAATCAACCTTTACCCTTTCCGGATGAGCAATTTGATGCGGTCCTAGCTATTGAAGTTCTAGAGCATTTAGAAAATCCGTCTCTATTCATTCGTGAGTCTGTGAGGGTTCTCAAGAATGAAGGGGCGTCGATCATCACAAGCCCCAATCTAGAGAACATAGTCAGCCGACTACTTTTTATAGCGAAGGGACATTTCCCTTATTTCCGAGAACAATCATTTCAGGGTTGCTACCACGTGTCACCAATATTCAGTTGGACGATAGACCGAGCGTGTAGAACCGGTGGCGCCACCTTGCAGCGCATAGCATATAGCCGTACAGACTGGCCCAACAAGAACGATGTTCCTCAGCACTATAGAAATAGAATTACTCGATTCATTAAATCTAGTATTCCCGCCCGTATGCTGACCGGGGAAATATCTTGCTATTTCATAAAGAAAAATAGCGAGAAAGGCGCGACACAGGTCATACCAAACCAGCATTATAAATAAATCCGATTAATTATAAATTCAGGACATTATTAAATCCCTGTCTCAGCGTAGACACGAAGCTCTACTTTCCATCGGCACCTCGCCAACCCTCTCTCCCGCACTTGAATTTCTCATCGGACGCGCAGCTCATACAATTCCCTGATATTTCCAATCAAGCGATGATCTTACACATTAGCCCCACAATACAAAAAATACTCCATATTGTTACCCCAACATCTGGCAATGCAGAATTTCCCATAGACCACTGACGGTAGAAATTTGTTTACCCGGACTTAATAGATCCCCTTACGGCCAACGTCACTTTTATATCTAATAAGAGGTCACCTGGCGCAACGCTCAGCATCAAACGTCGTGACGCCAAATCGAGGCGATCTACCCAAAGGGCGTCTGACGGACTATTAGGGCGATCAAATTGACGCCAAGCAAGTCCGACTCCATTGAGCCACGACACTTCTAATGTGTCATCGATGCAGATAGACGGTCCGGGAAACACGTATGAACGCTCACCTACCCTGACACCGAGCCGGCGCAGCACCCCCCGCCAGCGTCGTTTCCAACTAGATGGCGGCGCCCACATCGCACCCGTGGCGTCTGGCCTCGACGAGGCGATCATGTGGCGCCGCCCCTCGTGCTCTACCGTCCGCATGTAACCGTTGAACATGTCATTGGGCACATGTAGGCCCAGCGGTATAACCCGTACCCACCAAAGCCGGCGCAGAGCCCGCACCTGGTACGTAAATGAGCAAGTCGCTGTGTCGGCGTCTAACAGCAACTCCAACGTCGTTTCGGTCTCACGTCGTCCCCGTCTCGACAAGTCGAACATCTGGCCCTTGATTTGAATCGTACGCCCCAAGCGACGCATGCTGCGCACCCCCCACATCGATGCTTGGCCAGCTAACGAGTCCACCCGTCCTAGGCCGTTGCCCTCGCGCCAATCGATCATGTCGTCGCGGTCAGTCGGACCGAACACCAACGATGGCCCGGGGTGATCGAGATGCGTCCATGAGAACCCGAAAAAAAACCTAGGCGTGCGCCAGAAGCAAAACTGACCTTCGGGGCTGACGTGGACCGCATCTTCCTCCGCCAGCTGAGGCAGAGGCGTGCGAATTGCCGGATCGCCAGCGTGCGCATCCGTGTCGTACACGACCGCCAAGGCCATGCAGGCCAGGGCATCGGATTCATATTTGGCGAATTGCCCGCTCAGACGGCCATGGGTAAAACGCCGGCCATAAAAGCCACCTTGCGGATCATCTTGGGCTTCCTTCGCCATAAAGCGCAGCCGCGCTTGCTGGATGGTGTGAATTGCTGGATCGTCCACCACGCGCTCGAGGTATGACAGAGCCGGCACGATGAAATACTCACCGTAGGCGTAGCGGGCCCAGTCTTGGCCACCCACATAGGCAAAGCGGTTGGTAAGGAAGGTCTGCCGCGCCAAGTGCCAAAGATCGGCGACATGGTGCTGCAATGCCTGTGGAACGGGCAGGCCTGCCGCCCGCAGTGCGAACCACGACCAAGCCTTCGACACCAATGGGCTAGCCACGTAGCAAAAATGAAAGCTACCGTGGTTATCAAGTGAATGGTCACCGTGGGTATTGCAGGTGTAGACCTGCTGGCACACCTGCGCACCATCCACCATGCGTGTGTCTAGGCGGTCTTGGGGAGCCGAGAAAACATTGAAAGAAAATTCGATTAGCTTGGCTAACCAAGCATCTCGCTGAGGGGCATCAGGAGCTATTAGGCAGGCCACGGCCAACGCCTCCACATCCCAAGCGGTCTCCTCGGCCTTGGTATCAAGGAAAAGGCCCGTCGGGGCAACACGACTGAGGTGGTGATCAGCCTCGGCGATCAGTACCTTACGCGCCGCGACATGAAGATCGTCGGGACAGCGATCTTCCAGACACCAGACCGCCAACCCCAATTTGGCAGCCCACCAGGAGGATTGCCAATTCAATCCCCAGCGCCGCCCGTCTGCGCATGTACCGGCGCCCGTCACGTGCCCATAGCAGAGGTAACGGACCAAAGATAGCGCCCGAGAATGGACGGTTTCCCAATCCTTCCTCGCCTCGGGGCGAGCATACCGCAACCACACCGCAACGGAAAAAACCATATTAGCATTAGAACGAATCCCATTCTCTCCCGAACCACCGTCGGCCCAATAGCCACGCGCGTTATCCAGTTCGTTCCACGCGCAAGCAAGCAACTTGGGCGCACCATTCAATAAATCAAGAGATTTCACCACAGCTGGATTTTCTGACATACCGTATTAGCTCCGCCGATGGTCAGCTATCCTGGGGAAAACCAGATCCCCTCGACATCTGCCCCCTCGGAATAGAACCACTGAATAGGCTCTTGATTCGCAGAGTTGGTTTTTCTATAACATGCCATGAGAACGCTGCGAACAGCATCAAGAAAAATAGCGACAGAACCAGATTTCCGCTATACGTCCTTCCATATGATGTCAACTGAAAGACCGTCTGCTGGATGGGGACGGCGTACAGATAAATACCATACGAGTAATCGCCATCCATCAGAACTGGTACCTTCTTCGGCCGATGCAGGCCCAACCACGCGGTGACATATGCCACCGGCAAAGGCGCCAGATACACCAGGTTTTGATTTCTCAGCAGAAATACTGCGAACACGGCGCTAACAACAGCCATGTCACTACGGAATGGCACGCGATGCCGAATGAGGTTGAGAACCACGCCCGCCAGAAAGCAGAGTACCAGCACTCGGCCCTGCACAGCGGGTGGCACCATCGCAGCTGATGATTGGCTTAGCAGCCCGAAAGTCATCACAGCAAGACAGAGTCCGACGAATAATAAGAACAGCCATTTGTGCTTACTGGTTAATCTTGACAGCGCCAATATAGCCAAGGCCACATAGCATTCCAACTCAAAAGGAACTGTCCAGAGAGATCCATTGACGATGTTGGGAATTGGATTTCCTAAAAATACGCCAGGTAGTTCATAGTGAATATACCCCAGCATGTTCCAAAAATAACTCCTCAATCGCGAATCAGAAAAGTAATCCAAAAAACTAAGGATGCTCTGCATAACTCCCGCGACGGCGAGTTTGCATGAAG
Organism: Burkholderiales bacterium; assembly: GCA_039932275.1. Lineage (GTDB taxonomy): Bacteria > Pseudomonadota > Gammaproteobacteria > Burkholderiales > Burkholderiaceae_C > Sphaerotilus. The sequence goes on from JBDTQF010000016.1 coordinate 27,596, forward strand.
TCCGCCGTGCGGCGACGATTTGAACCATGAAGCAAACCGACCTCGGGCTGAACCTGGTGGCCAAGCGAACGCGCAAGCGCGAGTTCCTGGACGAGATGAATGTGGTGGTGCCGTGGACGGCGC
>JBDTQF010000017.1:0-27244 GCA_039932275.1 Burkholderiales bacterium
CAGCACCGGCTCGGCTGCTGCGCCGGGGCTGCGTTCGGCCAGCCGCTGCTGCAGCCGGGCCACGCAGGCCGCCAGGCGCGACGCCTCGACCGGCTTGACGAGGTAGTCCACCGCCTGGGTTTCGAAGGCCTGCAGCGCGTACTGGTCGTAGGCCGTCACGAACACCAGCAGCGGGAAGGGTGCCACGTCGGCCGGCCAATCCTCGGCCAGGGCCTGCGCGGCTTCCAGGCCGCTCAGGCCCGGCATGCGGATGTCCAGGAAGCACACGGCAGGCCGCAGCGCCAGTGCCTGCGCCACCGCGCTGGCGCCATCGCCCACCTGCGCCACGATCTTCAGCCCCGGCCACTCGCGGCCCAGATCGGTGGCCAACGCCTGTGCCAGCAGCGGTTCGTCTTCTGCGATCAGCGCGGTGGCGTTCATGCGGTGTGGCCAGTGGTGGAGGTGGACCCGGCCGCCGGCGCCAGGAACGCGGGTGGCGTGGTCGGAAACACCAGCGTGGCCAGTGTGCCGCCCGCGTCGTCGTCAACTTGTGCCAGCGTGAGCGAGGCGGCATCGCCATACAAAGTGGCCAGGCGTTCCTGCACCTGTGAGACCCCGAAGCCACCGCTCAATGAGCTGCCGGCCCCGAGCCCCAGGCCGGTGTCGCGCACGGTCAGCACCAGTCGCTCGCCCTCGCGCCGCGCGCAGACGTCGATGCGCCCGCCCGCCACCTTGGGCTCCAGGCCGTGTTTGATGCTGTTTTCCACCAGCGGCTGCAGCAGCAGCGGCGGCACCAGAAGGGCTTGCAACTCGGCCGGCAATTCGAGCGAATACACCAGGCGCGGGCCCATGCGCATGGCCATCAGGGTCAGGTAGTCCTGCAGGCGGTCGAACTCGGCCTGCAGCGGGTGCAGGTTGCTGCGGCTGGCGCTGAGGGTGGCGCGCAGGAAGGCGATCAGCCGGTCGAGCATGGCCTGGGCCCGCGGGGGGTCGATGCCGATCAGCACGCGCAGGTTGGCCAGCGTGTTGAACAGCATGTGCGGCTCCAACTGCGACTGCAGCATGCCGAGCTTGGCCAGTGTGGCGTCGCGTTCGGAGGTGGCCACTTGCGCCCGGTGAAAGGCATTGCGCCCGCGCAGGTAGTAGAACAGCGAGAACAGGAAGCCGATCACCGCCGACAGCAGCACGTCCTTGATCCATGGCCGATGCCCATGGCGGTAGGCGCTGAACGACGACCAGCCGAACACCGCATCACCGATCTGCTGGCCCACCACATAGCCCACGACACAGCCCAGGAACGGCAGGGCGACGGCGCGCCAGCCCTGCGGCCAGCCCGTCTGAGGATGGGGCTTGAACAGGAAGCGGCCGAAGTCGATGGCCGCCCAGCTGCACAACGAGATGGCCTCGGCATACACCAGCTTGACCCAGAAATCGCCGTCCTGGGCAATGGTCAGCACCGCGGCGATCACCACCGCCGCCAGGGCCACATGCACGCCGTGGCGCAGGAACTTCTTCGCGGAGGGCGTCGCGTAAGGGCTCATCGTCGCTGCGGGGGGTGCAGCGGTCGATCCGTGGTCGGTCGGCATGTCGTTGATTGTGTCGGGTCAGAACGTGAATCTGGGGCACGCCAGGGTGTCGGCCAAGTGTTCAATTGATGTGTTCGATTGTCGACGCGTCGGTGAGCCCAATGCAGCGCCTGCGACGGATGGTCACTGGTGCTCGCGAAGCGCTGCAGCTGCGGTGTCAACGTCGGGACAATGTCGTTGCGAACAGTGGCCAGGGGTGGCCTTTCCGTTGCTGAGGGTGGCCGTACCGAGGTGGACCGTCAGCGCGCGCTTGCACGGCTGTGGATCCGCGGGCTGTTTCGGCTTCTCGTCGCGCTGATGCGCTGCCTGCGGGTGATGTCCTTGGAGGTGCGAGGCTGCAACCGCTTACTGCACAGCCGCCACCTGATCTTGGCCACTTGGCGCCTTGTCCCAGGAGCGTGCTCACTTCGTGTTGTCCACTGCGCGAGCAGGCAGCGTTCTTGGCGCTACCTGTTTCAAGCAGGGAGACTGCCTTGCTGGGTTACTGGACCCTCAAGGAAGCCTGGTCCAAGATGCAAGGCACCGGGCCCATCAAGGCTTGACTAGCACGCTCTCGGACGAGCGCGCGAAAACCCAGGCCATTGCAACGCCTGCCGTGACAGCGCTTCGCTGCCACACCAGCGGGCTGTCGGCATAGATCGCGCCCTGCAGTGACTCCGCGCGTACAAACGCGCCGAACCACAGCTGGTCCCAGCGCGTGGAGGCGGCCGTCAGTACCTGCCAACCGCCATAGCCGCCGCGCGCCTGGTAGGCAGGCCGATCTGGCGTGGCCTGTGTTGCATCGACGTCGTAGTAGTAGGCGTGGTAGGCCCGGCTGGCCAGAATGGGGCCGGTCTGGGCGCTCACGCGCCAGCCCGGCAGCACTGATGCGGAGGCCCATTGCAGATGGGGTGTGCTTTGCCAGCCGACCAGCCGCGTTTGACGCTCCAGTGTGAAGACGGCGCGCAGCGGCCAGTGCAGCGACAACACGCCCGAGCCGACAGGTGCATGCAAGCGCCACTGCATGCTGGGGCCTAGTTCGGCGGTCGGGGCCAAGCGCGGCATGCCGGCGCGGGCCGGGTTGTCGTTGCTGTCCAGCGGCGGACTGAGCTGTGCGCTCAGGTTGATCTCGGTCTGCCGCGATTCGAAGAACACGGCCCGCGCACCCTCGCGGTCGGCTTTGATCACGTCGCCTCGATAGACCACATACGGCAAGGGCAGCACCAGTTGACTGCGCCGGTCTGCCCCACGGTATTGCGGTATGTCGAGCAAGGCGGCACCAAGACCGGCTTCCCAGCGCGGCGTCGATTGGGCCCAGGCCGGCAGCACGGTGGTCACCCATACCAAAGAGCACAGCGCGCCGGCGCGCCACAGGAGAGCGGAATTCATGGCTGCGCAGTGTAAAGTTTTGGGCATGACAGCCCTCATGGAGACCCCCCTTCGCTGCATCACGTGCCCGAGACAGCCTTCGGCAAATGGTTTCTTCGTACCGATGTGTGGACCACGCATGTGCTGGAACGGGCGTTCAATGATCTGGATCGGCTTGTTCCCGCGCGCCACGCTGGCTATCCCGTCGTGGCCGATGTGGGTTGCGGGTGGGGCCGTTCCCTGAAAAGGCTGAACGACCGTTTCAGGCCGCACAGCTTGATCGGCATGGACATCGATCCCTCGATGCTCGCCGCCGCCAGGGCAGAGGCCGCGCGCAGCGGTATCCCGGCCGAGTTCATCGAATGTTCCAGCGCCAGCATTCCCATGGCCGATGGCAGCGTAGACCTGCTGTGGTGCCACCAGACTTTTCATCATCTGGTGGAGCAGGAGCGTGCCATCGCCGAGTTTTTCCGCGTGCTCAAGCCCGGTGGCCTGCTGTTGTTTGCCGAGTCGACGAAGCGCTATATCCACTCCTGGATCATCCGGCTGCTGTTCAGGCATCCGATGGCCGTGCAGAAGACCGCTGCCGAATACCTGGCGCTGGTGCGCCACGCCGGATTCGAGGTGAGTGATGCCTCGGTCTCCTATCCCTTCTTGTGGTGGAGCCGCCAGGACCTGGGCATTGCCGAGCGCTGGCTGGGCATTGCGCCGCCAGCGCAGCGTGAGGAAACCTTGATCAACCTGGTCGCGGTCAAGCCGACGCTTCAGAACCCGTAGGTTGCTGCCACCACGCCGCTGCTGCGCACGGGCAGCTGCGCATACAAGGCATCGGCCGGACCGCCGTAGCGGCGCCAGGCAGCGTCGATGCGCCAACGGTCGCCCTGCCATTGCAGCGATGCGCCGATGGCATGGCCGCGGTCGGCTGGTGTGATGAGTGCGTCGGCTGCGAGTGTCCAGGTGCCGGGCAGGCCCGCCAGGCCACCGGAAGGCTGCCAGCTGGCGCGCAGGTAGGCGTTGTCGCGCCGCAGGTTGCTGGTGATCAGGTTGGCGCGGCTGCCGCCCAGCGCCTCGGCTTGCCAGGCCAGGTTGCCGGCCGCGGCGCTGCGCCACAGAGTGGATTGCGTGCCCAGCGCCAGCAGCCCGGCGTTGCGCTGCCGCCAGTCGGCCCACTGGGCATTGCTGGGCGCAGTGCCGTCATGCCACAGCTCGACCAGCAGGCTCTGCTGTGCCTGGCCGCTCCAGCTGGCGCCGATGAGCCATTGCTGCGTGCTGCCCTGCGTGGCCAGCCGCCAAGGGTTGCCGGCTTGCGGCGCCGCGGCTGCGCCGGCCTCACTGACCAGGGCGTCATGCTTTTGCAGGGCACGCGCCGAGGCATGCAGCTCCAGCGCATCGGTGGCCACCCAAGCCAGTGCGCCGCCGAGGCTGGCGCGGCTGTGTTCGCCCAGGCGGGCAAAGGCATGCCAATCGGCAGCACCGACTCGCTGGTACCAGCGCCCGGCCAAGGCGGCTTCTTCCGGACCGCGCTCATTGGCTGATGCCGCGGCCCAGCGCTGCGGATGCACCATCACCAGCGTGGCGGCCGACTCGGCGCTGAAGTGCTCCAGCATCAGCACCGGCCGGCCTTCGGGCGTGACGGGCAACAGCTGGCGGCGCTGTTCCTGCTGCACCACGTCGTTCGGGCGCCAGGCGTAGCCCACGTCCCAGGCGACGATCTTCTTGCCGGCGCTGCCTTGCCAGGCACCCCAGTCGGCGCTGGCATGGAGCTCGTTGACGCGGGCATGGCGGTCGCTGCCGCCCTGTTCAGCCTGGCTGCTTTCGAGCAGCAGCTTGCTGGCCAGCGCATACCGGCTGCCCTTGGGCTGCCAGCCGCCGGTGAGCTCGGCCCGGTTGAGCCAGCTGCTGCCGGGCACGGCAGCCAGGCCTGGCTGCAGGCTGTTGGCCGCGGCCAATGGGCCGGTGGCGCTGGCGCGCTGGTCGCGCCAGGAGGTTTGCAGCTCGCCGCTCCAGCTCAGGCCCGTGGCGATGCCGCTCTGTGCGTGAGCCACACCAGGCGCGATGACGCCGGCGATGCACATCACCAGGCCGATGCCTGCGGGGCGAAGGGAGGTGCGCATGACCATCAATCCAGCGACGGGTTGCGGGCCAGGAACATCGGGTTCAGCCAGGCCTCGGGCACGCTGCGCGGGCTGCGTGCCAGGTAGCCCACCGCGGTGACCTTGTGGCTGGCAAGCTGGTCGGTCAGCCGCATCTCGCTGACCAGCGCGCCGGGCTTGTCGGCCGGCTTGTCGAGCACGAAGACGGCCTGCTTGGCCAGCTTGTCCGACTGCACGTAGAGGTCGGCGCGCACCGGCTCGTGCCGCGACTTGCCCACCCACAGCTCGATGCGCTGGTAGCTCGCGCCCTTGCGGCCGGCGGCCAGGTTCAGGTGCCAGCATTTCGAGCTGGTTGCGGCAGCGGGGTCACAGGGCTCTTCGCCCACCAGCGTGGCCTGGTAGTCCTCGCTCCAGCGCAGCGTGGCGATGTCGCCGGTGGAGGCGTCGCCCAGCAGCTTCTGCGTCGGTGTGATGCGCAGAGCGCGCTGGCTGCCGGGCATCAGCAGCCAGAAGTCGTCGGCCAGCATCAGCACCTTCTGCCCCTGCTCGGCCGGCGAGCGCATCAGCACCAGCGAGCGGTGGCCGCTTTGCAGCAGCACGGTGTAGCGGCGCTCCTTGTCGGGCGAGCCGTCGCGGTTGAACACCGTCACCTGCGTCTCGACCTGCAGGTTCTCATCGGTGGTGCGGTAGCGGTCGGCGTCCTGCACCAGGCGGTTGGCGTCGGGAGCTGTTTCAGCCTTGGCCGAGCCGTGGAACAAGGTGACCAGCAGGGCGGCCTTGACGACGAGGCTCAGCATGGTCGCTGCCGCCAACAGGTGCTTCTTGGTGAAGTGGATGTTCATGATGGGCCTTTGTCAGGTATGCGCCAGGGCATCGACGATGGGCTTGCGCACGGTGCTGCGGGCCACCAGCGCCGCGGCCAGCATCGACAGCAGCAGCATGCCGAGCAGGGTGCCGGCGTACAGGCCGGGGTCCATCGCGATGTTCAGCGGGTAGCCGGTGCTGCGGCCGGGCGGCGGCGGCATCTCGACCGGGAAGACCAGCAGCGCCACCGACACCACCAGCGCGAGCACCGCGCCCAGCAGCGCGCCGGCACCACCGAGCACCAGGCCTTCGAGCGCCAGGCTTTGCTGCAGCTGGCCGGGCAGGGTGCCCAGTGCGCGCAGCGTGCCGATCTCGCGGGTGCGTTCGATGATGGCCATGGCCATCGCGTTGGTGACGACGAACACCACGATCACCGCGATGATCAGCCCCAGCGCACCAAAGATGCGGTTGTACAGCGCCTTCACGCTCTTGTAGAAGGTGGCCTGGTCGAGCCAGGTCTGCACCGTCAGCGCGGGCAATGCGGCCTGCAAGCGCTGCTGCGTCGGGGCGGTGGCGTCCATGCCGGCGAGGAACACACCGAGGCTCGACACCCGCGGGCTCACCAGCAGCTTCTGCGCGGTGGCCACGTCGGTGTAGACCAGCCGTGCGTCCATCTCCGGAACGCCGGTGGAGACCACGCCCTGCACCGTGACGTCGAGTGCGTTCAGCGCGCCCTCACTGGTGCTGGCCAGCAGCGTCAGGCTGCTGCCGGGTGCGGCCTTGAGGCTGCGCGCCAGCCGTTCGCCCAGCATCACCGCGAGGCGGTCGTCGTTGCTCAGCACGCGCCCGGCCTTGACGGCGAGGAACGGGCCCTTGACGGCGAACTCGGCGTCCGGCGCGATGCCCACGGCCATCATCACGGTGGACTTGTCGCCATTGCTGATGAGCCCGGTGAACTCCACCCGCGGCAGCACCTGGCGCACCGCCGGGTCGGCCAGCAACTGGCGGGTCAGGGCCTCGGCGTTGTCCAGCCCGTGCTGCAGCGGCACGTCTTCCTCGCGGTCGAAATGCGCCGGCTGGCCGATGATGAGGTGGCCGGTGCTGCGCGCGGCCATCTGCGCCAGGCCTTGGTAGGTGTACAGCGCAAAGCCGCCGGCCAGCAGGATGGCCGCGGTGCCCAGCGCCGCGATGCCCACCGTCACCAGCGAGCGGCGGCGGTTGCGGCGGGTGTTGGCCACGGCAAAGCGCAGCCAGGCATAGGTGTCGTGCAAGCGGGTCATGCCGCCACTCCTTGTGTTTGAACGTGGCCATCGACGATCTGCCCATCCAGCAGGCTGACGACGCGGTCGCAGCGCTGCGTGATGCGCAGGTCGTGGGTGGCGATCAGGAAGGCCGCGCCCTCGACCCGGCCGAGTTCGCGCATCAGCGCCAGCACCTGGTCGGCGGTGTGCGAATCGAGCGCGGCGGTGGGCTCGTCGGCAATCACCAGCCGCGGGCGCTTGACCAACGCGCGGGCAATGGCCACGCGCTGGCGCTGACCACCCGACAGCGCATCCGGCCGATGCCGGGCGTGGTCTGACAGGCCCACGTCGGCCAGCGCGCGGGCCACCCGCTCGCGCCGCTCGGCCGCCGGCAGCCTGGCCAGGAACAGCGGGTAGTCGACGTTCTCGGCCACTGTCATCACCGGTACCAGGTTGAAGCCCTGGAACACGAAGCCGATGGCGTCGCGACGCAGCAGCGTGGCGGCCGGGTCGCCGAGCCGTTCAACGCGCTGGCCGGCCAGCAGGATCTCGCCAGCATCGGCCGCGTCGATCAGCCCGGCCAGGTTGAGGATGGTGCTCTTGCCGCTGCCCGACGGGCCGGTGAGCGCGAGCATTTCGCCGGGCGCGAGCGCCAAGTCGACGCCGCGCAGCGCCGGAATGACGTGCTGGCCGAGCCGGTAGGTCTTGCGCACGCCGCGCAGCTCGATGGCGGGATGGCGGGAAGCGTTGTTCACAGCCCCAGCTCCTTCAGCTTGGCCTGCGCGATCGGCGCCTGCGGGGTCTGGCTCTGCACCGCGCGCTGCAGCCAGCGGCGGGCGTCGTCGGGGCGCTCCTTGCCGGCGGTTATGCCGGCGCGCAGCCACACCGCGGCCTTGAAAGGCAGCGGCGCGGCTTCGAACAGCGGGCTGCCGAGCACCTCGTTCAGCAGCTTCTCGCCACGCGCGTGCCGGTTGAGCATCGAGGGCAGGGCGAGGAAGGTGTTGGCCGCGACGAAGCGCGTTTCCAGGCTGGCCGGGGTGCCGCGGTACAGCGGCGCATCGCTGGCGGGGGTGAGCAGTGCCAGCGCCTTGTCGAGCTGGGCCAGGCCGTCTTCGGCCCAGCTCAGCTTCTTCCATGGCAGCCAGCTGCTGCGGGCGCGCATCGCGGTGGCTGCGCCGGCATAGGCCAGCAGCACGGGGTCGCCGGGGTGCTGCGTCGCCAAGGCGGTGAAGGCCTCGGCTGCGGGGTCGACCGAACTGTTGTCGCCATTGGCCGCCTGGTTGAAGTGGGTGAAGGCGGCCTGGAACCGGGCCGCCGGCGCGGCCGCTTCGCTCGCGCTGGGGTGGATCAGTGCAGCCGCGAACGACAGGGCGATCGTGGCCAGCACGATGCGACGCCGCAGCGGGCCGGGTGAGGAATCAGCGCGAAAGATCATGGTCGGCTCCCAAGGCAGTGAAGATGGGCGCCAGCTTAGGCAGCCGTCTTCGGGGGCGCAGCCGCGATGCGACGGCCGGGCAGGGGGCGGCGCGAAATGCCGTGGGGCGGTGTGAGTAGAAGGCATGCGTCGACGGGTGTTCACGCAACCTTTACTTCTGGGCCGTCAACTCGGGCCCCTGCCCGGACGTTGATTGCGGTGATCGGCTCATCGCCCATCCCCTGTTCTAGAACCTCAGCTGTGTTCCGCTTGCCACCCGCACCGATGATTCACCGCATGAACCGCACCCCATCCATCCGTTTGTCGAACGCGGCCTCCGGGCTGCGGCTGCGCGGCCTTGCCGCGGCTCTGGCTGCCGCCACGCTGGCGGGCTGCGTGGTGGCGCCGCCCCGGCACCGCGACTACGGTGCACCGCCGCCGCGCGCAGAGCCGCCCGCGGCGGCCGCGCCGATGTACTTCTACCCGGAGCGCGGCCAGGGCGAGGCCCAGCAGGACCGCGACCGCTACGAGTGCTACCGCTGGGCGGTGCGTGAGACCGGCATTGACCCCGGCATGCGGCCGGTGCAGCGCACCCTGGCGCCCAGCACCGGGCCGGTGGCGCGTGAGCCGGGCAGCGCCGTCGCGGGGGCCATGGCCGGGGCAGCGGTGGGCGGCGTTTTGTCCTCGCCGCGCAATACCGGGGCCGGGTTGGTGCTGGGCGCCATTTTTGGCAGCGTGCTGGGCGCGGCGGCCGAAGAAAACCGGGCGCAGTCCATCGAGCGCCAGCAGGACGCCCGCAGGCGCGACTGGGAAGCGCGCCAGGCGCCGGTGAACGATTTCCGCCGCGCCATCGGGGCCTGCATGAGCGGCCGCGGTTATGCGGTACGGTAGGCCTGCCCCGCGGGTAGCCAAGCCATCTCAGGAGTGCATCGATGAGTGACATCAACACAGTGGGCGCAATCCACCGGCCGGGCCTGCGCCACGCGGTGGTCGGCGCCGCGGCGCTGCTGGGCCTGCTCGCGGCAGCGCCGGGGACGGCCTGGGCCGAACGGGGCGGGCATGACCAAGACGGCAGGTTTGACCGCCGTGGCGGCCAGGTCGTCGGTCAATCGCGCGGGCCGATGGGTCAGGCCATGGAACGTGCGGTCGGTGGCCCGCCGTCGCGCCCTTCGCCGCCCCCCGCGAACCTGCCGCGGGGTCGCTGGTGGGATGGCGCCTATGGCCATTCGCATGACTACCCCGTGCCCGGCTACCGCTACCGTGCGTTGCCGCCCAGTGCCCACGCCGTGTACTGGGGCGGTGCCCGCTATGCCTATGGCGGCGGCGTCTGGTACACGCCGTCTCCGTACGGCTACGTCGTGGTACGGCCACCGTATGGCGTGGTGATTGGCGACCTGCCGGCATTTGCCACCCTGTTGACCATCGGCGCCGCCAGCTATTGGTACGCCAATGGCGCGTACTACCGGCAGGCGCCCGGCGGCTATGAAGTGGTGTCACCCCCGGTGGAAGCCCAGGTGGTGGACGGCAATGGCAATGCGCCCGACCGCGTCTACATCTATCCACGCCTGGGCCAGAGCGCCGACAAGCAGGCCAGCGACGAATACGAATGCCACCGCTGGGCGGTGGGCCAGAGCGGCTTCGACCCCACGGCCGAAGCCACCGGCTCCAGCAGCGACATCAGTCGCCGGCGCGACTACACGCGGGCACAGGCCGCTTGCCTGGATGGGCGGGGCTACACGGTGAAGTGAACGATGCCGCCGCGCCGGTGCTTCAACGGGGCGGCGGAGGGCCCAGCGCGTCTGCGATCAAGCCGCCCATGAACAGGTAGCCCGCTGGCGAGAAGTGGGTGTCGTTCGGGAAGTAGAGGTCGCGCTGGCGGTCGCGCTGCACGCGCAGGGCCCCGAACAGGTCGACCCCCAACCCGGTGTGGACGACCGCTGCCCGCATGGCGTCGCTCAACCTCGCCGCGCGCTGATCCTGCAGGTACAGGGTGGTCTTGTTGGGCACCACGGCCCACACGAAGCGAAGCCCGGCACCGGCTGGCGATGGGGCAGGCAACAAAGCAGGCAAGGCCGCCACCTGCGCGTCGATGACGGCGGGCATATCCAGGTCATCCGCCAGGAACAGGCCACGGCGACACAGCCGGTGGCTGAATCGGCTGCAGCCTTGCGGCACATCTTGCACCCGCACGCGTTCGGTCTCGTGGATCACGAAGGAGGCGGGGCCGTGTTGTGCTCGCCAGGTGTGCCACGCGGTCACAGGCCCGCTTTCGAGCGGGGCACGCCAGTTGACGGCAAAGCCAGGGGCGTGGGTCAAGGGTGCGGCATGGCTGCCGGGAGCGTGGATTTGAGGCACAGACTTGATGCTGCCCTTGGGCCGCATACGCGAGCATCCTTCACTGTCACGTACCAGTTCTGGAACACTGCGCTCCACCCGCTGAAGCACGACGGACGTTCCCTTGAACCCTTGGGTGCGCAGCCAGTGTTCCAGGTCGGCGCACAACGGGCCAACGACGGACCAGGTCACTGTGGTCACGCGCCAGCCGCGGCCGGTCAGCACCGACTGCCACAGCAAGGCGGCGGAAAAGCTGTCACCGACTACCAGCACATCGGCTTGGCTCAGCGGGGCCTGGCGTACCAGGCCGGCGTCGATGCGCGGCTGAGGTTCATGCCAGCCGAATTCGGTTTCTGACAGGTACGCAATGCGTGTGAGGTCGCCGTACGGCGCCGGCGTGAGCCAGGACCACCACAGGGCCGGAAGCATCAGCAGTACGCACAGGCCGAAGCCGAGCAGCCAATGGCGAGACGCGGCATGTGGTGGCGGGCGTGGCGGCGTGGCCCGCGTCGGCTCAGGGCGGTGCGACATGCCTGTGCTTAGAACTGGAAGTAGAGGAAGGGGCTGTGCACGCCCAGCCGCGAGACGTTCCAGGCCAGCAGCAGCCCGGCCGCCACACCGGCGCCCAGCGCCCAGGCGCGTCGGCTGGCGGCTGACCGCCATCGGCGTACCCGAGCTGGCAGCGGCAGCAGGCTGGCGACGATCTGACGGCCGCGGGGCAGGGCCCAGGCGACCAGCATCGCGATGATCAGGGTGCGGTAGAACTCATGCAGCTGGAACGCTGGTCGCAATGCATTCAGGCTGGTGGTAACGGCATCGTTCAGCCCCAGCATGCCGCGGTAGAGCGACAGCGCGGTGGCCAGGTCCGGCGCCCGGAAGACCACCCATGCCAGGGTGACCACGCCGAAGGTGGCGATGGCGCCCACGCAAGCGGCTCCGAACCTTGCCAATTGACCACCGGGCGCTTGGCGGCGCAGCATCGCCGGTCGGCCTGCCCACCAAGCGCGCCACAAATGATTGACCACCAGCGCCAGCCCGTGGATCGCGCCCCACAGCACGAAGGTCCAGGCGGCGCCATGCCACAGCCCGCCCAGCAGCATTGTCAACAGCAGGTTGAGATGGCGGCGAAACGCGCCGAAGCGGTTGCCACCGAGCGGGATGTAGAGGTAGTCGCGCAGGAAGTTCGACAACGAGATGTGCCAGCGGCGCCAGAACTCGATGATGCTGCCGGCCTTGTAGGGCGAACGGAAGTTCTCGGGCAACGTCACGCCCAGGCAGCGCGACAGGCCCACCGCCATGTCCGAATAGCCCGAGAAGTCGAAATAGATCTGGAAGGTGTAGGCCAGCACGCCGGTCCAGGCCAGCTCGAACGAGGGCACCGTGCCGTCCTGCACCCGCGCAAACACCAGGTCGGCGCACTGCCCGAGCGGGTCGGCGATCAGCAGCTTCTTCGACAGGCCCAGCACGAACAACCCCAGCCCCAGCACCAGCCGGCGCGGGTGCAGCCGGTAGGTCCGGCCCCGCGCGAACTGCGGCATCATTTGCGCGTGGTGCAGTACCGGCCCTGCGATCAGGTGCGGGAAGTAGGTGACGAACAGCAGGTAGTGGACGAAGCGGGTCTCCTTGACCTTGCCCTGCCAGCTGTCCACCAGGTAAGCGATCTGCGTGAAGGTGTAGAAGGAAATGCCGATCGGCAGCAGCCAGTGCAGTGCGGACCAGGGGTCGGCGCCCAGCGCCTGCAGGCCAAGGTTGATGTTGGCCACGAAGAAGTCGGCGTACTTGAACATGCCGAGCAATCCGAGGTTGACCACCAGCGCGAACTGCAGCCAGCGCTTGCGCTGCACCGCGCTGCGTGCCGGGCCGGGCGCGAGCAGCAGGCCCATGCGGTAGTTGAAGGCGATGGATGCCAGCAGCAGCGGCAGGGCGCTGGCGCTCCACCAACCATAGAAGAAGATCGATGCCAGCGCGAGGAAGGTGGCGGCCTGTTTAGCGCTGCGCCGACCGAGGGCGTAGAAGCCCAGCAGCACCATCGGGAAGAAGGCGAAGAGGAACTCGTAAGAGTTGAACAGCATCGGGGAGGGCGGTCGCGTCTTGTTGTTCTGGTACCCGCCGATGCGTCAGCGGGGTTGCTCTGCGACGAGATTGTCTCAGCGCCGCCGCGTCGATCCGCCGCCGAGCAGGCTGCCGAGCACGCCGCGCACGATCTCGCGGCCGACGGCCGAGCCGGCGGTTCGCACCACCGACTTGGCCATGGTCTGTGCCAGGCCGTCGTGCCGGCCGCCACGCGGGCCGGTGGTGCCGAAGAGGATGCTCGAGAGCATGCCGCCGAGGCCGCCGCTTTCTTCGTTCTGCGCCGGTGCCGGCTGGCCGGGCGCGGGCTTCGTGCCGGCGGACTGCCGCACCGCGTCGGCGTTGTCGGCGGTGGCGGCAGCACGGCCCTTGAGCTTTTCGTAGGCCGATTCGCGGTCGACGTGCTTTTCATAGACACCCGCTACCAGTGAGCCCGCCATCAGGGCCTTGCGCTGCTCGGTCGTGATGGGTCCGATCTGGCTGCCGGGCGGCAGCACGTACAGGCGCTGGGTCACGCTGGGGCGGCCCTTTTCATCGAGCAGGCTGACCAGCGCCTCGCCCACCCCCAGCTCGGTGATGGCGGTGGCGATGTCCAGCCCCGGGCTGGCGCGCATGGTCTCGGCTGCGCTCTTGACGGCCTTTTGATCGCGCGGCGTGAAGGCGCGCAGCGCATGCTGCACGCGGTTGCCCAGCTGGCCCAGCACGCTGTCGGGGATGTCGAGCGGGTTCTGCGTCACGAAGTAGACGCCGACGCCCTTGGAGCGCACCAGCCGCACCACCAGCTCGATGCGGTCGACCAGCGCCTTCGGCGCCTCGTTGAACAGCAGGTGGGCCTCGTCGAAGAAGAACACCAGCTTGGGCTGGTCGAGGTCGCCCACTTCGGGCAGGTGCTCGAACAGCTCGGACAGCATCCACAGCAGGAAGGTGGCGTACAGGCGTGGCGACGACAGCAGCTTGTCGGCAGCGAGGATGTTGATCACGCCCTTGCCGTCCACCGTTTGCATGAAGTCGTCGATGCTGAGCATCGGCTCGCCGAAGAACTTGTTGCCGCCTTGTTCGTCGATCTGCAGCAGCCCGCGCTGGATCGCCCCCACCGAGGCGGCGCTGATGTTGCCGTACTCGGTGGTGAACTCGCTGGCATGCTCGCCCACGTACTGCAGCATGGCGCGCAGGTCCTTCAGGTCGAGCAGCAGCAGGCCGTTGTCGTCGGCGATCTTGAACACCAGCTGCAGCACGCCTTGCTGGGTTTCGTTCAGCGCCAGCATGCGGGCCAGCAGCAGCGGGCCCATGTCCGAGACGGTGGCCCGCACCGGGTGGCCCTGCTCGCCGAACACATCCCACAGCGTGGTTGGGCAGGCCTGCCAGGTGGGTTCGGGCAGGCCACGGTCTTTGAGCACCTTGCCGAGCTTGTCGCTCAGCGCACCGGCCTGGGTGATGCCGGTCAGGTCGCCCTTGACGTCGGACAGGAACACCGGCACGCCGATGCGCGAGAAGCTCTCGGCCAGCTTCTGCAGCGTGATGGTCTTGCCGGTGCCGGTGGCGCCGGTGACCAGGCCGTGGCGGTTGGCCAGCGCGGGCAGCAGCAGGGCCTCAAGGTCGCCGTGGGCTGCGAGCAGGATCGGGTCGGCCATCGGGGTCTCCGCAGGGTGGATGGGTATCGAAAAGTACAATGCCAGTCTAACGAAGAACCTTCCCAGCGCGCCCCACCGCGCACCGTATTCAGGAGTTTGCATGGCCGGTCATTCCAAGTGGGCCAATATCCAGCACCGCAAGGGCCGCCAGGACGAAAAGCGTGGCCGCATCTGGACCCGTTTGACACGTGAAGTCATCGTCGCAGCCCGCCAGGGTGGTGCCGATGTGGCGATGAACCCGCGCCTGCGGCTGGCCATCGAGAAGGCCAAGGCCGCCAACATGCCGGCCGACACCATCAAGCGCAATGTCGACAAGGCCACCGGCAACCTCGAAGGCGTGCAGTACGAGGAAATCCGCTACGAGGGCTACGGCATCGGCGGCGCGGCCATCATCGTCGACACGATGACTGACAACCGCGTGCGCACGGTGGCCGAGGTGCGCCATGCCTTCAGCAAGTACGGTGGCAACCTCGGCACCGAAGGTTCGGTGGCGTTCCAGTTCAAGCACTGTGGCCAGTTCGTGTTTGCGCCGGGCACCAGCGAAGACAAGGTCATGGAAGTGGCGCTCGACGCCGGCGCCGAAGACGTGGTGAGCGACGACGACGGTGCTGTCGAAGTGCTGTGCGCGCCAGGCGACTTCGAGTCCGTGAAGAACGCGCTGGAAGCCGCCGGCTTCAAGCCCGAGGTGGCCGAGGTCACCATGCGCGCCGAAAACACCATCGAACTGGGCGGCGACGACGCCCAGCGCATGCAAAAGCTCCTGGACGTGATCGAAGACCTCGACGATGTTCAAGCCGTCCACCACAACACTCTTCTGAACATCGAATGAAAGTCCTCGTCATCGGCGCCGGCGGCCGCGAACACGCGCTGGCCTGGAAGCTGGCGCAGTCGCCGCGCGTCAGCAAGGTTTTGGTTGCGCCGGGCAATGGCGGCACGGCGCTCGACCCGCGTTTTGTCAATGTGCCCATCAGCGAGGTGGTGGCGCTGGCCGATTTCGCCCAGGCCGAGAAGATCGTGCTCACCGTGGTGGGTCCCGAGGTGCCGCTGTCGGCCGGCGTGGTGGACGCGTTCCGCGCCCGCGGGCTGAAGATCTTCGGCCCGACGCAGGCCGCTGCGCAGCTTGAAAGCTCCAAGGCCTTCGCCAAGGACTTCATGCAGCGGCACAAGATTCCGACCGCTGGCTACGCGACCTTCAGCGACCCTGTTGACGCGCATGCCTACGTCGACGCGCAAGGCGCGCCCATCGTGATCAAGGCCGATGGCCTGGCGGCGGGCAAGGGCGTGGTGGTGGCCATGACGCTGGCCGAAGCGCACGAGGCCGTCGACTTCATGCTGCAGGGCAATAAGCTGGGCGTGCAGCACAACGCTGGCGGCGCGCGGGTCGTCATCGAAGAGTTCCTGCAGGGCGAAGAGGCCAGCTTCATCGTGATGGTGGACGGCCGCACCATCCTGCCGCTGGCCACCAGCCAGGACCACAAGCGCCTGCTCGATGGCGATGAAGGCCCCAACACCGGCGGCATGGGTGCGTATTCGCCCGCGCCGGTGGTCACGCCCAACATCCATGCCCGGGTGATGCACGAGATCATCACGCCCACGGTCGACGGCATGGCGCGCGACGGCCGGCCCTTCAGCGGCTTCCTGTACGCTGGGTTGATGATCAGCCCCGATGGCCAGGTCAAGGCGCTGGAATTCAACACACGCATGGGCGACCCCGAGACGCAGCCCATCCTGATGCGCCTGAAGAGCGACCTGTTCGAGGTGCTGCTGCATGCCGCCAGTGGCACGCTCGAGCAGGTCACCCAGCTCGACTGGGACCGTCGCGTCGCGCTGGGCGTGGTGATGGCCGCCAACGGCTACCCGCTCAATCCGCGCAAGGGCGACGCCATCCAGGGCCTGCCGGCCGAAGCCGACGACTGCGTGGTCTTCCACGCCGGCACCGCAGCCGCGCCAGACGGCGGCCAGGGCGTGCTGACCAGCGGCGGCCGGGTGCTGTGCGTGACGGCGCTGGGCGATTCGGTGCGCACCGCGCAGCAGCGCGCCTACCAGGCGGTGCAGGGCATCCAGTTCGACGGCATGCAGTACCGACAGGACATCGGTCACCGCGCCATCAAGCCGAGGTAGTCGATGCCGAGCAATCAGACCGTCCGCGACTACCTGCAGGCCCTGCAGCGCCGCATCTGCGACACCGTCAGCGAGGAGGACGGCGCGCTGTTCCTGGAAGACCGCTGGCAGCGCCCGCCCGGGGGCAAGCTGGCGGGCGAGGGCATCACCTGCTTGCTGGAAGACGGCGAGCTGATCGAACGCGGCGGGGTGGCCTTCTCGCATGTACGCGGCACGCAGCTGCCGCCGTCGGCCACCGCGCATCGGCCGGAGTTGGCCGGCGCACCGTTCGAGGCCATGGGCGTGTCGCTGGTGCTGCACCCACGCAGCCCCTACGTGCCCACGGTGCACATGAATGTGCGCATGCTGTCGGCCACACCTGTCGATGCGGAGCCGGTGCGCTGGTTCGGCGGCGGCATGGACCTGACGCCGTACTACGGCGAAGAGGACGATGCGATCCACTTCCACCGCACCTGCCGCGATGCGCTGGCGCCGTTCGGCTCCGAGCTGTATCCGCGCTTCAAAACCTGGTGCGACGAGTACTTCTACCTGAAGCACCGCAACGAGCCGCGCGGCATCGGCGGCATCTTCTTCGACGACTTCGCCGAGCTCGGCCCCGAGGGTAGCTTTGCGATGCTGCGCGCGGTCGGCGATGCCTTCTTGCTGGCCTGGCTGCCGATTGCGCAGGCGCGCCGCGAGCTGCCGTATGGCGAGCGCGAACGCGACTTCCAGGCCTACCGGCGCGGGCGCTATGTCGAGTTCAACCTGGTGTGGGACCGCGGCACCCTGTTTGGCCTGCAGTCCGGCGGGCGCACCGAGTCGATCCTGATGTCGATGCCGCCACGCGCCGAATGGCGCTACCAGTGGACGCCGGCCGAGGGCACGCCCGAAGCGTGCCTGTACGCTGATTTTTTGCGGCCACGCGATTGGGCCAACGGCGGTTGATTCGGTGACGGAACCCGCTTTGTCAGACACCCGCCCGTGAAGCGCATCGGCCTGCTGGGCGGCAGTTTCGACCCGGTGCACCAGGGCCATCTGGCGCTGGCGCGGGCCGCACTCGATCACCTGGCACTGGATGAGCTGCGCTGGGTGCCGGCCGGCCAGCCCTGGCAGAAGGCGCGTTCGCTCACCAATGCCGAGCACCGGGCGGCGCTGCTGCGGCTGGCCATTGCCGGCGAGCCACGCTTTTGGCTCGAGCGCATCGAGATCTGCCGCGATGGCCCGAGCTACACCATCGACACCGTGCGTCGGCTGCAGGCGGCGTCGCTGAAGCCGGCGCAGTGGTTTCTCATCATCGGGCAGGACCAGTACGCCAACTTCCACACCTGGCACGAATGGCAGGCGCTGCTCGGCATGGTGACGCTGGCGGTGGCCGCACGCGACGGCCAGGCGCCGCAGGCCCCTGGCTTACAGGGCGTGCCGCATGCCGTGGAAACCGTGCCGATGCGGGCCATGCCGATGTCGGCCACCGCGATCCGCGCCCGGCTGGCCGCTGGCGAGGAAGCCACTGTGCTGGCGCCGGCGCTGGTGACACCTGCCGTCGCAAGCTATATTGCCCGCCACAATCTGTACCGTCCCGACCTACTTTCTCCAATCCCGAACCCACCCGGAGCTGAATGAACATCCGCCAACTGCAACGCGCCATCGTCGATGGCCTGGAAGACGTCAAGGCCCAGGACATCGTGGTCTTCGACACCGAACACCTCTCGGCCCTGTTCGAGCGCGTGATCGTGGCGTCAGGTACCAGCAACCGGCAGACCAAGGCGCTGGCCGCCAGCGTGCGCGACAAGGTGCGCGGGGAAGGTGGCCGCGTGCTCAGCGTCGAAGGCGGCGACAACGGCGAATGGATCATCGTGGACTGCGGCGCCGCCGTGGTGCACATCATGCAGCCGGCCATCCGCCACTACTACCACCTCGAAGAGCTCTGGGGCGACAAGCCGGTGCGCGTCAAGCTCGGAAGCGCGACCCACAAGCTGGTCAAGGCGTCGGAGCCCGACGACGAGGCACCGGTGGCCAAGAAGCCCGCCAGGAAGACCGCGCCGAAGCTCACGCCGGCCGAACTGGCCCCGGCCCGCAAGGCGCCGGGCCGCCAGCGCTCCGCGCCCACGCTGGCCCAGGCTGTGGCCCTCAAGCAGGCCGGGCCCGGTAGGACCACAGCGAAGAAGGCAGCGAAGAAGACAGCCGCTGGCAAGTCGCCTGCGGCCAAATTTCCGGCTCGGAAAAAGGTCGCCGGCAAGACGGCTCAGCCGGTGGCCACCGTGCGCATCGTTACCAAGCGGGCCGCCCCGGTGAAGAAGGCCGCCGCCAAGACGGTGGCGCGCAAGGCGCCGGTAAAAGCAGCCGTCAAGACCGCGGTCAAGACGGCCGCCAAAACGGCCACCAAGACCGCGGCAAAGAGCGCCGTGCGCAAGCCGCGCAGCAGCTGAGCCCGCTCGTGCCGGCGGGCCTGAGCCGATGACGCGATGACCCGATGAAGCTGTGGTTGATCGCCATTGGCCAGCGCCTGCCCGCCTGGGCTGAACAAGCCTATGACGACTACGCCAAGCGCTTCCCGCCCGACCTGCGGCTGGAACTCAAGGCGCTCAAGACCGAGCCGCGCAACAGCGGCAAGTCGGTGGAGGCGTTGATGGCGGCCGAGGGCGCCCGCATCGAGGCCGCCCTCCAGAAAACGAACGCCAAGGGCGTGCGCCGCGTGGTGCTGGACGAGCGTGGCACCCGCGTCACCACCCCGCAGCTGGCCGAACGGCTGCAGGCCTGGCAGCACGACGGCCGCGATGTGGCCCTGCTGGTGGGCGGCCCCGACGGGCTCGACCCCGAGCTGCGCCGCAGCGCCGACGAGACGCTGCGCCTGTCCGACCTGACCCTGCCGCATGCCTTCGTGCGGGTGATGCTGGCCGAGGCGCTGTACCGCGCCTGGTCGGTGACTGTGGGCCATCCCTATCACCGTGAATAGGCTCGACTTGTCCGACTTCATCTACCTCGCTTCGCAGAGCCCCCGCCGGGCCCAACTGCTGGGCCAGATCGGCGTGCGCTTCGAGCCGCTGCTGCCCGAGCCGCATGAAGACGCCGAGGCGCTGGAGGCTGTGCGCCCTGGCGAGGCCCCCACCCCGTATGTGCAGCGGGTGACGCTGGCCAAGCTGGCGGCTGCCCTGCAGCGCCTGAAGCGCAGCGGGCTGCCGCCCGCACCGGTGCTGTGTGCCGACACCACGGTGGCGCTGGGCCGGCAGATCCTGGGCAAGCCGGCCGATGCGGCGGACGCCGAACGGATGCTGGGGCTGCTGTCGGGCCACACGCACCGGGTGCTCACCGCGGTGGCAGTGGGGCAGGGGCGGCGCACGCGGCTGCTGCTGAGCACCTCGACGGTGAGCTTCGCAGCGCTGAGCCGGGCGCAGATCCGCGCCTACGTGCGCTCGGGCGAGCCGATGGGCAAGGCCGGTGCGTATGCGATCCAGAGCGCTGCGGCAGCCTGGATCCCCGGCATCCGCGGCAGCTATTCGGGCATCATGGGCCTGCCGCTGTTCGAGACGGCACAGCTGCTCGATCACTTCAAGATCAACACCGGAGCGCCGCTGTGATGCAGGACATCTTGGTCAACTGGACACCGCAGGAAACGCGCGTGGCCATTGTCGAGAACAGCGCGGTGCAGGAGCTGCACATCGAACGCACGCTCGAACGCGGGCTGGTCGGCAATGTCTACGTGGGCCGGGTGTCGCGGGTGCTGCCGGGCATGCAGTCGGCCTTCATTGACATCGGGCTCGAACGAGCGGCCTTCTTGCATGTGGCCGACGTGCTGGTGCCCGGCCAGCCCGGCCCGCGCAGCGGCGATGCCGGCAGCCACCCGCTACCGATCGAGAAGTTGATCTTTGAAGGGCAGACGCTGCTGGTGCAGGTGGTCAAGGACCCGATCGGCACCAAGGGCGCGCGGCTGACCACCCAGATCAGCATCGCCGGAAGGTTGTTGGTATTCCTGCCGCACGACGACCACATCGGCATCTCGCAGAAGATCGGCTCGCCCGAACTGCGCGAACAGCTGCGCCGGCGCATGCAGGCCCTGGTGGCCGGGCCCGGCGCGCCAGGCACCTCGGTTGCCACGCCGAGCGGCCCGCCGCCGGGGGGCGGCTTCATCCTGCGCACCAATGCCGAGGACGCCACCGACGACGAACTCGCCGCCGACATTGCCTATCTGCGCACCGCCTGGGCGACCATTCGCGAAGCCGCGCTGAAGGCACCGGCGGGCACGCTGGTGTACGAAGAACTCAACCTGGCTCAGCGCGTGCTGCGTGACCTGCTCAGCGAAAGCACCCAGTCGATCCGCATCGATTCGAGCCTGCAGTTCGATGCGTTGCAGGCCTTTGGCCGGCGCTACACGCCCGGTGCCATCAGCCGCCTGCAGCCGTACAAGGGTGAACGGCCCATCTTCGATCTGTACAACATCGACAGCGAGATCGAACGTGCGCTGGCGCGGCGGGTCGACCTGAAGAGCGGCGGCTACCTGGTGATCGACCAGACCGAGGCGCTGACCACCATCGACGTCAACACCGGGGGGTTCGTCGGCGCGCGCAACTTTGACGACACCATCTTCAAGACCAATCTCGAAGCTGCCCACGCCATCGCCCGCCAGCTGCGCCTGCGCAACCTGGGCGGCATCATCATCATCGACTTCATCGACATGGCGCGCGACGAGCACCAGCAGCAGGTGCTGGCCGAGCTGCGCAAGCAGCTGGCGCGCGACCGCACCAAGACCACGCTGAGCGGCTTTACGCAGCTGGGGCTGGTGGAGATGACCCGCAAGCGCACCCGCGAAAGCCTGGCTCACATGCTGTGCCAGCCATGCCCCACCTGCGATGGTCGCGGCCAGGTCAAGACCGCCCGCAGCGTGTGCTACGACATCCTGCGCGAGATCCTGCGCGAGGCGCGTCAGTTCAGCCCGAAAGAGTTCCGCATCATTGCTGCGCCTGCGGTGGTGGAGATGCTGCTCGACGAGGAAAACCAGCACCTCGCCGGCCTGAGTGATTTCATCGGCAAGCCGATCTCGCTGCAGACCGAGGGGACGATGAATCCGGAGCAGTACGACATCGTGCTGCTGTGAACCTCAAACCTGTGGCGGTGCGCTTAGCCACTGCACCAGGCGGATCTCGCAGGCCTTGAACACCACGTACGCCGCCATGCCGGCATAGGCGCTCAGCAGCAGTTCGCCCAGCTGCCGCGCGGCGCCATCCATCAGGGCCTGCCAGCCGTACTCAAGTACCAAATTCGTGCTGACGGTGAGCAAGCTCACCAGGTTGAGCGTCATCGCGCCAAAGACGAAGAAGCTCAGACCCAGCACCATGAAGCAGAGCCAGCGCCGCCCGAGGACGGTGCGGTGGAACCAGTCTCTCATCGTGTCACCAACGCGGGGCACAGGGGCAGGGCGAGTGCCTGCAGCATCTCGCCGCTGGCGGTGTTCTGCACGAAGGCGGTGAGGCTCAGCCGGTCTGGCCGCCAGCGTGGATCGAGCGGGATCTGGAAGGCTTGTTGTGTGCCGACCTGCGCCGAACTGGCCGGCCCCGCAGGCCCGGTGGGCACCGCGAACCAGCGCCGCACCACATGCTCATGATGCAGCGTGACGCCGCCGTTTTCGCCGGCCGAAACCTGCGAGACCAAGCCGCTCTCGGTCAGCGCCAGCACCAGCTCCCAGGCGCCGCTGGCGTGTGGTCTGGCCGCAGCGGGCTGCACAGTGACCTGCACTGTCAGCGTGCCGGCGGTGGTAGGTGACTGGGCGACTTGCAGTCCCAATGCGGCACCGGGGGGTTGGCCATTGGCGCGCTGAAGGGCCGGCGAAAGCTCGCGGCGCCAGTCCAGGGCTTCGCGGCCATTGATGAAGTAGTGCGGTGTGTAGACGCTGCGCTGGCCGTTGGCGGCGGCCAGGCGGCGTTGCCGCGTCTCGAAGACCGGCTGCGCGTACGGGTCCTTCCAGCCGATTGCGTCCCAGTACGGCACGTGCAGCGCCAGCGGGACGATGGGACTGGTGCCGACTGCGGCCCGTTGTTTTGACAGGCGGCTCAGCGCGGCATCGGCGCTGGGGCAGCTGGAGCAGCCTTCCGAGGTGTACAGCTCGACCAGCGTGGCGCGGGTTGGGCCACTCTGGGCGCTGCAGGTGGCCGCGGGTCCACTGCCTTGTGCGGCCATGGCCGTGCCTGCCAGGCCCTGTGCGCACAGCCACAGCACGGCGGCGGTCAGCCGGGCTGTACTCGATCGGATGGACATGGGTTGCTCCTCGAACGGGCCACCGGTGATGGCGGTCATCAGGGCTTGGTCGGTGACGCGGCGCGGACCTTACAGCTCACCTCAGATGCGCCCGTTGGCGTGCAGCCGAATCCAGCGACGACAGCACCCGGCATGGCATCCCACCCGCGCATACCCCGCCCGGGATGCGTCCCCGACCATCTCGCCGCAGATGGGCACGTGCCCATCCGTGCCCAAATGAAAAGGGCCTGACTGCTGTCAGGCCCTTGATTCGTGTGGTGGAGAGGAGGAGGATCGAACTCCCGACCTTCGCATTGCGAACGCGACGCTCTCCCAGCTGAGCTACCCCCCCACGCGAGGCCCAGAGTATAGCGAGTGCGCGCGATCGTTCACCCGGCGCGGCGGCCGATGGCGCGTGGCTGGGCGGGGCTGCGGCTTCACTTGGCGCGGGCCGCGCGGGCGCGGGCCAGTGCGGCTTCGATGACGCTGCGCTTGCGGTCGAGTTCGGCCGGGTTGTTGTCGCGGGTCAGCTCGTTGAGGTGTTCGAGCTTGTGGCGGGCCTTGGTTTCGAGCTGCTCGGCATGTTCTTCGTCGGCGCGGGCGCGGCGCTCGTTGCGGGCGGCATAGCGCTCGCGGCTGAGGTCGGCCTGCGCGGTGCTCCAGGCGGCCCAGCCGGTGTGCCCGGGGGTGGCAATGACCAGGCTGATGCAGTCCACCGGGCACACCGGCAGACACAGTTCGCAGCCGTTGCACTGGTCTTCGATCACGGTATGCATCTGCTTGTGCGAGCCGACGATGCAGTCCAGCGGGCAGGCCTTGATGCACAGGGTGCAGCCGATGCACCAGTCCTCGTCGATCACGGCCAGCGTGCGCGGGGCTTCGCTGCCGCAGGCGGGGTCAAGCGGTGGTGCCTCACGCCGCGTCAAAAGCGCCAGCCGCTGGATGCCCTCGGCGCCGCCAGGTGGGCAGCGGTTGATGGGCGCTTGCTGTTCGGCAATGGCCTGTGCATAGGCGCAGCAGTCAGGGTAGCCGCAGCGCGTGCACTGGGTCTGCGGCAGCAGGGCATCCACCTCGGCGGTGGTAACGACGGGAAGGCTGGGACTCATGGGCACAGGAGAGCAGGGCAGCGGGTCATGAAAAAGGCCGACATCGCTGCCGGCCTGATTGTGCGTTGCCTGTGCGTTGCCTGTGCGCCGCCGAGGGGCCACGGGCCGTGACGGCTCACGGTCTTGTCACTGGTGCTTGAGGATGAAGGCACGCACCTGCGGATAGGCCATCTCGCGCCAACGTCGCCCGGAGAAGATGCCGTAGTGGCCGGCGCCTTCGACCGTGTAGTGCAGTTGCTTGGCCTTGGGGATGCCGGTGCACAGGCCATGGGCGGCCTCGGTCTGGCCGGAGCCCGAGATGTCGTCGAGTTCGCCTTCGATGGTGAGCAGCGCAGTGGTCTTGACGTCCTGCGGCCGCACCAGTTGGCCGTTGACCTCCCAGGTGCCGTTGACCAGGGCGAACTGCTGGAACACCGTCTTGATGGTGTCGAGGTAGTACTCGGCGTCCATGTCCAGCACCGCGTTGTACTCGTCGTAGAAGGTGCGGTGGGCGTCGACGCTGTCGTCGTCGCCGCGCACCAGGTCGAGGAAGTAATCCCAGTGCGAATTCGCATGCCGGTCGGGGTTCATCGCCACGAAACCGGTGTGCTGCAGGAAACCGGGGTAGACACGCCGCCCTGCGCCGGGGTAGTTCTGCGGCACGCGGTAGATCACGTTTTGCTCGAACCATTCGATGCCGCGGTCGGTGGCCAGGTTGTTCACCGAGGTGGGGCTCTTGCGGGCATCGATGGGGCCACCCATCATGGTCATCGTGCGGGGCGTGGGTTCGTTGTTGGACGCCATCAGCGAGATGGCTGCCAGCACCGGCACGGTGGGCTGGCACACTGAGATCACGTTGGCCTCAGTGCCCAGTTCGCGGATGAACTCCTGCACGTAGCTCACATAGTCGTCTAGGCGGAACACACCGGCGCTGAGCGGCACCATGCGGGCGTCGATCCAGTCGGTGATATAGACCTTGTGGTCTTGCAGCAGCGTGCGCACGGTGTCGCGCAGCAGCGTGGCGTGGTGGCCGGAGAGCGGCGCTACCACCAGCACCGACGGCTGCGCGCGCATGGTGTCGAGCAGCTTGGCGTCGTCGGTATAGCGCTTGAAGCGCAGCAGGCGCGCGAAGGGTTTGTCGATCACCGTCTGCTGCTGCACAGCCACTTCGGTCTTGCCGATGGTGGCGGTGGTGATGCCGAATTCCGGCTTCTCGTATTCCTTCGTCAGGCGGTGCAGCAGGTCGAAACCGGCCGACATGCGCTGCGACCCCGGCCCCTGCGCGAAGAGCGACAGTGGGTGGCTGTAGAGCTTGGAGGAGGCACTGGCGAATTCCGCGAACGGACTCAGGAAAGCGCGCTGGGTTTCATAGAGCTGGTAGAGCATCTCTGGACCTCGATCTCAAACCGGTGGGTGACTTGAAGTTTCGCGCGGTGGCGATGTACCCGTGCCCGTGTTGCCGAGCATCAGTCGCTATGTTGCGATGCAGCATTGTAGCGTTTTGACGGATTTTGCGATGGCTCATCCACCCGTAACACTCTAGTGGCTGTTGAGGCCTGGGGTCGTTTGAACACCGGTGTCAACTGGCAGCAGTTCGAGCGGCCTGGGATTGGGACGCTCCCGTGGGTGCCATGCAAGCGCGATGAGGTGAAATGACTGACGCGTTGAAGAACGCAGTGACGCAGGCAGAGGCAACCACAGCATGCTCAACGAAACGCACGATCCCGGGTTGACCAGCTGGCTGGCGTCGGCCAACAGCGCTGGCACCGATTTCCCACTGCAGAAGCTGCCGTTTGCGATGCTGCCGAACTACAAGTGGGTGCTCATCGGCTACCACGGCCGCGTCTCCAGCATCGGCGTCTCGGGGCAGGCCTTTGTGCGGCCCAAGGGTCAGATCAAGGCGCCGGACGCCGATGCGCCGGCACTGGCACCCAGCCAGCGCATGGACATCGAGCTGGAGCTGGGCATTTTCGGCAAGCAGCCGCTGCAACTGCCGGGGGGCGAGCAGCGCACCTTCCTGCAGGACGGTGACTCGGTGGTGCTGCGCGGCTGGTGCGAGAGGCCCGGCGCGGCACGCATCGGCTTTGGTGAATGCTGGGGCACGGTGCTGCCCGCGAAGGCTTGAGGAGATACACAACATGACCCTGCGACTGCATAGCTACTTCCGGAGTTCGGCGGCCTACCGCGTGCGTATTGCGCTGGGCCTCAAGGGCCTGGCGTTCGACACCGTGCCGGTGCACTTGGTACGTGACGGCGGGGTACAGCACAGCCCGTCGTACACCGCCATCAACCCCGAACAGCTGGTGCCGACGCTGCAGGTCGATGACGCCTACCTGAGCCAGTCGCTGGCCATCCTCGAATTCATCGAAGAGCAGCACCCGACGCCGCCCTTGCTGCCGGCGGATGCCTTGGCTCGGGCCTGGGTGCGGGCCGTGGCCAGCCAGGTGGCCTGCGACATCCACCCGATCAACAACCTGCGGGTGCTGCAGTACCTGGAAGGTGTGCTGGGGGTCACCCCGGCCCAGAAGGTGGCGTGGGTGGCGCACTGGATCGCCACCGGCTTCGAGGCGCTCGAAACCCGCCTGACGCGCGACGGCCACACGGGACAGTGCTGCTTCGGCGACACGCCGACGCTGGCCGACTGCTGCCTGGTGCCGCAGGTGTTCAACGCCAGGCGTTTCAATGTGCCGTTGGACGCCTATCCGACGATCGTGCGTATCGACGCGCACCTCGCTCGGCTCGACGCCTTTCAGCAGGCCACCCCGGCAGCGCAACCCGACGCGGAGTGACGCTGCCGCAGCAACAAAAAAGCCGCAGCAAGGCTGCGGCTTTTGCCAAGATGGGGTGTTGCGGTTACTGCAACGCCACCTCGACCCGGCGAGCCTCGTCGGCCGTGCCGGTGCCCGTCATCTGCTCGGGCTTCTTGAGTTCGATCGAACCCTCGGCCACACCGGAGGCCTTCAGCGCGTCGGCCACGGCCATGGCGCGTTGCTTGGCCAACTCGGCATTCTTCGCCGGGTCGCCGACTGCGTCGTGATAGCCGCTGATCACGGCCTTCTTGCCACCGGCCACGCCCTTGACGATGTCGGCCAGCGCTTCGGGCGCACCCGCTGCCAGCGCGGCCGAGCCCGAGGCGAAGTAGAACTTCACCACCCCGTTCTCGATCTTGATCGACGCCGCATCGGCCGATGCGGCCGCCGCCGGCGCGGATGCACTGGCGGGCGGGGCGACAGCGGTACCTGTGCCGGTTGCAGGCAGCAGCGGCACGATCAACAGCGCGACGATGTTGATGATCTTGATCAGCGGGTTCACCGCGGGGCCGGCGGTGTCCTTGT